>CAITYL010000046.1 GCA_903896595.1 uncultured Lentisphaerota bacterium
AGTGCCTGTTCGGGCAGTTCCTCCATGATGGTGGTTTTGCACCCTGCAAGAAAGCCGCTTGATGATAGTATGTTATGATAAAATATCACACCAATGCGAACCCTGTTTTAAGCACAAAAATCAACTGCAACACTTGAGTAAGCTATTACCCAAGACAGTAAAAACAACGGCCTCTACTCCATGGAAGACCTGCTGCTGCCCTACTTCAGCCAACTCACCTAACCCGGTTGCCAGGAGTGCAGTGATGGGCCCGTACCAAGGACGAGGCTCCGCCCCCCCGGCAGTTTGAATGCAAGCTTCGGGGATATGGCGTCCCCGCCGCGCCGGCCCCGTCATTTCTTCAGTCATACGCCGTCACGTGGCAGCGGCGGCGGCCTGGCGCAACGCCTGCAGCTGCTTGCGCTCCGTGATGTCCCGGATCACCGAGAGCATCATCTGTTTGCCTTCATGCGGAATGACCCGCGTCCGGACTTCGGCGGGAATCTCCCGGCCGTCCTTGGTGCGCAGGACGCGTTCATACATGATGGTGTCGTCAGGGGACAGGCTGACCCTGCCTTGCAGCACCGTCAACAGACGGTCGGGAATCACCGTTTCCACCGGATCCAGCAGGGACATCTCCCCCCAGTCGTACCCCAGCATGCGGCACATGGCGTCATTGACCCCGATAAACCGGAACGTGCATCGCTCGGCATCTGCAACCTGGGTATAGACGGCCACCCCCTCGCCAATTGACTGAAATAGGGTTTCATAATAGGCGAGATTGGAGTTAAGTTTTTTCTTCGTCTGCCACAGCGCCAGACACAAATAGCCCAGCGCAATGGCGCTGCAATAAACGCACAGCATCCGCGCCAGTCCAGGCCCCGACCATGAGACGCCGCCAAATGGAACAACCAGGCACAGCTCGGTGGCAAGAACACCAGCCAGAGCCGATACCAACCCCGGCACCGCCCCCAAGAGCAGCATCAGCAAAATCATGACCGGATAAACCGGGAAATAACGCGCTTCCAGCCCCATCCAGGGCACCAGCAACCCCCGCCCCAGTACCACCCCCAAAACGACCACCACGCCAATCCCGCATTTCGACCATAACGGCATGCGCATGCCCGTCGTCAGTACCCGCAACGATGAGCCCATATTCGACGATTGAGCTTGCATTGTCCAGCGCTCCAAAACCATTGGCCAGGCGACGTTCACGTCACGACCCGTGTGGAAGAACACGTTGAAATGTCTTCCAAACCCCGGCTATCTACTTTAGCACCAAAACCGACATAATTCAACGCGATCATGTTGCATTGCAGGGAGCCACCGGTATAATGACATCATCCAACGCCGCCGCACCGCCAAAAGCCCCCATCCCTGCTTGGAGACTGGCCTGCCATGAAAAAAACGCTTGCCGCCGGATTGCTCGGGTTGATCACCCTCGCTTCGCCGCTGCTCGCTGAAGAGACCCTGACCGCGACCGAAACCGCCGCCATCACCACCACCGTCAACCAGTTGATGACCGATCTGATCCGCAACGGCGAAGCCTTGAATGCAGACAAAATGTTCGCCCCGCTCAGCGACGAGCCGGGCGCCATCTTCTTCACCAACGGCCGCCCCTACTCCCGGCCAGCGCTGGTGGCCGCCATGACCCAGACCTATGCGGGCTTGAAACGCATGTCCGTCACCATCAGCCATTCCCAAGTCAAGGTCTTGGGCCGGGACACGGCGATCTGGCTGGGTTGGGGGGTCGGAAAAACCGTGGATAAGAGAGGCGCAACGGGTGAAGAGGTGCTCTCCGAAACCTGGATTTGGCAGCGGCTCGGCCGCCACTGGCAGGTCGTGCATTACCATGAAACCGTCAGCGCCCTGCCGGACGCCGCACTGAAGGACAAAGTGGCGGCCGCCCTGACCCGCTTTGCCGCCGAACTCCAACACCTGGCACCAACGGCTGATACGGCGGCGGCCAAGCTCGACGCCTTCCTGCGGCGAAGCCCGGAGGTACTGGGCAGCCGTTTCGCGTTCGCCCCGGAACGCGGCACCAAGACGGTCATCCAGGTTTGCCGCCATAATGGCCGCTTCGAACGGGTGACGGCACCTGCCGGCACCGACTACACCACCCAGGAATGGTACGCCAAAGCCGATCCCGCCGGCGCCCCGACGTGGTCGGCGCCGTATCGGGATGCCACCGGCGCATTTGTGGTCACCTGCTCCCTGCGGGTGCTCGAAGGCAGTAGCGGCAAACCGATTGGCGTCGTCACCGCCGACCTCGCCCTCTGAAACACGGATAAAAACGCATTGGCCGCCGGGGCCGCTAAGACCATTAGGACCAGTAGGACGCTTGGGACAAAGAGGATAGCGGCCGAAAACAACCAATAATATTGGGCCCAGGCGGCCGGTCATCCCAAGAGTCTTAATGGTCCCAAGAGTCCCAATGGTCCCACGCCATCCGGCCGCCCGGTTTCACCCCACACACGCCTCAAAACCACCTAGTTACTCAGGAGTTGATTGCCCATGACTTCGTTTGCCTCCTCCATTGACGGGATGACGGAATTCGGCCACGCCAACGGCCGGGTCTGGTTGAAACAACTGTGCGGCCTGGCCTGCGGCGTCAACGGCCAGGAGGACGGTTTCGCCGATGTCCGCGGCCTGGTCCTGGTGGACACCGATCAGGGCCGCTTCGAAGCCGACGCTCTGCCCCTCACCACCTGCGACTTCCGCACCGACGCCGTGCGGCTGGCCTGGGAAGCCGCCGACATCCTCCGCTTTGAAAGTCGCTGGACCCTGGACACGGGCACCGGCGTGTGGAGCCGCCAGGACGCGCTGCTCAATCTCGGCCCCGTCCCCCTGACCGTGCTGAAATGTCTGGCCCGCTTCCCCTTCGCGCCCGGCCGTTACGAAGTTTACAGCCAGGACAGCCGCTGGTGCAATGAAAACCAGGGCGCCTGGCAGGAGCTGCACCACGGCACTCTGGAATTCGCCAACGGCCAGGGCCGCAGCACCCAGGGCGGCACCCCGTACCTGTTCCTCCGGGAAAAGGACGGCCGGGCCGGAGTCGCCTTTCACCTGCTGCCCGAGGGCAACTGGACGATCCGGGTGCGCGCCGCCAATACCGGTACCAACCTGGTGCCCCTGGCCGTGGTCGAACTCGGCCAGCGCGTGGAAAACCTCAAGCTGAAGGTGGCCCCCGGCGCCGCCCTGCGGCTGCCGGAAATTCTCGTCCAAACCGTGCCGGAGGGCACCCCGGAACTGGCGGCGCCGCGCCTGCACCGGTATTTGCTGGAACGCTTTTTCACCGCCGCCAAACCGCACGCGCCGGTGGTTTACAACACCTGGTTCGATGCCTTTGATATTTTGAACGTCAACCGCTTGCGCCGCCAGCTGGCCGCCGCCAAAGAGATCGGCTGCGAGGTCATGGTCATCGACGCCGGCTGGTACGGCCAGGGCGAGGGCGACTGGGGCGGCCAGACCGGCGACTGGCGGGAAAAACTCACCGGCGCCTTTGCCGGCCAGATGCGGGCCTTCGCCGACGAGGTGCGTGCCGCCGGCCTCGGTTTCGGCCTGTGGATGGAACCGGAACGGCTCTGCCCCGGGGTGCCGGCGGTGACGGAACATCCGGAATGGTTCATCCGCGGCCCGAACGCCTTTTACCCCGACCTGCGCCAGCCCGCCGCCCGCGCCTGGGTGCTGGGGGAGATCGGCCGGTTGGTCGCCACCTACGGCCTGGTCTGGATGAAAATCGATTTCAACCACCATCTCGGCGAAGATCCGTCCGGCGCCGAGTTCCTGGACTATTACCGGGCCTGGTACGAACTGCTGGACGTCGTCCGCGCCAACCATCCGCAGGTGTTCTTCGAGGGCTGTTCCAGCGGCGCCATGCGTTTGGACAACAAATCCTTGCAACATTTCGACGGCCACTTCTTGTCCGACACGGTCAATCCGGTGGAAGTGATCCGCATCCACCAGAGTGAAATGCTGCGCGCCGTGCCCGGCCGCATCAGCAAGTGGACGACCCTGCGCAATGTCGGCGCGGCCATCCCCGAGTACGGCCGCACCAAGGACAACACGCCGGCCACCGCCGTGGCGGCCAACTGGGCCACCTGGGAGATCACGGAAAAGATCAATGTGGATTTTGCGGCCCGCGTCTGCATGAGCGGCATGCTCGGCTTCAGCGGCGACCTGGCAGGACTGTCCCCCGACATGCTGAAGCGCCTGGCGGCCAACATGGCGTTCTTCAAGCAGCACCGCGACTTCATCGCCCGCGCCGTCGCCCATCTCCTGACCCCGCCCCGCCCCAAGGAAGACCGCACCGGCTGGGCCGCGTTCCAGTTCCAGGATCCCGCGGACAGTTCCAGCCTGCTGTTCGTCCACCTCCTGGACGACCACTGCCAGACCCGGCGGTTCCACCCCCGCGACCTGACGGCCACGGCCGCTTACGCCGTCCGCACCATCGACGCGGCCGAAGAGACCGTGCGCACCGGCGCGGAACTGCTGCGCGACGGCATCACCGTCACCCTCCCCGGCCGCTTCCAGGCTGCCATCATCGAACTCCGCCGCCAATAGGTCAAAGCACTTCAGAGAACGTTTTATCCTGCGTTAGGTTCGCTTTTTAATGTCGGCGTTATTTCAGGACCGGGAGCCGCCCGTCCTCGGGCGGAACTCGATAGCGTCACACCAGTTCCGCCCTTATTTATGGGGCCACCGTCCGCCAAACCCATTACGCACGTCTCCGACGATGACGGGTTCGTCCGCCCGGGGACGGGCGGCTCCCGGTTATTGGAAAAACCTCGTTACGTTTGAAAACCTCTCATTTAATTGAAACCTTCACCCTAACGCGGTATAACAACTAGAAACAACGGCCATGTCTCACCGTCCCCATTTCATTTTTCATGGTTTCCTGGCCATTGGGTTGGCCGGGATCACAACCACGGCGCAGTCTCCGGCAGACGCCCAGTGGGACACGCTGTTGCAACCCGTCGGCCTGACCGCCGCCAGCGCCCAGCTCGGCCCCGGCAAGTGGCTGGACGGCGGGCTGTACCGCCTAAATACGTTCCAAAAAATTTGGGACGACTGGCGCCTCATGGACGGCACCGCCATCGCCTTTGGCAACACCTTCCTCGCCGACAGCAACCACTTCCAGCAACTCATCATGGATGCCGCCCGGGCCCTTGACCTGCAGCCGGCGGTCCTCGAACCCGCCGCCGCACCGCCCGCGGCGGACGGCCGCGAGGCACTGGCCGCCGCCCTTCAAGAGCTGCATGCCGCCCTCCACCAGCCGCTGACCGCGGAACAGGTGCGGCAGCTGCAAACCCGGGCGGCCGCTGTGCCCCCGGCCATGGCGGCGGCGGCCGCCGCCATCCTGCGCGCCATCCCGCCCGCCCTGGCCAAGCGGGACCAGGCGTTTGCCGCCAGCGGCGGTTCGGCCGCCCTGGCCCCGCTTGCCGGCCGCGCCCTGGCGTTCGGCCTCAACCACGAGTTGGACGCCGATATTCTGAAGCTCATCGACACCACCGACCAAACCCGGCTGGCCGAAGCTGCCCTGATCCTGGCGGCCGCTATCGACCAAGCTCCCCTGGCCTGGGGTACAGACCTCACCGCCCCCTTCACCTTTTCCTGGGACACCCCGGTGGGACGCGTGGTCCTGAACGGCGGCCAAAATGACACCTACCCGGCGGGCGACTATCTCCTGGTCCTGGACACCGGCGGCGACGACACCTACGCCACAGCCGCCGCCGCCACCTGGCGCACCCCCGTCTCCATCGTCATCGACCGCGCCGGCAACGACATCTATGCGTCCGCGGCACCGGGCGCCGTCGGCTGCGGCTGCCTCGGCTATGCCTTTCTCCTGGATGCTGCGGGCGACGACCAGTACGTCACCCAGGCTGCCGGGCTCGGCACCGGCGTGTTCGGCATCGGTGTCGTCATCGACCGCGCCGGCAACGACACCTATCAGTCCCGGCTCCTGGGCCAGGGCGCCGGCGTGATGGGCATCGGCATTCTCAACGATCTGACGGGCAACGACCTCTACCAATGCATGATCCGGGCCCAGGGCTTTGGCGGCCCCCGCGGCTTCGGCGCGCTGATCGATGGCACCGGCAACGACCGCTACGTGGCGGACGACACCAAGATCGAATACGCCTCGCCCCAGACCGCCGAACACAACACCAGCCTGGCCCAGGGCTGCGGTTTCGGCCGCCGCGCCCATCCCGGCGACGGCCATTCGCTGGGCGGCGGTATCGGCCTGCTGGTCGACGGCCAGGGCGACGACCACTATCAAGCCGGCGTTTTCGGCCAGGGCGTCGCCTACTGGTACGCCCTCGGCCTGTTGGTCGACTTCTCCGGCAACGACACCTATGAGGGGGTCTGGTACAACCAGGGCGCCGCCGCCCACTATGCCGCCGCCGCCTTGGTCGATCTCGCTGGCAACGACCACTACCGGGCCACCCTCAACCAAAGCCAGGGCCACGGCCGCGACTTCAGCACCGGCTGGCTGCACGACCGCAGCGGCGATGACCGCTATGCCTGCGGCGGCACCGCCCAAGGCTCTTCCAACATGAACGGGCTCGGCTTCCTGTGGGATGAGGCCGGCAACGACACCTACGACGCGCCGCCGGACCTTTCCTTCGGCTATGCCGGCGACGGCCGCCCGGAAAGTTCCTGCCTCGGCGTATTTCTTGACGGTGGCGGCGACGACCGCTTCACCGGCGCCGCCGCCGCCGGCCGCGCCAAACCGCACACCCGCTGGCAGCAGCCCCCGCTGCCTTCCCAGCCCCTGGCCCGCGGCGTGGGCGAAGACCGGTGACATAACATTTCAGTGTCCATCTGGGGCTCGCCGCCGCCATCCGTCCAGCAAATTTATGGCCGTGCGTGACTTGAAAAACGAAAAAAACGCGGTATAATATGCGCATGATGAAACAATTTACATCAGTTGTTCCGGAAAATGCAATTGTTAATTGGAGCGAAAGGAAAATTGGTTATGGCGAAAAATATGACTTGTGGTATGAAGGCGTGGACCGTAAAACTTGAAGGCGCGTGTCAAAAAGAACTGACCAAGTATAATCAACGGTATGGACGCGAAGTCGCGTCCGTCATGAGCAACCTTCAATACTTGCATAAACATCTCCTTTCAGGAAACCGCTTGGGTTCATGTAACTTTGGTTTTTGGGGGTCGGAACGTGACCGGCTTTACCGCATCGGTCAAACCGGGGTTCGAGGCGCGAAGGAAACACGCCTCTATGTTTTCCCGGATGAGGCAACGTCCATTATTCACGTGCTCTGTATCGGGGATAAAAACACACAACCGCGAGACATCAAACGCGCCAAGGAAATGATACGCTGGATAGAGACGTCCCCTGACGACTAAAACATATTCATGGTCTTTTGACATCATTATTCATTAACGAAGAACGAATTAAAAATGAACACTAAGCGATATGACACCGTTGAAGCAATGGTTCTCGACACCCTTGGTACCGATGGGGTGGACGCCATGAACCAGCACAGCGAAGCAGTCAAGTTCATTCGTGGCCTTGTCAGCTTTCGCAACGAAAAGAAAATCACTCAACGTCAGCTTGCCAAGACGATGGCATGCAGCCCAAGCAAGGTTTGCCGGATTGAGGCAGGGCGTGACGCCGACCTGACCTTGGGAGATATCGAAACTTATGCCTGCGCTCTTGGTTTGTCCGTTCACCTTGCGTTGGATGACGAGTCTCTTCCCGCCGCCGCTAGAATCAAACATCATGTTTTTCTCATCAAGGACTTATTAGACAGTTTGGCTGAAATTGCGACCAAGCAGAACGATGATCCGGGGCTCGTTAACAAGATCCATCAGTTTTATGGTGAGGTGCTATTCAATTTTTCCATGCGCTTCGGTGACAGCTACCATAAGCTTCCCCCCGCCATCACCGTTGGCACCAAGCCTGCCATTGCCACCGCTCTATCTAAACGCGCGACAGAGTGTTTAGTTGTCGGTACTTGATAATCTTTGAAGAACGCATTGATTGATCCAGGGCCATGGACGCGATTTCAATTTCGGCTGGCTGCATGGCCAGATTGGCAATGACAGTTACGTCTGCGATTGCGCGGTCCAGAGCTCCGCTAACATAAACGGCCTCGGTTTCCTGTTGGGGCGGGGCTGGCCACGACAGCTACGCCCTCCCCCAGGGACGTTCCTCCTTCGGCTATGCCGATGACGGTCGTCTGGACGCTTCTGTCTCGGTGTGTTCCAAAAATGCCGGCGGCGAGGACCGCTTCACCGGCGCCGCCATCAACGGCCGCGCCAAACCGACACCCCGCCGCCTGCCTGGCCAGCTCCTGGCTAGCGGCGTGGGCGAAGACCGGTAAAGACCAGCCTGATCGTTGAATGTTCAGCGGTCGATGTTCCGTGAAGTACCAATTCCCTGTCAATGCGAGTATAGTGCGATTGTTCATACCACTTCCAGTCTGAATCGTTGGACAAGTCACATATCGAGAGTTTGTCAACCATGCAACAACTCAAAGACCTTTGGCAAGGCGTTGTGCGTTATCCGTGGAAAACTTCCGGTTATATTTTCACCGCGTTCAGTGTTCTCTTCACGATTATCAAAGGTATTACACACTTCATCCCTGGCTTTAAAATAGAGGGGCCTACTGCATTTGTGATCGTCATTTTGGTTAGTCTCTGCTTCGGTCTAAAAAAGGTGTGGAAACCGTCAACGGTCGACATCAAAGTCGCAAACACAAACACTATAATTGAGGTACTCTTCGGAGACATCTTTACCCAAGATGGTATTCGGGCCATAGCCGTCACCGAGTTCTTCGACAGCAAGTTAGGTAAACCTGTTTCAGACAAAAGTCTCCACGGAATCTTCATCAAGAAGTGCTTCGGCGGTCACTCTGAGCCATTCGATAAGCAAGTGGAGGTCGAGTTGCGTGGAGTCACGAGTACGAACGTCGCGAAGAGCGAAGGCAAGTCCAAGCGTTATCCCATCGGCACGAGTGCATTAATTACAGCAAACCAAGATCAGTATTTAGCCTTCGCGTTTGCCAAAGCCGACCCCAATACGTGCAAAGCATATTCCGATGTGACAATGATGTGGGTTGCATTGAACCAACTTTGGCAGCGTGTGCGGATTGAGTCTGGTGGCCACCCGTTTAACCTTCCACTTGTGGGTAGTGGGTTGTCTGGACTTGGATTGCCAACTCGCGATTTACTTAATCTGATCATCCTCTCGGCAATCACGGAAACTAAAGCAAAGCAAATTACCCCAAAAATTAGAATCGTCTTGCACCGTGACCGCTTCGATGATCTCGACCTGCGAGAAGTGCAAGCAAACTGGAAGGCATAGTTATGGCATACAGAAACGGCACCTACGTTGCATTCCATGCCAACGGAACGGACGTGCCGACAGACTCCGACATCAAGTATTACAACCTGATGAAAGCATGGACTGAAAAGACGGATGATGACTTCTCGATGATTAATAGTCACGAAAAGGCTTCGTCTGTTCGTGATTCAAGCAAAAAAGCAACGCTCCGCGCATCTCTGCAAGAGCGTCTGCGTAATTCAAAAAACATGGTTCTAATTATTGGCCAAACTACCCGCCTTGATTCTGATTGGGTGCCCTTAGAAATTGAGAAAGCTATTGACCTTTACGAGATTCCGGTTATTGCTGCTTATACGGTTTGGGATCGTCGAATCTTGTCCCCTAAATACCTTGCAATTCATTGGCCAAACGCACTCAGTGATAGAATAATCAACGGGACAGCCAAAGTGATGCATATTCCATTCAAAAAAGCACCGATCACGGATGCCATCGCGACTTTTTCCCCAAAAAATAAGCCTCCGCATGGTCTATGGTTTTATTCCGAAGAGACCTATAAACAATGGGGTATTGAATAAACGCCTGTCCCTCGCACCGGAAGCGAGAGGTCACGTAATATTCAACTTCAAATTGACGGTTTACAGCGAGGCGCAAACACCAAAAAATCACCACAGGGAAGACTAGATTGCACCGTGTGGAGTATGTTTTGCTTACCTTAATGTGTTTTATGGTGACAGAAACACCACTCTTCAAGATTGTACCATTATGCATGGCATCCCCTTGCAATATTGCATATATGTGTTAGCATAACAACAAAGGGTAAGGCGGTATGATTTTGGCGGCGAGCATCACGGAACGGATTGAGGCGGCACGGCCCATGGTGGCGGTGGCGTCGACCGCCTCGCGTCGCTCGGAATTGGGACAGTTCATGACGCCGGCCGCCGTGGCACGGTTCATGGCGTCGCTGTTTGTCATCCCCCCAAATGCGCGTCTTCGCCTGCTTGATCCCGGTGCCGGACAGGGAGCGCTTTCCGCAGCGTTTATCCAACGTTGGCGGCATGATGCCATTGCGGACTCCGCGCTTGATGTGACCGCTTACGAAATCGATGACACGCTCCGTAGCCACTTGACGGAACACCTTGAGGCCTGTCAAACCAATGCCAATTCACCCGACCGCCAGCTAGGCATCATGGTACAGCCCTATGACTTCATCCAGGCGGCGGTTCACCGGCTGGAATTTTGTACCCGCGCCAATTTCACTCATGCCATCCTGAATCCGCCATACAAGAAAATCAATCCGCTTTCTCCGCATCGCCACTGGTTGCGCCAAGCGGGGATCGAGACCGTCAATCTTTATTCCGCCTTTATGGCCTTGGCGCTGGACTTATTGGTGGACGGCGGTGAACTGGTGGCCATCGTACCGCGTAGTTTTTGTAATGGCCCCTATTACCGGCCCTTTCGCGAGTTCATGTTGCGCCGGGCCGCCATTGAGCATATTCACTTGTTTGCGTCACGTACCCAAGCGTTCAAGGATGACGGCGTTTTGCAGGAAAACATCATCATCAAGTTGACCCGTGGCAAGCCGCAGGGATCGGTGACAATTTCCCATTCCTGCGACAGCGGCTTTGACGATTACCGGGAGGCCGTCTGTGATTTCCGCGCCATCGTCAAATCCGACGATGCGGAAAAATTCATCCATATCCCCGCGACCGATGCGTCCGTGCCATCGGAACTGGGGGGGCGTTTCGCCATTCTCTCGCCGATCTCGGCGTGGAGGTCTCTACCGGACCGGTGGTGGATTTCCGGCTCAAACCGTTTTTGCGTTCCCAGCCAGCGGCCGACACGGTGCCGCTGCTGTATCCATGCCATTTTGCAAACAACGGCATCGCCTGGCCCTTGCCCACCGCCAAGAAGCCAAATGCGTTACTCTTGCACCAAGAAACCCAAAAGTGGCTGTATCCGAACGGATTTTACACCGTTGTCCGGCGTTTTTCATCCAAGGAGGAGAAACGCCGCGTCATGGCCAGCGTGGTACGGCCAGATGCCTTTGACGCGGCATGGCTTGGCTTTGAGAATCATCTCAACGTATTCCACCAACACAAACACGGCATTCCAGAGACGCTGGCGTTTGGTTTGATGGTGTTCTTGAACTCCACCCGGCTGGATGAGCATTTCCGCCTGTTCAACGGCCATACCCAAGTCAACGCCACCGATCTGCGTTCCCTCAAATACCCCAGTCGTGATGCATTGCTGGAACTGGGAGGCTGGGCCAAACAAGCAGGCCACCTCAGTCAGACCATGATTGACGAACACATTGGAGGACTCGCATGATCGGTAACCAGTCATGGCCCCATGAACAGCAAGCGCCATGTTGAGTTGCGTGAACTCTTCAAGAATGCAACCGTGGGCGTGGTTTATGTAACCGCGTTTCCCGACCGGTCTGTGATGGCCCGCCATTTGGCCGACATCGCCTGGGAAACCGAGGTCTGGGTGGCCGACAACCCAACCCACATGATCCACTTCAATGGTTCGCGCTTTCTCGGGCCGTATTGACCTTCAAAAACGACGGCGAACACGACAACGAGCACACGGATCGGAGCGGTCTTTTACTGCTATTGCCCAAGGAGGTTGCCCCATGCGCCTGTTCCGCGAGGCCTATACCTGGCGTCTCAAGCCCGACCAGGTCGCCGACTACATCCGCCTGCACGACGCCATTCCTGAGCATGTCGTCAAGCTGTACCGGCAGGCGGGCATCCGCGACATCGCGGTGTATCTCAGCGGCTGCGACATCATCATGACCCTGGAGCGCGACGATGATGTCTACGACCGGGTGAAGGCGCAGGTGGCCACCGATGAGATCCACGCGGCGTTTCAGAAAGCCCTGGCCGAAACCCCCGACCGCACCCATCCCGGGGGTACCTACCGCCAAATTTTCCGGCTGACGGCCGAAGACACGCCACCGCCGACGTGATTTCACCGGTGGAGAACGCACAGAAAGCACATTCGCGTTGACTGATTCCGGCCGCGGCCGGAATCCCTAGAGTGGCGGTGGCCCGACACCGCTTTCATACTGCATTTTAATGGAACGCCATCATGCCCCGCCGCGGGCAAAGGCATCCGCCAGCCACAGGTTGCTCTGGGGGTCGCCGATGCCGGCCACCCATTGGGCGGCGTCACCGGTCTCGGGCTTGGCAATGGCCGCCAACAGGGTATGAGCCCCGGCCGCCAGCTCAATCTCGCCCCACTGGTTGACCGGCGCCCGGTGGAAAGACGGCGCCATCCGCCCGCACTCACGGCCAAACAGAAAACGGCCGTCCACCCAGACCCGGCAGTTCTGCGGGGTATTGAACAGAACCTTGACGGCACGCGCCTGCGCCAGTTGGAACGGCAGCGCCAACAGCAGAACCTGATCCGTAAACTGCGCAACTGGAAACTCGGCCATGGCGCCGGCCAGACGGACCGGGCGGGCGGCCGCGGACAGGACCGGGGCCGCCGGCGCCTCGGCATGCGCACCGCCGCCAAAGATGGCCGGCCCGGTGAAGTCCACCTGGGCCAAGATCTGGAGTGATTCCGGGGTGGGGGCGGCCACCGGCGCCGCCACGGGCGCGCCGGGCGGCAGACGTCGGCGCAAGTTGAGCACCAAGTCCGTGAAGTCATCCAAATTGGCTGGCGGCGTCAACCCCGTGATCCCCGGACTGAGCACCAATTGCCGCCCGATGGGCTTCAGCCATGGCTCGGGAATCCCCGCCGGATTGAGAATGCCCAGCAGGGCGCCAAGAGTGGCCGCCGTGCAGTCGGTATCCTTGCCACAGGCGGTGACAATGCAGATCGAACGGCCAAAGTCACCGTTGCCAGCCAGCCAGCCCAGAATAGTGAACGCCAGGTTCATGGTCACGTCAGTGAAATTCTCATGGCCGTAGCCGGCCAAAATCTGCTTCCGCACCGCGCGCCAGTCATTTGCCTGCCCCCACCACCGGCGGGTGTCGGCCACCGCCTGCCGGACCCGGCTTTCCGCGGGCAGATGCGCCAGCGCCTGGTCCAGCAGCACGGCGGGATCGGACTCCACAAACGCGCGGCTTTCCAGGGCGGCCAGGAACACCTCCGCCCAAATACCGTCGCCGTCGTGATCCACGCAAGCATCCTCGTAGGCATAGGCCGCCGCCAGGTGCGAGTCACCAGGCGCCAGGCACGCCCACAACTCCGAGCGGATGGCGGCGCCCAACCCGCAGGTGAACCAATTGTCACAGGACCCGGTAAAGGGGGGCCGAAGCCCCAGTTGCAGGTTGCGCGTCGCCACCCCGTACTCGTCCCACGGAAATTGGACATGCTCGCGCCAGGCGTCCGCAAACACTTGCCGGTCCACCCGCGGCGCGGACATCCGGTCCATCACGCACGCCCAGACCACCTGCAAATCCAGGTCGTCATTGGGCAGCATCCGAGTGGGCACCGGGGTGTAAAAGGTCACCTCAGGGGGGGTGTCAACCCCTTCAAACGGCATGCCCAAGGTGCCGCCCACCGCCTTGCCCAGCCAGCAGCCCAACACCTTGTCCCGATAGCGGGTATCTGAAAGTTGCATTGTTCGTTTTTCCATGGTCATCCACCATAGTTGTTCCGCCCGCCCCCGCCTTCACAAAATCGCCAGTTGCTAGCATAATCCCGCCAATTTATAGTAACCCCATGGATGGCGCCCCCAAAAATCTCATTGATGTCGCCCGGTTGCCGGGCGAGGCCTATCCCCGACCGGCCCGGCCGGGACGGCGGACCGAACCCCCATCGGCCACCTATTGGCCGGAGGCGTTTCTCTTCCGCCATCCGCGATTCCCGGCCGTCTTGCAGCACGTGCGACAGAACGACATTGTCCTGCACCAGCATGAGTTTGCCGAACTGGTGTTCGTGGTGACGGGCACCGCGCAACACCTTGGCCGCGGCCGTGCCGGCCGCCTTCATGCGGGCGACACCTTCCTGGTCGCCGGCCCGCAAACCCACGGGTACCGGCATTGCGAAGGGTTGATCGTGGTAAACATCCTGATCCGCAACGAGTTCTTTCGGCGGCACGCCCCCCTGCTGGCTCATCTCCGGCTGTGCCGGACCGCACTGGGACTGTTGCTGGCCAAAAAACCGGCCGCCCGGCCGCCCGCCATCCGGGTGCAGCACCTGGCCCCGGACGAACTGGCGGAATGCCTGGGCCTATTGGAGGCGCTGGACCGGGAATCACGGTCACGCACCTATGAGGCGGTGGTGGTGGCCCAGGGGCTGTTGTTGCAGGTGCTGGCCACCGTCAGCCGCCATGGCACGGCCCGCCGCACCGCCCGCGCCGTCCGCCAGCACACCGGGATCCAGAACGCGGTCCGCCTGCTGGAGGAACGGATCACCGAGTCCGTGACGTTGCCGGAACTGGCCGCCGCCGCCCGTCTGTCCAGCCGCTCCCTGCTCCGCCATTTCCACACCGCCACCGGGTTTTCGCCCCGCCAGTATCAGCTCCGGCTGCGCATCGCCCAAGCCGGGGAACAATTGCGGGAAGGCCGCCGCTCAATCAAGGAAATCGCCACCCAACTCGGCTTTCCCGATACCAATTATTTTTCCCGGGTCTTCCGAAAAATCACCGGCGCCCCGCCAAGCCGTATGATCTAAACGGTTTTTCTTCGCCTCTGTGTCTCCATGCCTCGGTGAGAGCATGGCTTTCACTGCACAACGGCGTCAGACCGCGGCGGCGCGACCGGCGGCAAAGGCGGCCAGATTGGCCTGGACCACGGCGTCGCCCTTACGCCCGAAGAGGTCGCGAATGGCCGCGCCGTAAGCCGCCTCGGGGAATGACAGTCGCGTCGACAGCGCGCCCAACAGCACCATGTTGGCGCCGCGCGGCGATCCCGCCTGACGGGCCAAATCGGCGACCGGCAGCAATACTTTGTGGGGCAGGGCGTCAAGCTCGGCCAGCAGCGCCGCCGACTCCGGATACCCGGCACAGTTGCGCACCGATTCCGTAGCCGTGATCACCCAGCCGTCGGGCGCCAGCAGCGGCAAGTGCCGCAACGCCTCCAACGGCTCCATGGCCACAATCAGATCGGCGCCACCGCGCGGGATCAGGTCGGAATGAACCGGCGCCTCCGACAGCCGCACGTGCGCCTCCACGGCACCGCCGCGCTGGGCCATGCCATGCACCTCCGGCTGCTTCACCCGCCAGCCGGCCCGCCGCGCCATCTCCCCCACCACATGCCCGATCGTCAAAATCCCCTGCCCACCCACCCCGCACAACAAAATATCATATTTCATGGCTGAATTTCCTTTCATGCATGTTGGGAACCCCCTTTTGAGGAAAGGCGGTTCCCAAGCCCTCCGTCAAACCTGTTTGTACCCTTTGCGGATTCCGCAGGCCGCCCCTGCTGTCCCAAGCGTGCATTATCGCGCGAGAGCGGCCTGCGGAATCCGCAAAAAGAAACAAACGTTTTGGGAAGGGGTTTGGGGATCACCCTTTTCCAAAAGGGTGGCCCCAACATACGTTCAGATTATTTTTTATGGATTTTGGCGGTTTGGATGCATTCGCGGCGGGCGATGACGACGGCGAGGCCGTCGGTATTGAAAATGGCCTGGCGCAGGGCGGCGACATTGGCCGCGTGCTGCTGGGGCAGCGGGGTAATGACCTGGATCTTGGCGGCGGGAACGCCCAAGCCGGCGACCAAGCTGTCGAGCCGGCCGGCCGCCGCCGATTCCTGGCCGCCGGTCATGCCGGTGGTGCCGTTGTCGAGAATGAACACCGTCATCCGGGTGTTTTCGCACACCGCGTCCAAGAGCGAAGTCATGCCCGAGTGCGTGAAGGTGGAGTCCCCGATCACCGCCACGGCCGGGTGCAGGCCGGCATCGGCGGCGCCCTTGGCCATGGAGATGGAGGCGCCCATGTCGACACAGGAATGAATGGCCTCAAAGGGCGGCAGGGCGCCGAGGGTGTAGCAGCCGATATCGGCAAACACCCGGGCGGCGGGAGTGCCAGCCAGCACCTCCTGCAAGGCCTTGTAGGACTCGATGTGCGGGCAACCGTCGCACAACCGGGGCGGGCGCGCCATCACCAGCTCCGATGCCGGGCGTGACGGCCGCACGGGCCGGCCGAGGGCGGCGGCCACCGTGTCGGGGGTCAGTTCCCCCGTGCGCGGCAACTGGCCGGAGAGGCGGCCGCGGATCCGCGGGTCGCCCAGCGGACCGTTCAGGAACTCCTCCAACAGCGGCATCCCGTCTTCGAGCACCAGCAACTGGTCGCAGCTGTCCAGCAACTGGCGCAGAAGCTCGGGCGGCACCGGGTACTGGCTGATCTTGAGCACCGGGTGCGGACAAATGCCCCGGGGGAAACTCTCGTGCAGATAATTGACGGCGGGGCCGGCGGCCAGAATGCCCAACGCCCGGTTCGGGCCGGGGCGGAACGCGTTGAACCCGTCGGCAAGGGCGGCCTGGAGCAGCTCGGGCTGGCGCGCCACCAGCGCCGCGTAATTACGGCGGGCGATGGCCGGCAGCAGCACGAACCGGCGCTCGTTGTCCGGCATGGAGAGCTCATTGGGGGCGCGCCGCGGCCCGGGACGCACATCGGCCCGGGAATGGGCCAGGCGCGTGGTCAGGCGCAGCAGCACCGGCAGGCGCAGCTTTTCCGACAACGCCAGCCCGTAAACGGTCATCTCATAGGCTTCCTGCTGATTGCCCGGTTCCAGGCACGGCAGCAGCGCAAACTTCGCATAGAAGCGCGAATCCTGCTCGTTCTGCGACGAATGCATCGACGGGTCGTCCGCCGCCACCACCACCAGGCCGCCATGGGTGCCGGTGACCGCCGCGTTGACAAAGGCGTCCGCCGCCACATTCAGCCCCACGTGCTTCATGCAGACCAGCGCGCGCCGGCCGGCATAGGACATGCCCAGCCCCGCCTCCATCGCCGTCTTCTCATTGACCGACCATTGGGCGTGTAGCGGCCGCTCGCGCCGTTCCGGGCAGCGCTGGATGAATTCCATGATCTCGGTCGAGGGCGTGCCGGGATAGGCGTAGCAGCCGGAAATGCCGGCGTCCAGCGCCCCCTGGGCCACCGCCTCGTCCCCCAGCAGCAAACGGGTGTCAAAACTCATCGGTGCGATTTTCCTTTGGATCGGCTTGCAAAAAGTGCGCTTTGGCCGCCGCCACAAAATAGGACCAGTAGGACCATTGGGACCCTTGGGACCATTAGGACGGAGAGCGGCGATAAACACCCATTATTTGATTTCATCGGATGCGGCGGCGGGTTGTCCCAAAGGTCGTAATGGTCCCAAGAGTCCTACTGGTCCCAGTCCTATCCGCCGCCCCCCCCTCAAAACTGCTGCAGAAACCGAAGATCGTTCTCGTAAAGGAAACGAATATCGGGAATGGCGTAGCGGATCATGGCGATGCGCTCAATGCCCATGCCGAAGGCGTACCCGGTCCATATCTCAGGATCATAGTTGACCGCCTTGAACACCTTGGGATTGACCATGCCGGCGCCGGCGATCTCGAGCCAGCCGGAGTGCTTGCAGACCCGGCAGCCCTTGCCGCCGCACATGATGCAGGAGAAGTCGCATTCCACACTCGGCTCGGTGAACGGAAAGAAGTGCGGGCGAAAGCGGATCTTGGTGCCGGGCCCGAGCATTTCGGCGGCAAAAGCGGCCAGCGTGCCCTTGAGGTCGGCCAGGGAGACGTTGCGGTCCACGTACAGTCCCTCGATCTGGTGGAAGTTCATGCCGTGGGTGGCGTCAGGCGTGTCGCGGCGGTAAACGCGGCCGGGGCAGACGATGCGCACCGGGGGCTGCTGCTTTTCCATGACCCGGATCTGCACCGGCGAGGTCTGGGTGCGCAGGATGCGGCCATCGGGAAAATAAAACGTGTCTTTGGGCTCGCGCGACGGATGATCCGGCGGCGTATTGAGGGCGTCGAAATTGTGCCAGATCGTCTCGATCTCGGGGCCTTCGGCGACAATGAAGCCCATGCGCCGAAGCACCGCCACGGCATCGTCCATGACCAGGCTGATCGGGTGCTTGTGCCCCAGCCGGCGGCGACGGCCGGGCAACGTGACATCCAGCGGCGGCAGTGCGGCCGCCTGTGAAGCAGCCAGCCGGTCGGCGGCGGCGGCCAGGGCGGTGTCAATCTCAGCCTTCACCCGGTTGGCCGTCTGCCCGACCACGGGCCGCTCCTCGGCCGACAACCCGCCCAGGCCGCGCATCAGTTCCGACACGGCACCGCGCCGGCCCACGTACTTGACCTTCAGCGCTTCCACCGTGGCGGCATCCGCAGCTCCCGGAATCGTCGCGAGCGCTTCCGCCAAAACCGCTTCCAATTGTTCAATCAAGCTCATAATGCGTATTCCAAACGGCCGGGACCCCGGATTTCGACACAAACTAAAAAGATAATCCCTGCCGCCCCCCTTTTCCATTTGCGGATTTCGCAGGCCGTTCACACCGTCTCAAGCAAGGTCTTCGGCGTGGGGGACGGCCTGCGAAATCCGCAAAAAGTATGAGAAGGCTTGATGGCGGATTGGGCTTGGGCCGCGGGGGTCACTGGCGCGGTTCCTGAGCGTCCGTTGGAACCGTTCGCTTGGGTTTGGTTTTCTCTCGTCTCAGCATTATCGCCACCAATATCAGCGGAACAACGAACCAAATAACCATGAACGTCGTCGGTGTTGATGACCGGATGTCTGAAACTACCATCGGTATGGCCACTGAACATAGAGCCACCGGGATGAACACCAGAAACTTACAAACGTCACATTTTCGCATCGGCAGCCAGAAGGCGAGCCACCATGCAAGGAAGTAGACCAGCAGAGCGATGGCCGCAAGCACCTTCATTTCATCATCACCTCTTGGCAGACATCATATCGGTAGCCGGTTAGGACAGGTACGCACGATCATAATTCACCCGTCCCTAATCACTCCATGGCCGCCCTGCCGTGGCAATATTTCGACGCTGCCGCGAGGATAATCGCCGCCGTGAGCAAACGCCAGCACATTATCCATGGGCGCCTGATGTTCATTTTTGCACCATAGCATAAAGGTATCCCATCGCAACGCTCGGCCAACCAAGCAGTAACCGGGGGGCGCCCAACTGAACGCCTGCTGTGATGGCATACAATAATTCGCTTTTTTATGCGTTGTGACATGGGTTGGGAAATGCCCCATCCACACCGCGTCCAAGTGGGATCTTGATTACCTTCAGCCTACAGCCTAAACCGCTTCAGCCTGCTTGCCAGGGTTGCCATCCGGATGCCGACGGATTAAAATGCCGCACCTCCATGAATGACACCACCATCAAAAAATTCTCGGTGACGAAGCTCGATGCCGAGCTGTTCACCCCATTCACCATCGCCAGCGGCAGCCATAGCTGCCTGGAAAATGCGGTGTTCACCCTGGAAACGGCCGGGGGCGAACGGGGCCGCGGCGAGGCGGCCATCGCCACCCACATCACCGGCGAAACCCGCGCGGGCACAATGAAGAGTTTGGAGGCCGCAGGCGAGGCCCTGGCCGGCGCGGATGTTGCCGACTACCTCGGGGTGCTGTGCCGGCTGGAAGGGCTGCTCGATGGCAACCGGGCCGCCTTGGCCGCCGCCGAAATGGCCGTGCTGGACCTGGTCTGCCGGCTGCAAAAGATCTCTCTGTGGCAATTCTTCGGCGGCCGTGAACCGGTGCTCAAAACCGACGTGACGGTGGTGATCGGCGATGCGGCCGCCGCGCGGACGTTCACCACCGAGATGCGCCAGCGCGGCTTTGACACCTTCAAGGTCAAGACCGGCGCGGACATGGACGAGGATTTCCGGCGGCTGGAGGCGGTAAAAACGGCCGCGCCCGGCTGCCCCATCTACCTGGACGCCAACTGCGCCTGCACGGCTGAGGAAGCCGAGGCCTTCATCAAGAAACTGGCCCGCATGGGCATCCATCCCGCCGTCTTGGAACAGCCGGTGAAGAAGGACGACATCGACGGCCTGGCCTACCTGTCGCGCAAACTGCCCATGCCGGTCTGCGCCGACGAGTCCGCGTATTCGCTCGACGACGTCTTCCGCCTGATCCGCCGCCGGGCGGTGACGGCGGTGAACATCAAGCTGACCAAGCTCGGCTTCCTGCGGGCCCGCGAGGTGTGGTCGCTGGCGCGGGCGGCGGGCATCAAGCTGATGATCGGCGAGATGGTGGAAAGCGAACTCGCCTCCTGTGCGGCAGCCCAGTTCGCCGGCGGCTTGGGCGGTTTCGACTTCATCGACCTCGACACCCCGTTCTTCATCCGCAACAGTGGCATGAAAGGCGCGTCGTACCTCTCCGCCGACGGGGTGTACACCTTGTCCGGCGTGAAAGCCGGCATCGGCATCGTTCCCGGCTGGGAATAGGGCATCCAGATGATGGTGGGGCCACCCTTTTGAAAAAAAGGTTCCCAACATCGTTCGAGAAAACGGTCAGGCCCTGCTATTCACCAGCATCCTCGGGCGGGGGAAGGCGGCCGGAGTATATTATGTGTTTTGCCAAAAACCGGGCCGGCGCCGCCGCCAACCAGTTAAGGAAGCTAGACCATGTCCACTCCTGATGCCACCGTGTTCCAGCGTGCCGTCAACACCGTGCGGATGCTCTCCGCCGAAGGGGTTGAGAAGGCCAAGTCCGGCCATCCCGGCCTGCCCATGGGCTGCGCCGACTTTGGTTTCACCCTGTGGAGCCGCCGGATGCGCTTCAACCCCGCGAACCCGCAGTGGCTGGGCCGCGACCGTTTTGTCCTCTCCGCCGGCCATGGGTCCATGCTGCTCTACTCGCTGCTGCACCTGTTTGAGTGCGGACTGACCCTGGACGACCTGAAGCAGTTCCGCCAGTGGGACTCCAAGACCCCCGGTCATCCCGAGCACGGACTGACCGCCGGCGTCGACATCACAACCGGCCCGCTGGGCACCGGGTTTGCCTCCGGCGTCGGCATGGCCATTGCCGCCAAGCAGCTCGGCGCCCGCACCGGCGCGGCCGACCTGTTCGACCAGAAGGTGTACGTGCTGTGCGGCGACGGCTGCATGATGGAAGGCATCACCGCGGAAGCCGCCTCGTTTGCCGGCCATCAGCGCCTGGACAACCTGATCGTCTTCTACGATGACAACCAGATCACCATTGAAGGCAAGACCGACATCGCCTTCTCCGAGAACGTGGCCAAGCGCTTTGAAGCCTACGGCTGGCGCGTGGTCCGCATTGACGGCCAGAACGCCGCCCAGATCGAGGCTGCCCTGGTCGAAGCGGAAGGCTGGCGCGGGGGCCCGTCCCTGATCATCGGCAAGACCACCATTGCCTGGGGCGCCCCGCACAAGGCCGGTTCCAACCACGCCCACGGCGAGCCGCTGGGCGCGGATGAAATTGTCGCCACCCGCAAGGCGCTGGGCTTCCCCGAGAACGAGCCGTTCCACGTGCCCGCCGAAGTGCGCGCGCTTTGCGCCGCCCGCGTGGCGGAGCTGAAGCTGGCCGCCGCCCAGTGGGACCAGCGCCTCGCCGCCTGGCGCCAGGCCAATCCCGAGCCGGCCGCATTGCTGGACCAGCTCACCGGCCGCGTCGTGCCCGCCAATCTTCTTGCTGAACTGCTCAAGGCCGTGCCCGCCAAGGAAACTGCCACCCGGCAGTCCGGCGGCGAGATCATGCAGCGCGCCGCCGCCTTGGTGCCCGCCCTTACCGGCGGTGCTGCGGACCTCAACCCGTCCACCAAGACCCACCTCAAGGACGGCGGCGAGTTTACGCCGGACAACCGCGCCGGCCGCAACCTCCATTTCGGCGTGCGCGAGTTCGCCATGGGGCAGGTCGCCAACGGGCTGGCGCTCTACGGCACCGCCATTCCGTTCACCGCCACCTTTGCGGTGTTCAGCGATTTCATGAAGCCGGCCCTGCGCCTGGCCGCTCTGCAGGAACTGAAGGCCGTCTTCATCTTCACCCACGACTCCTTCTTCGTCGGCGAAGACGGCCCCACCCATGAGCCGGTCGAGCAGCTGCTGATGTGCCGCAGCATTCCGCACATGACCGTGCTGCGCCCGGCCGACTCCTTCGAAACCGCCCACGCCTGGGCCGCCGCGCTGCAGACCAACGGCCCGAGCTGCCTCTTCCTCACCCGGCAGAACGTGGAGAATATTCCGGCCGAGCTGCAGCAGAACATCGACATCACCAAGGGCGGCTATGTGCTCTCCGACGACCCCGGATTCGAGGCAATCGTCATCGCCACCGGCTCGGAAGTCATGGTCACCTACCGCGCCGTCGAAATTCTGCGCCAGGAAGGCCGCAAGATCCGCATGGTCTCCATGCCGAGCTGCGAGCTGTTCCTGCGCCAGTCGGCGGAGTATCAGGACAGCGTGCTGCCGCCGGCTTTCTGCAAGCGGGCCAGCGTCGAAGCCGGCACCACCCTGGGTTGGGAACGCTTCACCGGCCGGTGCGGACTCCGCATCGGGCTGGACCACTTCGGCGCCTCCGCCCCCGCCAAGGTGCTGGCCGAGAAGTTCGGCTTCACCACGGCCGCGGTCACCGAACAGCTCCGCAACTGGCTCCTGGAGGCCTGACGCGGCCCCGCCCGTTCCGGCGTTATTTCAAGACCGGGAGCCGCCCGTCCTCGGGCGGACAGCGACGGCGTCACCTCAGTTCCCCTTTTTAATTGAGCCGCCGTCACGCCAAACCAAATTACGCA
>CAITYL010000047.1 GCA_903896595.1 uncultured Lentisphaerota bacterium
CCCAACCGCCCAACCGCCCAACCGCCCAACCGCCCAACCGCCCAACCGCCCAACCGCCCATGAACCCACCGTTGACCATCACGCAGCTCGCCAAGCGCCTGGGGTTGTCCACCTGCACGGTCTCCCGGGCCCTCAATAACACCCCCGGCTCGGGGCTGTCCGCCGCCACCCGGCAACGGGTGCTGAGTGAAGCCGGCAAGCTGGGGTATCGTCCCAACCTCTCCGCCCAGGCCCTGGTCAACGGCAAGACGCATGTCATTGGCGCCATCAGCATCAACGCCAACAACCCGTTCATGTCCGGCTTTATTTATGGCGTGGAAGAAACCGCCCGGCAGGCCGGCTATCACGTCCTGCTCTGCAACACCCGCAGCGACACGGAGCGGGAACGCAACGAGGTGGCCATGCTCCGCCAGCGCGGCGTGGAAGGGCTGATCATTCAGCACATCGGTCCGGCGGAGCACCTCAAGCAACTGGCCAAGGGGCGTTACCCGTTTGTTCTCCTGGCTCCCTGTCCCCAGGCGCCGGAGCTGGACTTTGTGACTTTTGATGATGTCGCCGGCGGCCGGATGGCCACCCGGGCGCTGTTGCAAACGGGCCGCCGGCGGATCGCCCATCTGGCCGGCCCCGAGCACATCCTCTGCGCCCAGGACCGGTTGGCGGGCTGCCGCCAGGAATTGCACGCGGCGGGGCTGAACCTGCCGGCCGCCCGGATCGTGCGGGCGGAACACTACGAAAACCCGGCCTGCGGCGCGCAAGCCATGGAAATCCTGCTGGCGCTGCCGCAGCGGCCGGACGCCGTGTTCTGTTTCAACGACCTGCTGGCCTGGGGCGCCTACGAGACCATTATCAAGCACGGGCTGCGGGTGCCGGAAGATATCGCGCTGATCGGCTATGACGACGAAAGCTTCAGCTCCAAGACAACGGTGCCGCTAGCCTCCATCCACCTGGACACCGAACGGCTGGGCCGCGACGCCGCCACCATGCTGTTGCGCAAGATTGAAAAGCCGGACGAGCGCCCGGGACCGCAGGCCGTCCGAATCACGCCACAACTGGTCTGGCGGGCCTCCCTGGGCCCCGCGCCAACCCAGCCCAAGCCGAAAGGAGGATCTCGTTAGGCTGAAGACTGAAGGCTTTTAGGCTGAATTATTAGTCTTTGTAGCAAAGGGCTTGTAGCCCGTCGGGACGTCACTGACGCGATACAATCGCTTTGCTACAGCCGACACCGATTCGTTTCCATGAGTGCCCGAGGTTAGCAAACCGTCCAGATCCCACCATCGCCCCAAGAACACGGAGACTCCCATGCAAGCAAAAGCCATGATCCAAACCGCCGCCGCCACCTTGATCCTCACCGCCGCCGCCAGTTGGGGCAGCATGATCTGGACCTTCAGTAGCACCAACGTCCAGGGCTGGAAAGACCAAACCGGCAACCCCGCTGCGTTCACGACGGCGTGGACTGGATACAACTCCATTAAAGTAAACAGCACGTGGACCACCCTGCAATTGTACACCACGGGCCTGAATCAGGTCGTTTCCAGCACTTCCGATTACGTTCAGTTCAACACCGCTCTGGACGAAGGCGTCAGCGGTCATAACCCGTATACGTTCACCCTCACGACCTCGGGAGGAAATGAGTATTCTTATGTTTTGATCCCGAATAACGGTGGCGGCGGCTCGTTCATTAACAAGAAATTGAACTTGCTCACCGACCTGGCCAATACCAACACCAGCGGTCCCGCCTTGGCCATCGGCGCCACGGTTACTGGCCTCAAGTTCTCAACCTATGTGGCGAATTCCACCATCTACCTCGCCGACGTCATCTTGGCGGTGCCCGAGCCGGCCTCCCTGGCCCTGCTGGCCCTGGGCGGCTGCTGCCTGCTGCGCCGTCGGCGCTAAACGGCGCCTCCCTGGGAACGCCGAGCCCCAGCTCGGCGCGATGTCACTGTGGCTGGAACGGAACGTTACTCGCCGAGCTGGGGCTCGGC
>CAITYL010000048.1 GCA_903896595.1 uncultured Lentisphaerota bacterium
AGTGCCTGTTCGGGCAGTTCCTCCATGATGGTGGTTTTGCACCCTGCAAGAAAGCCGCTTGATGATAGTATGTTATGATAAAATATCACACCAATGCGAACCCTGTTTTAAGCACAAAAATCAACTGCAACACTTGAGTAACTAACACTTGAGCACGGGCAGACCGCGCTGGCGGCGGGCCTCGTTGGCGCGCTGCCAGAGTTGCGGTTCGTCGGCGAGTTCCTTGACGATGCGGGCGGTGTTGAGGCCGGCGGCGGTGACGCTGTCGGCCAGGGACCAGTGGTGCGCTTCCAAAACATCGAACAACCGGGCCAGCCACAACCAGCGGTCGGGGGCGCGGGCGGTGGGTGGCAACCCCAGCGGCGCCGCCGGTGGCGGCTGCCGCCAGTGCCCCGCCATGTTCAGGCGAAGCCGGCGCAAGGCCAAGTGCAAGTTCTGGTGCTGCGACCGGGTGTCGTCCGCCGCACCGTCGCAGCCGGACGATTCGTGCGTGACCAGCACCGCCGAGGCCGTCTTGTTGCGCTTCTGTCCGCCCGGCCCGGTGCCAAGCCGACGCGCAATCCGGCAGTGGCGGGCCAGCGCCGCGTCGTCCAGCAGAAGCAAGTCGTCGCGTCCCGGTTCAGCCATGGAAAAATCGCCTCTTTCCCGCCGCGCCGGTCCGGGTCACTTGACCGGCGCCGCCGGCGGCGGAGCAGCGGGCGTGGCCGGCGTCTGGCGGGTAAGCCAGCCGGAACGGTGCATGGTGAACAACGAATAAGCGCTGATCCACGACAACGCCGCGAAATAGAAGCCGCCATACGCGTAGGCCCACAACGCCTCACTGGAACGGTGGCGCATGGCGTAAATGATCGCCGGCACGCTGGACCAGATCGCCGTGCCGACCAGGATTTGCAACAGGAAAATATGCGGTTTCCAGAACAGGCAGAGGACGATGGCGCCCAAAAACAGCGGCGGCGCCACCATGGCGAACAACTGCTGAATGAGGTTGATGCGGGCACCGCTCATCGGGCCTTTGCGAAACTTGCGGAAGGTGAAAAAGGTCATGGCGATGTTTTCCCGCACATTGCTGCGCGCCCAGCGGATCAGCATGTTGCACAGGGTACGGTAAGTGGTGGGCACATTGGTGTAAACCACGGCGTCCTCTTGAAAATGGACATAATACCCCTCCCGGAGAATCAGGTTGGTCATGGCCCGATCCTCGCCAATATTGGAGGGCTGCCCAAAAAACGTCTGCACCAGCCATTCGGGCAACACCTTGAACAGCACGTCGCGCCGGTAGGCGGACAGCGCGCCCGGTGTGCACATCACGGTATTGACCAGGCTCTGGCTGGCCCGGATAAAGTAAAAACTGAAGACAAAGCTGACGTCCAGCATGCGCGGAATCATGCCTTCGTGCAGATTCAGCACCCGCACATTGCCGGCCACGGCCCCCACTCGCGGATCATGAATGAAACCGCCGCACATCATGCGCAGCGTCCGGGGCTCGACGATGGAATCGCTGTCCACGGTCACCAGCACGTCACCCGTGCTTTTCAGGAACCCGGCGTACAGGGCATGGCGCTTGCCCTGGTTGCGGGGCTGTTTGAGCACCATGATGCGGTCGCCCAATTCCCGCTTGGCCTGGCACATCCAAGCCCAGGTATCGTCCCGGCTGCCGTCGTCCACGGCGATGATCTGCAACTTCTCTGGCGGGTAATCGCTGGCGCACAAGCTGCGCAGGGTGACCAGCACCTGACGCCCTTCGTTATAGGAAGGGACAATAACGCTGCACGTGGGCAGGCGCCGGTCCGGTATCGACGGCCACGGCTTGTACTGCCGGAACAGCCAGACCTGCCAGATCATGTAAACCACATTCAGCACGAGGAAAAGTTGACCAAAGACCATGAACGCGGTGCCCATGACCGACTGGAACATGACCGTCCGCGTCTCCTGCAGGCGCTCCCAGTTGAGGGTCCACGAAAGTAGGACGGCGAGAATGGTCAGCACGGTCAGGTACTTGGCGAACGTGTCCAGCGGAATGCGGCCGCGCCGGTCGCCCAGCCAATGGCCGAGGCGGTCGAGAACGCGGAACCAGCGCTCGTAACGGCGGGAGGACGGGGTGCTGACAGGATCGGATGGCGGTGTACTGCTCATGGCGCGCCTAATTTAGCACGCTCCCCCTTCCGCACAATCCTAACCGTTTACCGCCGCCACAGGACCACTTTCGCGGACAATGTTGGGAACCCCCTTTTCAGGAAAGGCGGTTCCCAAACCCTCCGTCAAACCTGTTTGTTTCTTATACGCGGAGGGCGCCTCCACCACAAGCCCACGCGCACAAAAACGATGTTTTGCCAGAATGGCTTGTGGTGGAAGCGCCCTCCGGCATTTGGGAACAAAAGTTTTGGGAAGGGGCTTGGGGAGCACCCTTTTTCAAAAGGGTGGCCCCAACATCATCCGACAAAGCCATCAAGCCCCTTGCCGGGGCGCCATTGGCGCCTTACGTTTTGCCGTATGGACCGCATTCACATCACCGATCTCCAGTTGCGCTGCATCATCGGCATTTATCCCGAGGAACGGCGCGAGGCGCAGGATGTCTGCCTCAACCTCACCCTGTTCTGCGATCTCCGCCCGGCCGGCGTCACCGATGCCATCGCCGACACGGTGGACTACAAGGCGGTCAAGGGCCGGGTGCGCGCCCTGGTCGAGGGGTCGCGCTTCCAGCTTTTGGAAAAACTCGCCGCCGAAGTCGCCCGCTGCTGCCTGGAAACCGCAGGCGTGGCCAGGGTCCAGGTGCGCGTGGACAAGCCCGGCGCCCTCCGTTTCGCCCGCAGCGTCGCCGTCGAGATCGAACGCACCCGCGCCGACTTTCCTTGATCCGGGGGTATGACAATCCGGTCGATTGGGAACCCCCTTTTCAGGAAAGGCGGTTCCCAACCCCTCCGTCAAACCTTTTTCAAAAGGGTGGCCCCAATATCATCCGGAAAAACTGTCATGCACCCCCTAAGTTGAGAATCATGCGCTCCCGTCTATAGTATCGTCCTTTTGGCCGGCCTTCCGCCGCCGCTTTCCGGCGGTGCGGAACACGGCGGCCGGAACGTCGTGGAGTTCAAACGCATGAGCAACATTTCCGTCAGCGAGCTGCGCAAAGGCGCCAAGGTTGAGATGGACGGCGCCCCCTATCTCATCACCGACTTTGACTTCTGCAAGCCGGGCAAGGGACAGGCGCTCTATCGCTGCAAGCTCAAGAATATGATCACCGGCTCCACCATGGACAAGACCTGGCGCTCGGCCGACAAGGTCGACACCCCGGACCTGTCCAACCGCGACGTCACCTACAGCCACTCCGAAGTCGACATGTTCGTCTTCATGGATTCCGAAACCTTTGACCAGATCCACATTCCCGCCAGCGTTCTCGGCAACCAGAAATACTTCCTGATCGAGAATGCCGAGTGCCAGATCCTGTTTCACGGCGAGAAACCGATCGAAGTCACCCTGCCCATTTTCATCGAAAAGCGCATCACCCATACCGAGCCGGGTGCCCGCGGCGACACCGCCACCAACGTGACCAAGCCCGCCACGCTCGACAACGGCTGGGAAATCCAGGTGCCGCTGTTCGTCAACGAAGGCGACTTGGTCAAGATCGACACCCGCACCGGCCAGTACTCCGAGCGCGTCAGCAAGGCGTAAGCGCCTGACGGGGCCGGGGTTCAGTGTTCAGGGTTCGGAGTTCCGCCTTCAGGCGGTGCCTTTTTGGGCTTAGCGATCCACTCAGGGCATCATGAACACCAACTCCGACCTCCAGCGGTTGACGGCCCTGCGGCCGGCCTTGCAGTTGCGGGCGGAATTAACCGCCTATATCCGGGCCTTTTTCCGGGACCGCGGTTTCCTGGAAGTGGACACCCCGCTGCGCTTGGCCGCCCCGGCCCTGGAAGAGTTCATCGACGCCGAACCAGCCGGCACCGGCTGGTTGCGCACCTCGCCCGAACTGCAATTGAAGCGGCTGCTGGCCGCCGGCTACGACAAGCTGTTCCAGCTCGGCCCCTGCTTCCGCCAGGGCGAGCTCGGCCGCCTGCACCAGCCCGAGTTCACCATGCTAGAATGGTACCGGGCCGGGGCAGATTACGAGGCCATCCTCGCCGACACCCGCGCCCTGGTCATCGGTGCCGCCCAAGCCCTCCTCGGGCGCACCACCCTTGAACGCAACGGCCACACCTGCAACTTGGCGGCGGCCTGGGACGACTGGACGGTGGACGCAGCGTTCGCCCGGTTTGCCGGCCAGACGGTCGACCAGGTCCTGGCCCAGGACGATGGCGCCTTTGAAACGCTGCTGGTGGAGAAGATCGAACCCCACCTCGGCCACGACCAGCCGGCCGTCCTCCGCGACTATCCCCTGGCCTTCGGCGCCCTGGCCCGGCGCAAGCCCGGCCGGCCCGACCGTGCCGAACGCTGGGAGCTCTATCTCGCCGGCATCGAACTGGCCAATGCCTACAGCGAACTCACCGATGCCGCCGAACAGCGCCGCCGCTTCCTCGCCTGCGCCGAACGCCGGCGGCGCGACGGCCGGCCGGTCTATCCCCTGGACGAAGCGTTCCTCGCCGCCCTGGAGGCCGGCCTGCCCCCCTGCGGCGGCATCGCCCTCGGCGTCGACCGCCTGCTGCTGCTGCTCGCCGGCGCCCGCGATCTCCGCGACGTCCTCCCCTTCCCCGCGGGCACATGACAGTTTTACCGGACGCTGTTGGGAACCCCCTTTTAAGGAAAGGCGGTTCCCAAACCCTCCGTCAAACCTGTTTGTGCCCTTTTGCGGATTTCGCAGGCCGCCCCTGTTGCCCCCCATCATGGATTGTTGCAATGGAACGGCCCGCGGAATCCGCAAAAACGTACAAAAGTTTTAGGAAGGGGGATGCAGAGCGAACATGTGAGCGACCCGGCGGAGCCGGGACTGCGAAGCGCGGAGCGCGGGGGGAGCTCCCTTTTTCAAAAGGGTGGCCCCAACCAATATGCTTGTCATGCACCCGCGCCCCGGCGGGTCGTTGATTGCCACACACAGCAGAACTATGTTTCCTGAACGTGCATTATGGCAATGAATTGGGAACCCTCGTCACATGAGTAAAGGCCGTGATTTCGTCGCCCGTCTGCGGGAGAACTGCCTCCCGGGCGATGGCGCCAACGGCACGCGGCTGGGCGAGCTCGGGGCCGACCGTTCCCGCGGCTGGGAAATCCTGAACCTGACCCGGCCGGACCTGGTGCGGCGGGTGCATGCGGAGTATGCCGACGCCGGCGCCCAACTGGTCGAAACCAACACCTTCGCCGCCAACGCGATGCGGCTGGCCAGAGTCGGCCTGGAAGACCAGGCGCGGGAGATCAACCTCGCCGGCGCCCGCCTCGCACTGGAAGGGGCCGGGCCCCAGGTCTGTGTCGCCGGCTCTGTCGGCCCGCTGCTGCTGTCCCTGGACGAGGAGTGGGACCTGGACCGTTGCCGGCAGGTCTATCACGAACAGATCACCGCACTGCTGGACGGCGGCGTCCACGTACTGATCCTGGAAACCTTCAGCTCCCTGGCCGAGCTCAAGTTCGCCCTGCGGATCGCCCGCGGCCTGGGGGGCACCGAGATCCCGGTCATCGCCCAAATGCTGTTCCGCGACGGCGGCCGGGTGGAAAGCGGCGAGGATGCCGCCACCGTGGTCCAGGAACTGGTCACCGCCGGCGCCGCCGTGGTGGGCGCCAATTGCGGCCGCGGCGTGGCCGCCACCACGCAGGCCGCCTTGAAACTGCTGGCCAGTGCCGGCCCGATCCCGGTTTCAGCCTATCCCAATGCGGGCTTCCCCGAAGTCGAGGGCGGCCGCCTGGTCTATATGGCGACTCCATCCTACATGGCGGAAAACGCGGTCCGCCTGGCCAAGGCCGGCGTCTGCCTGCTCGGCGGCTGCTGCGGCACCACGCCGGACGCCATCCGCGCCATCGCCCTGGCCCTGGCCAGCCGGCGACGGAAAAAAGTGACGGTCCGGACGGACACGGCGGCCGCGGCCACACCGCCCGCCGGTGCTTCCTCCCACGCCCGCACCGCCGAAACCGCCCCCCTCAAGGAAGGCGGATTCCTGCGCTCCCTGCGCCATTCCCTGCCGATCATTGCCGAGATCGACCCCCCGCCCCACCTCCAATGTCAGCCGATGCTGGCAACCGCACAGGCGGTGGCCGACGCCGGCGCTGACGCCATCAGCCTGGCCGAAAACCCGCTGGCCGCCCTCAAGATGAGCAACCTGGCGGTGGCCAGCCTGCTCCGGCGCGAACTCCAGCTCCAGGCTATTTGCCACATTACCTGCCGCGACCGCAACCTGCTGGGGCTGCAATCCGCCCTCATGGGCGCCCATCTCCATGATATTCAGGGGGTTTTGGCCGTCACCGGCGATCCGCTCCAGGACGGCGACGCCGGACATGGCGTGTTCGACCTGAACTCCTTCACTCTGGTCCGGCTGATGGCCGGCCTGAACCGGGGGAGCGCCGCCGGCGGACAGAAACTCAAGGGAGAAACCGATTTTTCCGTCGGCGTCGCCTTCAACTCCGCCGCCCGCAATCTCGACGGCGAAGGACAGCGGCTCCAGCGCAAGGCCGGCGAAGGCGCGCGCTTCGTCATGACCCAGCCGGTCTTCGACCCCGACCACGCCCGGCGCGTGCTGGAGATCACCCGCCGTAGCGGCCTGCGCGTCTTCCTCGGCTTCTTCCCGCTGATTTCGGCCCGGACCGCCCTCTACCTGCACAACGAGGTGCCCGGCATCCGCATCCCGGACTCCATCCTGGAAACCCTGACCGGCTATGAGGCCAAGGAGGACCAAGAGCGCGCCGGCCTCGATCTGACACTCACGCTGCTCGACACGCTGCTGTCCGAGCTGGACGGCGTCTACCTCATCAGCCCGCCCACCCGGCCCCGCGCCCTCATTCCCCTGATCGAGCACCTGCGCGCCACTCCGCGCGGCACCCAAACCGTGTCCCCGGCGTAGGCGTCCCCGCCCCATGGCCGCCGCCACCGCAGCGGACGCCACCCCTTCCCCCCCAGCCTCGACTGCGGTCGATTGCTGTCGATTGCAATCGGCCGCAGTCGAAAAACACGCCGCCCTCGACTGCCACGGCCGCCCCTTTCCCTGCCCCCGTTTGCGGCTTGCAGCAAAACGAGTGTTAAATATATTATACACATGATCAACACCTGGAGCCAACCATGAACCTCGCCGAACAACATGCCGAACTCGGACTCCGCGTCCAGGCCTTGCGCAAACGCTGCGGCCTCTCCATCCGCCAGCTGGCGGAACTGGCGGACGTCACCGCCGGCATGATCTCCTGCATCGAACGCGGCAAGACCTCCCCCAGCATCGCCACCTTCCAAAAACTGCTGGCGGCGATGAACTCCGACCTGGCCAGCTTCTTCAGCAACGCCGAGGACACCCAGGCCGGCCCGGTCTTCCTGCGTGAACGCATGCGGGCGGTCAGCGACCGCAACCACAATTACACGCTGGTCTATCCGCACCACGACGACATCCATGTCGAAATGCTCGACGAGCAGATGTATCCCGCGCCCGAACCGCCCCCCCTCGAAACGCTCAAGTGCGACGTTGCCGGCTACGTGCTGGCCGGCGAACTGGTCCTCGAAATCACCGGCCAGCCGACGCGGGAGCTGCGCCCCGGCGACGCCTTCTACATCGGCAAAGGCCAACCGCACCGGGGCTATCCCAAGGGCGACACGGCCGTGCGCCTGATTACTGTCTATTGGCCTGGAAAATACTGAGGCCACCCCCTTCTTCACCAGCCATCGTTACAATTGTCTCTCACGGAGACACAAAGACACGGAGAAATACGTTCTGGCGTTTCACTCTTTTGTCTCGTATTCCAGATGCCCGGTGTAGCTCAGGGCTTGTAACCCGGCGGCGACCCGCACCCGCGCTACAAGCGCTTGGCGACATCAGCCGGCTACCGTTTCTTTTCTAACCCACACGCAATAAAAAGGATTCACCCATGATCACCGTCACCTGGCCCAGCGAATTTCCCGGCGCCCACTGGCTCGACCAGCAGGAGGAGGATGCCGTGCTCGACGTCCTGCAGCACGGCTCGTTATTCCGCTATTACGGCTTGAAGCCACCCAAGGCCGTCGACGGCTATGAGGCGGCCGCCCGCGCCTATTACGGCGTGAAATACGCACTGGGCATCAACAGCGGCACCGGCGCCCTGATCACCGCCATGCAGGCGCTGGGCGTCGGGCCCGGCAGCGAAGTCATTGTGCCGGCGTTCCTGTGGGTGGCCACGGTCGGCGCGGCGGTCGCCTGCAACGCGATCCCCGTCATCTGCGAGGTCGACGCCAGCTTCAACCTGGATCCGCGCGACCTGGAACGCAGGATCACCCCCCGCACCAAGCTCATCGTGCCAATCCACATGGCCGGCTCGCCCTGCGACATGGCGGCGATCATGGCCGTCGCCCGCCAACACCGCATCGCCGTGCTCGAGGACTGCGCCCAGTGCAACGGCGGCGAATACCGCGGGCAAAAGGTCGGCACCTTCGGCGATATCGGCATCTTCAGCCTCCAGCTCAACAAGAACATGACCTGCGGCGAGGGCGGCCTGCTCATCACCCAGGACGAGCGCCTCTACCACCGCATCTTCTCCGCCCACGACATGGGCATGGTCCGCGTCAACGGCCGCCTGGCCATGCCCGAGGCCGACGCCCTGGCCTGGGGCGGCGGCCGGCGCATGGCCGAACTGTGCGGTGCCGTGGCGGGGGTGCAGCTCGCCAAACTGCCGATGATCCTTGGCCACATGCGCGCCTCCCACCGCCGCCTGCGCGACGCCCTGGCCGGCACCCCCAACCTAACCCTCCGCCAGCTCCACGACGACGCCGGCGACACCGGGCTGCACATCTACTCGAACATCCCGTCGCTGGTGCAGCAAGTGCCGCTCTCCCCGGCCGGCAATCCGTGGTCGCTCGCGGAGAACGCCGCCAGCCTCCGCGACTATGCGGCCGGCGCCTGCCCGGCCAGCGACGCGCTGTTCGCCCGGTCCATCCTGGTCCCGGTTCCCTCCACCCTCACCGCCGACCAGGAAGCCGCCGCCGCCGCCATCATCATCCGCGCCACCGTGGCCTGATACCTTGTAACACGCAAACGTTCGGATTCACCACGAAGGCACGAAGAACACGAAGGTGGATCGAAGAAATTCATGTTACATCAAGCGTAAAGACATCTTCGATTTAACCTTCGTGCTCTTCGTGTCTTCGTGGTGAACAGGGATGATGCCCATGACCCACCAATCTCCCATCCGCGCGCCGCTGGCCCCCAACGTGGCCGTGGCCGCCGTGTGCAGCCCCCTTGAGGTCGGCGCCCAAAACGCCCCGGCGGCGGCAGACGCCTTCGCCGCCCGGCTAGCCGGGCTGGGGTGCGCCGTGCTCAACCTGGGCGTGGTCGACACCCCCGACCGCGCCGTCGCCGCCGGCCGCCGCGCCGCCGAGGCGCACCTCGACACCGTCGTCATCGTGGCCGTCAGCTGGTACGAGGATTATCTCGTTTTCGACCTGCTGGAGGAATGCGCCGCCCCCCTGCTCCTGTGGGCGCTGCCGGGCATGGAAACCGGCGCCCTCTGCGGTCACCAGCAGCTTACCGCCTGCCTCCGCCAGCTCGGCCGCCGCTACCATGCGCTCTACGGGCCGCCGGAACAACTGGCCCCGGACGGCGAGGCCATGGACTGGCTGCGGGCCTGCGCCCTGCATGCCGGCCTGCGCCGCGCCCGCATCGGTTATACCGGCCACCGCGCCGGCGGCATGACCGAGGTCGCCGTCAACGAACTGGCGCTCAAGAAGGCCGTCGGCCCCCGCGTCGTGCCGCTGGACCTGCCGCAACTGCTGGCCGATGCCCAAACCGCCGACCCGGACCGCGCCCGCGACCTGTGGGACTCGGTGAAGGCCCGCGCCGGCCGCTGCCAGGTGGACGAAGCCGCCGGCCTGGACTCGATGAAAGTCTACCTCGCCGTCAAACAGCGCGTTGACCAGCACGGGCTCTCGGCGCTGACCGTCGGCTGTTATCCGCACCTGATGGGCAAGGTCTGCCTGGCCGCCTCGCTGCTGGCCGACCAGGGCATTCCATTGGGCTGCGAAGGCGACGTCAACGGCGCCGTCGGCCAATTGCTCCTCACCCGGCTGACCGGCCTCCCCACCCATAACACCGACTGGCTCGACCCCCTCGACGACGGTTCCGTTGTGCTCACCCACTGCGGCAGCGGCTCCTTCTCGCTGGCCGAACATCCCGACCAGATCACCCTCGCCCCGGTGCGGCTGATGGACCAGGGCTGCTGCGCCCGGTTCACCGCCCGGCCCGGCCCGGTGACCTTGGTCAATCTCATGCCCGCCGGCGACGGCTACCGCTGCGCCGTCCTCACCGGCGAGGCGTTGTCCACCGGCATGGTCTTCCCCGGCAACCCGTTGCGCGTGCGCTTCCCCCAGCCCATCGACCGGCTGCTGCAGTGGATCCACGAGGCCGGCGTCGGCCACCACTGGATGGCCGTCAACGCCCGTGCCGACCGCGCCCTGCGCCACTGGGCCGCCCTCGCCAGCCCCGCCCTGACCCTGGTCGAGCCGTAGGTGAATGGCCCCGCCCCCCTCCTGCAACCCAAATTGCGGGGAGGCATTGTCCCACGGCCGATTGCAATCGACCGCAATCGATTGCAGCCGACCGCAATCGAAAAATACCTCCACTTCCTCCGCCGCCGGACCGCGATGAACCCCGTGGCCCGCTGGCGCCGCGGCTCCCCGTGACGCCCCCGGACAGGCACGATTGCCTGTCTCACGTTTCAGGCCGGTCCGGACACGGGGCGCCATTGCCCCGTCACGGACTTTGCGAATTCCGCAGGCCGCTTTCGCTCAATAGACCACGATTGGGACGACAGGGCGGCCTGCGAAATCCGCAAAAGGCACAAAAAGGTTTGGCGGAGGGTTTGGGAACCGCCTTTCCTCAAAAGGGGGTTCCCAACCGACACACGTGTCATGCACCTCTTCCGGTTTTCCTGTTTGCGTTTCCTCCCGTCACCATATATATAGTCCACTCCGTGTGGAGCATGTGTCGGGGGTTTATACTGTATTAGGCTGAAAACGAACATTCAAAAACCCAGCCAAGGACCCCATTATCCCATGGGCAACCCCACGCCCGATCCAAGCGGTGTTTCGCCCGCCGTCTCAGCCGGGGTGATCACTGACGTGTTGATGAAGCTGGCCACGCAGGTGCCGGGAAGTACGGAAGCGACGGCGGACGAACCGCTGCCACGGGCGCAGGCACTGGCGCGGCATGCGGCGGCCAAGGCGGCGGCCATCTCCGGATCGCTGGCGTTGCCGCCGGGGCCGCTCGGCCTGGTGACGGTGCTGCCGGACCTGGTCACCATTTGGAAGGTGCAACAGCAGTTGGTGACGGACATCGCCGCGGTGTACGGGAAACAGGCGGCCCTGCGCCAGGAGCTAATGGTCTATTGCCTGTTCAAGCACGGGGCCGCCCATTTGGCGCGCGAACTGGTGGTGCGGGTGGGCCAGCGCTACCTGGTGAAGCAGGCGACCCGGCAGGTGCTGCAGAATGTCTTGAAGAAGATCGGGGTCAACATCACCCAGCGGGTGCTCGGGAAAAGCCTTTCGCGCTACGTGCCGGTGCTCGGCGCACTGGCCATTGGCGCCTACGCCTATTACGATACCGCGCAAGTGGCAAAGACGGCGATTGAGACCTTTTCCCGGCCGGTGGTGACCGATGGCACGGATGGAGAACCGGCATAAGTATTGGGGCCACAGGGACGGCCTGCGGCATCCACAAAAAGGCACATCCAGCTTTGACGGAGGGTTTGGGAACCGCCTTTCCTCAAAAAGGGGGTTTCCAACCGACCCCCTTGCCGGCTTCAGCGGGAGGGGGGATGGGTTCATTGTCCCACGGTCGACTGCAATCGACTGCGGTCGATTGCGGTCGAAAAACCAGCCGCTTCCCCCCGCCACTTCCGCCACACCACCGCCTGGCCGCGATGACCACTGCGGGCCGGCGGCGCCGCGGCTCCCCGTAACGCCCCCGGACAGCCTGTCTCACGCTTTACGTTTCACGCTTCACGTTTGTTTTTTCTTAAATTGATCATATAGTTCATTATTATTGTTTGTTTTTATCATTTTTCCCAAACTACCGGAGGCACCGCACCATGAGCAAGCAAGCCTGGCATTACGTTGATCCCGCCACCGTTCCGCACCTGGTCACCAAGGAAATCCCGGGACCCAAGTCCCGCGAGTGGCACGCCCGCTGCACCAAGCATTTCAAGGGGCTGAGCGAACAGGTCAAGCTGTTCCCCGTCAGCTTCGAGTCGGGCTTCGGCTGCACCCTCACCGATGTCGACGGCAACCGCTACCTCGACTTCTCTTCCGGCATCTACGTCACCACCCTGGGGCACTGCCACCCGAAAGTTTCCGAGGCGGTGGCGACCTATGCCAAGAAACTGATGAACGCCCACGATTTCACCACCCCGATCAAGACCCTGCTGATGGAAAAACTGGCGGAAGTGCTGCCGGGCGACCTCAAGGGGTTCCAGCTCTACGACTGCGGCACTGCGGCGGTGGAAGCCGGCATCCGCGTCTGCCGCGCCGCCACCAAGAAGCACGAGATGGTCTCCTGCTTCTATGACTACCACGGCAAGACCTACGGCGCGGTCTCCCTCGGCCATATCCGCTCGTCCGTTTACGGCGCGGTGCGCGCCCCCGGCATGCACATGGTGCCGCGCCCCGACAGCTACCACCCGATGTGGACCAAGCCCGACGGCACCATCGACACCGACCAGTACCTGGCCTTCTACGCCCAGTACCTGGACAAGGCCACCGTGGGCAGCGTCGCCGCCTTCTGCATCGAGCCAATCCAGGGCTGGGGCGGCTCGGTCATGCCCCCCGACGATTTCCTGCCCAAACTGCGCAAGTTCTGCACCGACCGCGGCATCCTGATGATGGTCGACGAAGTGCTGACCAGCTGGGGCCGCACCGGCAAGTGGCTGTGCTGCGAACACTGGGGCGTCACCCCCGACGTGGTCACCCTCGGCAAGGGCTTCGGCAACGGTTTCCCGGTCACCTGCGTGGCGGTGCGCGAGCCGTTCATGGAGTCGTTTGAGTCGATTTCCGCCTCCAGCAGCTACGGCGGCAATCCCATGGCCTGCGCCGCCGCCCTGGCCAGCACGGAAGTCATTATCGAGGAAAAACTACTGGAGAACGCCCAACACCTGGGCGAGGTCGCCCTCAAGCGCATGGAACGGATGAAGCAGGAGCACCGCATCATCGGCGACGTCCGCGCCAAGGGCTGCCTGATGGGCATCGAACTGGTCAAGGACCGCACCACCAAAGAACCGTTCAACGAGGCAGGCAAGCGCGTCTACCAAAAGGCGTTCCAAAAAGGCCTGGCCTGGATCCCCGCCGGACATATCCTGCGCATGAGCCCCCCGATCATCATGGATGAGGATATGTTGCTCAAAGGCCTCGACATCATCGACGAAGCCATCGGCGAAACCCAAAAAGAAATCGGCTAAAGTAACACCGGCATTGATGTGGGGCACTGCCCCATGCCCCGCTCAAGGAACTCCGTCCCTTGAGAATCCCGACACCATTATCCAAGGAAGGGCCGGTGCTGGGCGCCGCGGAACGTCAGAATGCTTGGCTTTTGTCGCGGTGGCGGCGCCCAGTACCGGCCCTTCCTAATTAATGCATCGGGGATTCCAAAGGGACAGGTCCCTTTTGGCAGGGGCCTGGGGGCGGCGCCCCCACATAAAAAGGAAAATCTTATGAAAACGGTACGGTTTGGCATTATTGGTGGGGGCTTGATGGGGCGGGAGTTTGCCAGTGCGGCGGCGCGCTGGTCGCATCTGCTGGAGTTCCCGGCGCGGCCGGAGATTGTCGCCGTGTGCGACACCAATCCGGCGATCCACGCCTGGTACCGCGACAACTTCGCCGCCGTCCGGCAGACCACCACCGACTACAAGGAGTTGCTGGCCAACCCTGAAGTCGACGCCGTGTACGTCGCCGTGCCGCATCACCTGCACCAGGAGATCTACGGCGCCGTGCTCGCCGCCGGCAAGCATCTGATGGGTGAAAAACCGTTCGGCATTGATTTAAAGGCCAACGACGCCATCACCGCCGCCGTCCGCCAGCATCCCCAGCAACTGGTGCGCTGTTCTTCGGAATCGGTGTTCTTTCCCGCCATGCAGAAACTGTGCGGCATGATCGAGAAAAACGCCTTCGGCCGCATCCTCGAAGTCAATACCGGCTTCCTGCACTCCAGCGACCTCGACCCCAACAAACCGATCAACTGGAAGCGGATGATCGAGTTCAACGGCGAGTACGGCGTCCTCGGCGATCTCGGCATGCACGCCCTGCACGTGCCGCTGCGCGCCGGCTGGCAGCCGCGTAATGTCCGGGCCATCCTCTCCGACATCGTCAAGCAGCGCCCCGACGGCAAAGGCGGCATGGCCCCCTGCCGGACCTGGGACAACGGCACCCTGTTCTGCGAGGCCGTGGATCCCGTTTTGAACGAGCCGTTCCCGCTCACCGTCAAGCTCCAGCGCATCGCGCCCGGCCAGAAAAACACCTGGTACACCGAGGTCCTCGGCACCCAGGCCAGCGCCCGCTGGTCGAGCACCAACCCGCGCCTGCTGGAGGTCATGACCTACACCCCCGGCACCGAACAGGCCTGGCAGCAGATCCAGACGGGATATGAAACCGCCTTCAAGACGATTACCGGCGGCATCTTCGAGTTCGGCTTCACCGACGCCATCCAGCAGATGTGGGCCGCCTTCCTCTACGAACTGGCCACCGGTAAGCCGGCCGCCAAGTTCGCCGGCTGCGTCACCCCCGACGAGGCCGCCTTCAGCCACCGCCTCTTCACCGCCGCCCTCGCCTCCCAACGCAACTGCTCCGTGGAACAGGTTAAAACCTAGTCCCCAGTAACATTAAATCCTTCACCACGAAGGCACGAAGAACACGAAGTTCGATCGAAGTTTTTTCATAAAAATGCGTAAAAAACAGTTCTCTTCGATTTATCTTCGTGCTCCTCGTGTCTTCGTGGTGAATCAAAATTTTTAAGTTTTACAAGGTACTAACGTCCGGACGCCGAGAAAAAATGAACGCCTTCAATTTCAAAAGCGCGCCCTGGGTGCCGTTTCAGGATCAGGCGGTGCTGGAAAAGCTGCGCCCGCTGACGGCTGCCGAGCTGACCAGGCACCCCAACCCCGATTTCAAGATTAAAATCGGCGTCAACATCAGTGCCGTGGAAATCGCGGACATGCTCCTGCACATCGCGCTGTCCGACCGCCTGGACCAAAGGTTCACCTTCATCTGCGGCAACCCCTGCCCCACCACCTACCTGCCGCTGGCCGCGGCCATCAACTCCAACCGCATCAACTGCCGCAACGTCTTTCCCTTCACCATGGACGAATGGGCGGACGAGAACGGCAACATCGCGCCGCTGACCTACCGGTCGGGCTTCTCGTACTCCTTCTTCAAATACTTTTACGAGCAGATCGATCCCGAACTCCGCATGCCCCGCAAGAACATCGGCTACCCCACCACCGAAAATTACCCGCACTACTCCGACCTGATCGACGAGTGCGGCGGCGGCGGGTGCGACGTCATCTACTCCGGGCCCGGCTGGGCGGGCCATATCGCCTTTATCGATCCCTGCCCCGAACTGGTCGCGGACTACGTCCCCGGCCGGCCCCGCATCATCAAGGACCTGAACGATCCCTACTTCCAGCAGGTCGCGCAGATCGTCACGCTGCACCCCCTGACCATCATGCAGAACTCGCTGCACGGCGTGTTCGGCCAGTCGGGCGACCTCGCCAACGTGCCGCCCAAGGCCTTCACCATCGGCCCGCGCGACGTCCTCCATGCCCGGCGGCGGCTGGAGTTCCACGGCCTGCAGACCGCGGGCACCTTCTCGTCATGGCAGCGCATGGTGTCCCGTATGATCACCCACGGCCCCGTCACCCCCAGCGTTCCCGCCTCGGTCTATCAGTTAATGAAGTGCGAGCTGTTCATGGAACCCGGCATCGCGGAACCCATCCAAGTCATGGAAACCGCCGGTTATTAATTTCAACTTAATTCTTTATTCCACCACAAAGAACGCACAGATCGCAAAGACTTATTGCTATGTTTGAGGTTGCATTCTCTTTGTGATCTCTGCGGTCTTTGCGGTCTTTGCGGTAAATTCTGAAAATCAAACTCGGCACCCACGGACACCATCATGAGCAACGAATTCCAATTCAGCCCTGCGGCCTGGATCCCCTTTCGCGACCAGAAGGTGTTGGAGCGCCTGCGCCATCTCTCCCGCGAAGAACTGGTCAAACACCCCAATCCCGATTTTAAAATCAACATTGTCCTGGGGACAGAGGCGCTCTTTGTCGGTGACATGATCACGCGCATGATCGCTTCCGACCGCGAGAACAAACGCTGCGTCATGATCATCCCCAACCCGTGGCCGTCCGCCTACCAGCAGGTCGCGCTCCTGGTTAACCGCTTCCGCATTAACTGCCGCAACGTGCATATTTTCGCCATGGACGAGTGGGCGGACGACCAGGGCAACATCGCGCCGCTGACCTACAAGTCCGGCTTCGGCTATTCCTTCATGAAATATCTGGTGAGCGCCATTGACCCCGAGCTCCGGATGCCCATGTCCCAGGTGCATTACGCCTGCAACGAGATCAAGGACCGCTACACCGACCTGATCATCGAGGCCGGCAACGGCGGCGCCGACGTCTGCTACTCCGGCCCCGGCTGGGCGGGGCATATCGGCTTTGTCGATCCCAACACCCCCGAGTTTGCGGCGGACAGCCTGGAGGAATTCTGCGACCTGGGCGCGCGCATCGTCACGCTGCACCCCCTGACCATCGCGCAGAACTCCCTGCACGGCACCTTCGGCCAGTCGGGCGACATCGCCAACGTGCCGCCCCGCGCCTTCACCATCGGCCCCAAGGACGTCAAGCTCGCCCGGAACCGGATCGAGATGCACGCCATCACCACCGGCGGCGCCTATTCCTCCTGGCAGCGCATGATGTCCCGCCTGGTGCTGCACGGCCCCGTCACCCCGCTGGTGCCGTCGTCGATCCTGCAGCAGTGGCCCACCACCGTCTATGTCTCCGAAGCCATCGCGGCCCCCTTCGAATGCCTCGAAACCGTCGGCTATTGACCATTTTGCGGATTCCGCAAAATGGTCAAAAAGGTTTAAAAAGGGGTTTGGGGAAAAACTTTCCCAAAAGTTTTTCCCCAACTCACACGCCATGAAAAACACCACCGCCATTCTCGCGCTTGATTTGGGCACCACGGCGTTCAAGTGCGGCGTGGTCCGCGCCGCCGACGGCCGGCTGGCGGCGCCGCCGCTGGCCCGGGGCTACGTCTTGAACACCGCCGGTGGCGGCGTCACCTGCGCTCCGGCGGTCTACACGGCACTGGCCGAGGAACTGCTCAGCGCCGCTGCCGCCGAGGCGCGGCGCCTGGGGCTGACCGTCACCGGTATCGGCCTCTCCTCCCAGGCCCAGACCTGGCTGCCGCTGGACGCCGCCGGCCACCCCCTGGCCGATGCCGTGGTGTGGACCGACGCCCGAGCCACCCGCGAGGCGGCCGAAATCGCCGAAACCATGCCCGATTTCGCGGCGCACTCCGGCTTTGCCGCCCCCTCGCCCATGCAGTTTCTGCCCAAGGTCCGACAATGGGTCCGCGCCGAGCCAGCACTGGCCGCCAAGACCGACAAGTATCTGTTGCTGAACGAATTCATCATCTGCCACCTGACCGGCCACGCCTACGGCGACACCAATCTTCAGGGCATGTGCGGGTTCCTTGATCTGCGCACCGCCGCCGTCTCCCCCGCCGCCCTGGCTCTGGCCGGCATTACCGCCGCCCAGCTGGCGGACTCCGCACCGGCGGCCGCCCATGCCCGCCCCCTGCGCGCCGACATGGCCACCCGCCTGGGCCTGCCCGCCGTGCCCGTCTATTCCTGCGGCAACGACCAGAGCTGCGGCGCTGTCGGCGCGGGCGTCACCGGCACCGGCGCGGTGCTGTGCAATTTCGGCACCGCCATGGTCGTGTACGCGCTCTGCCCCACCCCGTACGCCGCCGACGGCCCGGACCTGATCACCGGGATCAGCCCGCTCCGCGGCAACTATTTCCGCCTGGGTGTGGAGTCGGAGTGCGGCAATGTCATGGAGCGGCTGCACGACACGCTCTGCCCGGAACTCAGCTATGACGCCATGATCCACGAGGCCGAAGCGTGGCAGGCCGCTGGCGGCACACCGCCCGGGTTCCGCCCGGTCACCGGCGGCGGCGCGGCGTTCGCCGGCCCCGGTGCGGAGTCCGCACCCCGCGCCGCCAAGATCGCCGCCGCCCTCGCCTATTTCACCGACCGCTTCACCACCCTGCTCGCCGGTGTGACCCGCGGCACGCCGCCCCAACGCCTGTTCGCCGCCGGCGGCCTCTCCCGCAGCCAGGCCTGGCTCCACCATCTCGAACACGCCGCCCACACCCGCCTCAACCGCGCCCCCGACGAACACGCCGGCCTCCCCGGTATTCATAAAATCATTCACAACGCCAAAGGAACCTGATGTGGGGGCGCCGCCCCCATGCCCCTGCCAAAGGGACCAGTCCCTTTGGAATCCCCGAGACCTTCCATTTTGCGAGAGCCGGTGCTATGCGCCGCCGCCCGCGACAATGCCAAATGATTCAGGCGCTCTGCGGCGCACAGCACCGGCTCTCGCAAAATCGGCAGTCGGGATTCTCAAGGGACG
>CAITYL010000049.1 GCA_903896595.1 uncultured Lentisphaerota bacterium
AGTGCCTGTTCGGGCAGTTCCTCCATGATGGTGGTTTTGCACCCTGCAAGAAAGCCGCTTGATGATAGTATGTTATGATAAAATATCACACCAATGCGAACCCTGTTTTAAGCACAAAAATCAACTGCAACACTTGAGTAAATACCCGTTACAGCAAAACCTTGTCCCTTGACGTGGAACCCCGTAATCCCTAGTACGTGGTGGCAAAGCGATTGCATCGCGCCAGCGGCGTCCCGACGGGCGACAAGCCCCCATGCCACACCGGCTCCGCTGGAATCAAGAAAATGGAGCGTCATCATGAATCGAAACTCCACTCCAACGGCCCCATTCCGCGCGCCGGAACGGCGGGCGGAACGCGGTTCCGCCCTGATCATGGCCATGTTCTTCATGTTTATCGTCAGCCTGGCCGCCGTCAGCATGTCCCTGATGGTCAACCAGGATCTGTTCATGAACCGCCAGTTGGTGAACCGCGCCCGCGCCTTGGAAATCGCCAACGGCGCCCTGGAACAGGCGCTGGGTTGGGTCGCCCTGCATCCCAGTAACACCGCCAGCGACCTGCCGTCCACCCTGCTTACGGGCACGTTTAGTGCCGATTACACGTATGGTTTGGAGGTCACGGCCTACGATTACGGTCTCTACCGGCTCCTGGCCACCGGCCAGGTCTCGCCCAACACCTCGCAAGCCGCCACCCAGCGCGTGGCCGCCTATGTCAGACGTTCCAACTATGCCCAGGCGTTCGGCACCGCGGTGTTCTCCAATGGCAATCTCAGTGTCGGCGGCAACTACGACGTGGTCTCCGGCGGCACCCACAGCAACGGCAATGCCGACGTCTTCGGTTCCGCCGCCGTCGCCGGACCGCGCACCGCCCACGGTACCAGCACCCCCTCGCCGCCGGGCGTCAGCAGCGTAACCGCCATTGATTTTCCCCTGCTGGACTATGATTACTACCTGAACAAGCCCGGCATCCAGGTGGTCAACGGCAACTACAAATTAAACAGCGGCTCCATCACCCCCAGCGGCGGCATCCTGTATGTCAAGGGCGACCTGACGGTCAACGCCAACGCCACGGTCAACGGCATGATCATCGTCACCGGCAGCATCCGGGTCGTGGGTCAGGGATTGACCGTCAACCCGATGGGCATGCCCGGCATTGTCGCCATCACCGGCGACATTGATCTCGCCGGCGGCGGCACCGTCAACGGCCTGATTTACACCGGCCTTGGCACCGTCACCATCCGCGGTGACTCCACGGTCAACGGCCGGGTCATCGCCAACGGCACCACCACCTTGTCCGGCAACGGCATCCTCAATTTTTTCGGGGGCACCACCCCCCAACTATTGAACGACCCCAAGGCGCACGTGCTGGCGCTGGAGGATGTGTCAAATTAACATCGTGAAACGTGACCCGTGAAGGCGTGAGGCGTGAGAAGCATACTGCGTTAGGATGAAAATTTAGCTTTTTTACAACCGCAGAGTGACGAATATTGAGGTCCGAATAACGAAGAAAATTTTATCCGCAAGATTCTGCGGTTCAACATTCGGCAATCTGCGGTTTAATTCACACAGGAAAGCCCCACGGCCGCGCGGGCGGCAGACGGCAGCCGGCCATGCTCGGCCCGGCGCACCCCGGGCACCCAGACAATGGTCCGGCCGGCCAGCACCACGGGGGTAAGGCCGCGCCGCGGTTGCGGCACCCCGGCGTCCTGAAACAGATCCTGCAACTTGCGCGACCCGGATCCGCCAAAGGGGCGAAGGCGGTCGCCGGGGCGCCAGCCGCGCACGGTCAGCACCTCCGGCAACGCTGCGGGGGCAAACCATTCGCCATCTCCCGCGGCCACCGCGGCGGCAACGCGCGTGGCGGACCGTTGCATAAGACGGGCCCGCAGCACCAGCCCAGCCTCCGGCAGTTCCAACACCGCGTGCTCGCGCCACCGCCACCGCCGAAGCTTCAGGCCGGGGACGGAAAGCCGCTTGACGCCGGGCTGTCCGGGAATAAAGGACAGCCCAGCCGGCGTCACCTCCACCTCCGCGCCGCCCCCCAGCGGCACGCGGCGGGGCCGGGCATCCGTGGCGGCCAGGGCGCGCCGCAGCCGGTGCAGGACCGGGGCCGACGGCGGCAAACAGCCGCCCGTCCGCGCCTCGAGCCACCGGCGAAACACGCGGGCGGTGAGGGCAGGCGGCAGGGCGGCCCAGGCGGCCCGGGTCCGCGGCCGCCGCCGCGCCGCCGCCGCGTCGAGCACGGCGGTGTCGGCACGCAGGGCCGCCAGGGACAGCGCCAAGCCGCCGTCGCCGCCAAACAGCTCGCGCCACAGGGGCAGCAATTGATGGCGAACCGCATTGCGCCGCATCTTCAGATCGGTGTTGGTCCGGTCGGTACACCACTCGCCGATCCCCTGGCGCCGCAGCCACGCCTCAAGTTCAGTCCGGCGCAGGTCAAGCAGGGGGCGCACCAGCAAGACGCGGCCCAAACGCCGCCGCGCGCGGAGTCCGCACAAGCCGTTGCTGTTGGCGCCGCGGCCCAGGCGCAGCAACAGCTCTTCAAGCGCATCATCGGCATGATGCCCGAGCGCCACGGCGGCTCCCGCCGGCAACTGGGCGGCCCAATAGTCCAGGCGCCGCCGCCGCGCCGCCATCTCCAAACTTTCCCCGGGCCGCCGGTGATCGGGGACCGCCAAATATTCAAGACGGAAGGGAATGTCGTACCGCCGGCAGAACCCGGCGCACCAGGCGGCATCGGCGTCCGCCGCCGCGCCGCGCAGGCCGTGGTGAAAATGCACGGCGGTCAAGGGCAATTCCGGTGCCACCTGGCGCAGCACCAGCAGCAACGCCGTGCTGTCGGCGCCGCCGCTGAAGCCGGCCCACAGTTCGCGCACCCCCGCCAACAGCCGCTGCGCCGCGATGCTGGCGCGGACCCGGCCCGGCAAACGATCCGCGGTGTTGAACGTCACTCGTGTCGTCATAAGTATTGGAAATGTAATTCCTAACGCGACATAACACACTTCACCGCCGGCACGAAAAATGGAGGGGCGTATAGGACCTGTGGGACCATTGGGACGAATAGGACGAGCGCGGCGGCATAACACCGGTACCGGTCTTCAAGCGGTTGGGCGGCCGGTCGTCCCAAGTGTCTTAATGGTCTTAAAAGTCCCAATAGTCCTAATCATCTCACCTGGCCGCCAATTTCCGCGCGGTTCACGTTTCACGCATCACGTTTCACGTTTCATACTTTTTCTTTCGCCCGGTTGGATTCATGACGAACTGGCGACTATATTACCCGATTCTGTTCACCAACCCAACGACCATTCTACGACTTGACGGGCCTGTCCCCGGCCCGGATGGGGAGTACCTGACGCTATGAAACGCACTTATCAGCCGCACTGCCTGCGCCGCAAGAAAACCCACGGTTTCCGCAAACGGATGGCCACCGCTGCCGGGCGCAACATCTTGCGCAACCGCCGGCAAAAAGGCCGGAAACAGCTGACCCGGGCCTGATCCCCTTGCCCACGACCGGGGAGCGGCCGTTCACGCGCGCCACACGCCTGCGTGCCCGCAAGCAATTTTTGGCCATGCGCGAACAAGGTCGGGCCGAAGTCGGGCGCCGGCTGGTGATTCGTTGTCTGCCGGCTCCCGATGGCCAACGGCGGCTCTCTGCCGTCATCTCCAAACGCTACAGCAAATTGGCGGTCCACCGCAACCGGGCCCGGCGCCTGATCCGGGAGGCGGGCCGCCAAATCTTTCCGGAAATTGGCGCGTATTGGGTCATGGTGTTGCCACGGGCGGGCCTGCTCAACGCCAAGCTTCAGGACATGCTCCCGGAATTCCGCCGGCTGCTGACCCGGCTCGGCGTGGTTCCCCCCGCCACAAACGCTTAGCTGCAGTATTTCTCGTGTGGCGAAGGTCGGGCTCATGAACAGCGATGATGTGATGAGCGGTAGCCGGCGGCTCGGGGCGCGGTGCGCACTGGGGGCTATCTGGTTGTACCGAAACCTGTTGTCGCCGTTCAAGCCGCCCTGCTGCCGTTTCACCCCAACCTGTTCCCAATATGCCGCCGACGCCTTCCGGCATCACCCCTTTTTTCGCGCTTTTGGCTTGACCCTGTGGCGGCTGGCACGGTGCCATCCCTTCTACCACGGCTCCCCGATCGATCCCGTTCCGCCGGCTAACCGGCCTTCCTGATGGTTTCCCAACCCGGCATAGCCGGAACCAAACTAACTTCATTTCACCACAGAGGACACAGAGGGCACAGAGAAGCGAAACTGGAAAATGTGGGGATGGTGATATTATGCTCAGGTTTTTCCTCTGTGTTTCTCTGTGACCTCTGTGGTAAAATCTTGCGCATCTTGCAACTGATTTCACTGGTAAGGTACTAATTATGGATAAAAAAGCCATCATTGTGGTCGCCCTGTGCGGAGTGCTGTTAGTGGCCTGGTTTCCGCTGACCACGCGGCTGGGCTGGTCGGGACGCCCGGCACCGGCGGCAGTCCCCGTGTCCACAACGTCCCCGACGGCCCCGGACGCCACGGGCGCACGGAGCGAACCCGCAACGCCGGCCGCCGCCGTCACGGCGGCCGCGGCAGTGGCGCCCGCCCTCCCCGTCACCGCCCCCATTCCCTTGTCACAGCCAGGCAAACTCGACGCCCTGCTAGATCCGGCCAGTGGCGGCCTGACCGGCGTCACCCTGCTGACGTATAACGAGGACGACCGCCATACCCCGGTCCGTCTTGGCAATGCCGGACAGCCGCTGGGTGTCCTGCAGCCGGTGACCGCCCCCGGCGCCAAGCCGGCAGCCGCCTGGGGCCCGGTGCGCGTCCTGGTGGCCGGACCGGAACGCGTGGTGCTGGAACGCAGCCTGAACACCACCGGCCTAAGCCTGCGCCAGGAATGGCGGTTGCGCCCCGAAACCCCCTATCAGTTCGAATGCCAAATCACGGTCGCCAACCGGAATGGCGCGCCCGCCGCTTATGACCCCATGTGGTTCAGCGCCGGCACCATCAGCCTGCCCGCGGGCCAGGCCGCCAGCGGCGGCCTCGGCATGCCCAGCGACCTGAGCGCCGAATTGCGCCTGGCGGCCAGCGGCAAGCTCCAGTCGTTCGCACCCAAAAAGATCGGCAAACTAAGCGCCGAAGAAACCGCCGCCATGGCCGCCACCCCGGTGACTTGGCTGGCCCTCCACACCAAATATTTCGCCTTCATCCTGGATGGCGGCCAGGCGGGTCCGGCTGGCCGCGCCCTCGACGGCGCCAGAATCGGCGAATCCGAACTCACGGTGGACCAACAAACCCAACTCTGGCTCAACGGCGGCGTCCGCCTGGCCGGCGGCATCCTGCAACCTGGCGAGGAACAGTCCCGCCTGGTCCGGGTCTATGCCGGCCCCAAAGAGTATAAAAACCTCCAGGCCCTGGGCGACGGCGCCGACAGTCTCCTGCAAATGGACCTGTTCTTCTTTTTCAACGTCGGCTGGATGGGCTGGATCTCCCAGCAGGTGCTCAAATTCATGGTGGCCATCCACGACTACTTGAAGACCCCCTGGGCGTATGGCCTGGCCATCATCATCATCACCTTCATCGTTAAGCTGTTGTTTTGGCCCCTCACCCACTACAGCACCATGTCCATGAAGAAAATGCAGGTGCTGCAGCCCCAGATCACGGTGATCCGGGAAAAATACAAGAGCGATCCGAAGCACCAGCAGGAAAAGATCATGGAGCTCTACCGTGAAAACAAGGTTAATCCGATGGGCGGCTGCCTGCCCATGCTCCTGCAGATCCCCGTGTTCTTCGCCCTGTTCAATGTCTTCCGCGGCGCCATCGAACTGCGCCATTCGACGTTTCTCTGGGTGACCGACCTGGCCCAGCCTGACACCCTGCCCTGGCTGCTCTTCGGCCTGCCCATCCGCCCCCTCGCCATCCTAATGGCCGCCACCATGTTCCTGCAGCAGAAACTCACCCCCAGCGCCATGGACCCGACCCAGGCCAAAATGATAATGTTCATGACCCTGTTCTTCTCGTTCCTATTCTACAGCATGCCCGCCGGCCTGACCCTCTACTGGACGGTCAACCAGGCGTTGGGCATTGTGCAAATGCTGCTCATCCACCGCATGATCAAGACCCATCCCGCCCCGCTGCCCGCCAAGGCCTGATGACCACGTGCAACCAAGGGCTGGCAGCCCGGTGGAGACTCGCCGCCGCGCGACGAGCACTCAGCTGCAAAACCAAAGACACTCATCACTTAACCAGCGGGTTTTTGAGCTTCAGCGCCGGAAACCGCGAGAAATCCCGGTCAGCCGACCACAATTGCCTGACCCCGTGGCTCAGACACAACGCGGCAATACGCGCGTCATGAACCATCGGTCCCTCGACCTTTGCGACGAGAACCAACTTTTCAAGCTGGTCCAAATGATCGGGGCCTTCGCCGAGCAGGCGGAGCGTCGGTGATTCCATCCACGCCCGTACCGCCCTGATCGCAATCACCATGGGGGTCGGCGGCCGGTAGATCCGGGGGTGCGTCACAATCGCCAGAAACTCATGCACGCAGGGCCATGGGATCGCCCACGGCATCGGCCCTTCCGCCAACTCCGTCAGCGTCCGCAACGCAACGGCATGCCACGGCGAGTCTTCGCGGTGGGCATAAACGAGCAGGTTCGTGTCGACGGCAATCATGTGCCGTGCCCTTCATAGGCGGCATCGCGGATACCCCCCCAGGGAGCCTCCCGAAATTCCGGCGCCAGGCCGTTGCCCCTGAACGTCACCGCCCTGGCGTGGAAGGCCGGCTTGACCAACCTCTTCTCAACCACCAACGCAAGCCCCTCGGACACCAGTTCCCGCAAGGTCACCCCCCGCTCCCGCGACAGCTGTTTCGAGCGCAGGAAAAGGTCATCGGCAATATCAATGGTTGTCTTCATATGGGTAACCATATTGTGCCGGAATCTTTTGTCAACCTTAATGCAAAACGCCTGCGGCTGCGGGGGTGTCACCCGCGAAGAGGCGCGACGGCGGGCGGGGTTGACAGAGCGACCACCTCCCGCTATAATTGTAAAGATGACAACTAACGTAAGGAGCATGTCACGATGCTTACCGCCACCCTCTCAAGTAAAGGGCAACTGACTCTCCCCAAACCGCTTCGTGATGCGTTCCAACTCCGCACGGGTAGCCGCGTCCTGTTCACCCTGAAGCCTGACGGCGCGATTCTCATTTCTGACGGCTGACGACGCCATCCAGGCGCAGGCCGTCTATGCCCTTTTTAAAACCATGTAAATCGGACCGCGGGCGACCCGCTTGCATCACGGCTTGCGGCTGTATACATTGCGCCCAAGGTGTTGGCGTTGGCCTCCTGACCCAGGCGGCCACCCCATAGAAGCGTTTCTCAATCCCAACCGCGACGACAAACCATCCAAGGAAAGGGCCACTCCCATGGTCACCGCATTCGTCCTCATCAACATTGATGACAAGGACCTGAAGAAAATCTCCGAGAAACTCCTCGACCTGCCCGGCATCAAGGAAGTGCATCTGGTCGCCGGCGAGTACGACATCGTCGCCGTGATCCGGGTCAAGGACAATCAGTCCCTCTCCGACATCATCACCGACAAGATCCTGCACGTCCCCGGCATCCTGCGCACCAAGACCCTCTTCTCGCTGGACACCTTTTCCCATTGCGATCTTAAAGCGATGTTCAAAGTTTGAGTACCCCGCTGTCCATCAAGCCGCCAGAAGAATGGCCGCTCGGCCACGTCGGGTTTGTGGCACTGCTGGGCCGGCCCAACACCGGCAAGTCCACCCTGCTTAACAGCGTCTTGGACTACCATCTGGCGGCGGTGTCACCCCGGCCCCAAACCACCCGGCGCCGGTTGCTGGGGGTCTACAGCACCGACGGCATGCAGGCGTTGTTCTTGGATACGCCCGGCGTCCACGCGGGCGGTGGTCCGCTGGACGAAGCCATGCAGGAAGGGGTCCGACGCGCCCTCCATGACGCGGATGTGGTCGTCCTGATGGCCGACCCGACCCGCCTGCCGGGCCAGGCCGAAGACCAAAAGGTCCTGGAACTGGCCGTCGCCGCCCACAAACCGGTCATCCTGGTGCTCAATAAACGGGATGTGACCAATGCGGAACAGCAGGAAGCCGTCCGCGCCTTCTTTGCCCCCGGCCTGCCGCCCGAAACGCCGGTGGTCCACATCAGTGCCCTGAACAAAGGGTCGCTCGGGCCGCTCCTGGCCGCCATCCGCTCCCGTCTGCCGGAAGGACCGTTCCTCTACCCGGCCGACATGCTCACCGACACCATCGAGCGGCATGTCGGCGCCGAACTGATCCGCGAGGTGCTCCTCGACCTGCTGTCGGCCGAACTCCCCCACGCCATCGCGGTCGAGATTGAAGCCTGGAAGGAACTCCACGACCAGCGCGAGATCAGCGCCGTCCTGCATGTCGAACGCGACAGCCAGAAACGGATCGTCATTGGCGAAGGCGGACGCATGATCAAACAAATCCGGGATGATGCCAAGAAAAAGCTGGCGGAGTTGTGCGGCGCCCCCGTCCACCTGGACCTCTGGGTCAAGGTCTCGGACGACTGGCGCAAAAACAAAAACCGCCTGGGTGAGTTCGGACTGCTCCCCGGTTTCAGCGGCAAGGGCCGGTAAACCGTTATTGAATGCTGAATTTTGAATGTCGATTTTATTCAATATTCAACATTCGAAATTCAACATTCAACATTTGCTTATCCGAGCCCGGAACGTTAGTGACGGGTCCCAAAGGTGGCAGTCTTCCAAGAAAAGTGGATGCTTTTTGACCGGTCACTTTCGCTCCCTACGGTCGCTTCGTTCGCGGCTCGGATTAGCCTTTAGCGTCGTTCTCTGCCCCTTCGTGTTCTTCATGACCTTCATGGTGAGAAAAATCGAAAGAAGCCGTCCATGCGGGTGGGGTTTTCGGCATTCGTGATGCAGGGCGGGCGCACCGGCGTGGCGTCCTACATCCGCACCCTGCTGAAATGGCTGCAGGCCGCACCGCCGGCGGACTTGTCCCTGGACGTGCTGCTGCCGCGCCGTGAAACCAGCTTGGTGCCCATCACCCATCCGGCCTTCACCTTGCGCCCCTACCCGGATGCGCTGGCCCAACCGGTGGTCAATATCGCCTGGCACAACCTGATCCTGCCGGCGCTGGCCCGGCGGCGGTACGACCTGGTCCACATCCCGACGTACCGTCGTCTTCCGCTGATCAAAAGCGTTCCCGTGGTGGCCACCGTCCATGACCTGGCCACCTTGAGCGTGGCCGGCAAATACGATGCCGCCCGCATGTTTTACAACCGGCGGATCGTCCCCGGTCTGATCCGCCGCGCTGACCGGGTCATCGCGGTCAGCCGCTACACCCGCGACGATATCCGGCGTTTCACCAACTATCCCGAAGACCGGCTGTCCGTCATCTATTCCGGCATTGACCAGTCCCTTTACCGGCCCATTCCCAAGGCCGAAGCCCGCGCCGCCCTGGCCGCGCGTCACGGCCTGAACCAACCGTACATCGTCTTTGTCTCGCGGCTGGAACATCCCGCCAAAAACCATGTCCGGCTGATCGCGGCCTTCGCCCGCTACAAGGCGGCGCACCCCGGCCCATTGCAACTGGTCCTGTCCGGCACCGACTGGAACGGCGCGGAGGTCATCCGCGCCGCCGCCGCCGCCAGTCCCGCCGCCGCCGACATCCGGATTACCGGTTTCTTCCCGCTGGAAGACCTGCCCGCCCTCTACTCGGCCTGTGAACTGATGGCCTATCCGTCCCTGTTCGAGGGCTTCGGTTTTCCCATCCTTGAAGCCATGGCCTGCGGGGCGCCGGTAATCTGTTCCAACACCACCTCCATGCAGGAAATCGCCGGCGCGGTGGCCCCCACCTTCGATCCCGCGGCGGTTCCCGCCATCACCGCCGCCCTGGAGACGGCCCTGGCCCGCCCGTGGTCCGCGGACGATGCCCAACGGGCCGTCGCCTACGCCCGCACCTTCGACTGGGCCCAAACCGCCCGCCAGGTGCTGGCCGTCTACCGCGCCGCGCTCAGCAGCCGACGAGATGGAGGGTACGGCCGGCGGCGTCCTGGCGGGTTTCCCAAGTAATCCGGTCATCCCAGTTGTGGCCGGGCGTGCGGTCAAAGAGCACCAACCAGCCTTCCCGGGCGCCGCAGAGATCGCAATAGTCCGCCAGTTGGGCGAGGCCAGCCTCGCGGGCCTGCGGGCCGCGCCACAGCTTCAGCTCAATCGGGTAGAACCGGCCGCCGTAAGCCACGCAGACATCAAGCCGCCGCCGGCCCAAGGCGTATTCGCGCACCAACTGGCCACCGCCATTGATCACCCGTTGCAAGAACGCCATCAGGATCAAGTGCGGCGCGGCCTCCCGGTACTCGTAGCGCGCCTCCCAAACCTCGCTGCTCTCGCGCCAGAAAACTTGGAACGCCCGCAACAGCCCGGTCATGTCGAGCTGTCCGCCTTGGATCCATGGCACTTGGCGGATGCCGTTGAGCATCATCATTTGCGTGTCATAGGAAAGGGTGCGCAGGATGACCTCGGCATAAATCGGATTGGCCGGCAACAGCGCCCCCTGCTCCTGGCATAGCAACCCAAGATCCAGCACATACTGGGTGTCGTCCGAGAGCAAACTGACGTTGGGGCCCTCTTGTCCGGTAATCACCGGTTCGACGACGCGGCGGACGCGGTCCTCCTTGAGCCGCTCATAAAGGCTGTCGAGATGCGTGTCGCGGCGGCGGAGCAGGTTTTCCGCCGCCTGGTCGATCACGCCGCCGGTGACCGGCGGATTCCAGTCGCGCCCCAAGATTTTCTCAACGCTTTCCCGGGCGATAGCGTTGACCAGCCACGGCTGCCCGCCCGTCCAGTAGGCGGCCCGTTCCACGGCGGCGGGCGCGAAAAGTTGGCCCGTCTCGGCGGTGTGCTGGGCGTAGAGGGTGCCAATCTCGGCTTGGGTGAAGTTGGTTAACGTTAGGGACTCGGTAATCACATTGAACGGACTGGCCGAGCCCAGCGTGTCGCGGTCCGGGCGAATCTTGGCCTTATAGTCGCGGATATTGCGCATCCCCACCAGGGCGATGGAACTGGGGAACGGCACCTCGGCGCGGTTGACAAAGCCGTCGCGAAGCTGGCGCAGGAAGGTGATCAAGGTCTGGTCGGAAAGGCAGTCCGCCTCGTCAAACAGCACGACCAGCGGGCGGTCGAGGTTTGTGCAGAGCTGGGTGAGCCCGCGTTGCAAGCCACCGGTGAAATCCGTCACGCATTCGGGAGTGGCAAACGGGAAACCGCGTAAGCGCGGATGGTAGCTGACGCTCTTATCGACGGCCCGCATCACGGCGGGAATCCCCTTTTCCGGATCCACCAAACCTTGAACCGTTTCCAGCGAACAATAGAGCGCCACCCGCTCGGTGCCGCCATTGATCTCCGCCGCCAGCGCTTTGAGCAAGGTGGTCTTGCCCGACTGCCGGGCGGCGTGGACGACAAAGTACTGCTTCCCCTCAATCAGCCGGGCGATTTCCGGACACCGTTCAAGCGCGGGCAACAGATAGTGTTCCCCCACGATGCACGGGCCGGCAATATTGAATAGGCGTTGGCGCATGCTGAAAATCTACCGCCGTTGCCGCTGAATGCCACGCCGCCAGCCGGAGCGCGGCGCAAGATGGCGCCCATGGGCATCCGTGCGGGGCGTCCTCTCCGTCCTCCTTGTCCTCGTGTGGCGCCGGTGTCCTCAACGTCCTCGCCCCGCCCCCCCCCGCCAACAACGGCCACCTTGCCGCCGCTGAGGACGTGGAGGACATTGGCCCCGAGAGGACCTTGAGGACGAAGAGGACGCGGCGGCCGTCCCAATTCACCCTATGTTCCCGTCCCTATGCTCCCAGATGATGAGTCAGACGGCCCAATTCTCGGTTTTTAGGCCGGGGATGAGACTGAAGTGCCGGGTGTTGTTGGTGATGATGCAATGACCGGCAACAGTTCCTTGAGCCGGTAGACCTTGGCCAGATTCTCGTGGACGCGCTGAGATCTCCGAGCACCGAAAATCAGTTCGCCAAACGTGATCACACTAATGGCCTTGGGGGCGTCGGCGTGCCGGGCGAAGTTGTCCATCACCGGTCGATTGCCCTTCAACAAATAGATGATGGTGTCGGTGTCAAGCAGGTACATTAGAGAACGTCTCCAAAGCGCTCGTTGCTCTGCACGCGCGAACGCCGAACGTCAGCCGCGATCACGTCTTCCCCCCGGTCATCCTGCCAGGTGCCGCAAAGCTGGAGAAACTGCGCCGTCAGGTCCGGGTGTTTGCTGGAAGGACGGGAAAGATAATCCTTGATGATCGCGATCACCTCCTGGCTAATCGAGCGATTCTCCAGGGTGGCGCGAGCACCAAGCGCGCGATATAACTGGTCGTTGATCGATCTGACTTGTAGCGTCGCCATCGGGTGGCTCCTTGACTCAGTTGTCTTATCCCTGTCCATACCATAGCCATAAATGCATGCAAACGCAAGCAATATGCATGAATAAAAATCCGGATTAAAACCGCATTAGGAGCGTCAAAAAACAATGTTATTTATTGGAATATAAGTAGATATGCAGCTACGTCCCCACTTCACCGCGCTCAGCAGCCGCTTTCGATTGCGCCGCACTGGGGAGCCATGAAAATGGCGCCAATGGGTATCCCGTGCGGGGCGTCCTCTCCGTCCTCACTTGTCCTCGTGTGGCGCCGTCGTCCTCAACGTCCTCGCCCCGCCCCCCCCCGCCAGCAACGGCCACCTTGCCGCCGCTGAGGACATGGAGGAGATTGGTCCCGAGAGGACCTTGAGGACAAAGAGGACGCGGCGGCCACATCCTGTTTCCTCTCAATCAGCCGGGCGATTTCAGCTTTGACGCGCCAGGGTCACGGCGGCCGCCACCGCCGCCAGCACCTGCTCCCAAGCGGCCGGCGCCAGCCCGCCAAAACTCAGGCGAAAATGATCGGCCACCGCGCCGTCGGCCGCGAACTCCGCCCCCCCCAGCACCGGCGCCCCGGCCGCTTGGGCCAGCGACAGGAAACGAAGGGGCGCCACCCCGGCCGGCAACTGACACCACAGGGTATCGCCCCCCGCCGGCTCAATCCACCGGACCCCCAACGGCGACAACCACCGCCGCGCCGCCGCCAGCGCGCGCTTGAAGTTTCGCCGTTCCCGTTCTTCCAAATCCCGCACCCAGGCGGCCAAGGCGCCTTCTTCAAGAAACTGCGCCAGCACCCGCTGAAAAAAGCTGGAGGTGAACAGGTCCGCTTCCGCCTTGGCCTGCCGCAACGCCGGCAGCAACCGTTCGGGCGCCAAACAAAACCCCAGACGAAACCCCGGCAGCAACAGGTGCGAGAAACTTTTCAGATACAACACCTGCTGAGCCTCGTCCCGCTTGGCCAGCGCGCGCAATGACGCTTGCCGCCCCCGGCCGTAATCCAATTCGCTGCGGGCGTCATCCTCCAGCAGCAAAACACCGTGTTCCCGGCACAACGCCAACAGCCGCCGCTTGCTCGCCCCATCATAGGCAACCCCGGTCGGGTTCTGGTAAACCGGCATCACATAGGCCAGACGAAACGGGCGCGTGCGAAACAGCCGTTCCACCGCCTGCGGCGCCATCCCCGCGGGGCCCACATCCACGGCCTCGACCCGTGCTCCGACCCCTTGCAACAGCCGCAGGATCCCGGGATAGGTCGGCCGCTCCACCAGCACCCAGTCATCCCGTTGCACCAACAACCGCACCAGCACGCTCAAGCCCTGCTGCGCGCCCGAAAACACCGCCACGTCCGCCCCGGCGGCCGCAATGCCCTGAGCCTCCAAGTACCGCCGGATGGCCGCCCGCAACGGTTCGTGCCCCAGGCCATCCGCCACCGCGAACGCCGCCTCGCCGTCCCGTTCCAACACCCCATTCATGATGCGCTTGAGCGTGGCCAGGGGAAAGCGTCCGTCGCCCTCACCAGCGCCGAATGCGCCCGCCACATGGGTGCCGCGCCCCACCCGGCTCACCACCAGTCCCTGCCGGGCAAGGTGCCGGTAAGCCGTCACCGCCGTCACCGGATTGATCTGCAACCGGCGCGCCAAGGTCCGCGCCGCCGGCAGCCGCGTCCCGGCCGGCAAACGGCCGTCCTGGATCTGGGCCGCCGCCTGTTCCGCGATTTGGCGGTACAACGGCTCCGCCGCGGTGGCATCCACTTCCGGCAACCACGTTGCCATGTCTGTCCTGATCTGCGGCTTCGCCATTGCGTCCCATCCCAGGTTCACCGGTCCCCACTAAGCACGGGCACCTCACACCACTAAAATATGTGGGGGCTCTGCCCCCAGGCCCCTGCCAAAGGGACCTGTCCCTTTGGAAACCCCGAGACTTTCCAACTCCTCGCGGTCGTTAAAGTGCGTTTTGACGCCATTGCACTCCTGATACGGCTCATGGCCCTTGCCGGCAACCAATAGAAAATCGCCGGGGCCGGCGGCGGCGACCGCGGCGCGGATGGCCGCGCGCCGGTCCGCCAAGACCTGACAGGGAATGCCGGTGGGAATGCCGGCCTGGATGTCGCGGAGAATGGCGGCCGGGTCCTCGGTGCGCGGATTGTCACTGGTGAGGACGATCACATCGGCGTAGCGGGCGGCAACCGCGCCCATGCGGGGGCGCTTGCTACGGTCGCGGTCACCGCCGCAACCGAACAGGACGATCAACCGGCGCGGGCGCAGGTCGCGGAGGGTTCGCAGGACGTTGTCGAGGGCATCATCGGTGTGGGCGTAGTCCACGAAAGCGGTCCACCCCGCCAGCGCACGCACCGGTTCCAGACGGCCAGGGGCGCCGGTACAGGTCGCAAGGGCGCCGCGAACGGCCGCCTCCGGCACCCCGGCGGCCAGGGCCAGCACAGCCGCCCCGGCCAGATTATAGGCGTTGAAGACGCCGACCAGTGGCGACTGCAACTCCACCCGGCGCGACGCGGCGTCCCCCGGCAGAACGCCGGCGGCAAATTCCAGTGTGACCGTGGTCCCATCGGCCCCGGTGCGGAGTTCGCAGAGGTGGGCACCGGCGCGGGCGGCGGCGTCCCGGCCGAAGGGAATGACGCGCGGCGCGGCAGGGGTGGGCAATGCCGCGAGCGTGGCGGCCAGCCGGGCGCCCCACGGGTCATCGGTGTTGATCACGGCGGGAGCGCCGGGCGGCAGGCCTTCTGTGAACAGCAGTTGCTTGGCGGCGAAATACTCGTCCATGGTGTGATGATAGTCAAGGTGGTCACCGGTGAGGTTGGTGAAGATGACGCCGGCGAAGCGGGCGGCACCGAGACGACGCTGGGCCAGGGAATGGCTGGAGACTTCAAGCACGGCGTCGCGCAAGCCGTGGGCGCGCATCTCAGCAAGCAGGGCCTGGGCCTCGAACGGCGTCGGCGTGGTACGGTCGGCCTCGCGCGGCGCGCCACCGCCGGTATCGTAAACAACGGTGCCAATCATACCGGCGCGGCGGCCAGCAACGGCCAGGATGGCGCGCAACAGGTAGGCGGTGGTGGTCTTGCCGTTGGTGCCGGTGACCCCGAACAGGCACAAGTCACGGCCCGGCTGGCCATGCAGGATTTCCGCCACGCGGCCGGCGGCGGCATAGGCGTCGCTGACGCGGATCAACGCGACGCCGGCCGGCACCTCCAACTCCGTTACGGCCACCACCGCCGCCGCGCCGGCGGCCAGGGCTTGGGGCAGGTACTTGGCGCCGTCGTCATGACGGCCGGGAATGGCGACAAACAACCAGCCGGGACGAATCGCGCGGGAATCGGCCGCCGCGCCGGCAATCGGGGTGGCCGGATCGCCACGAAAAGCCAGAGTCAGCGGCGCCAAGTGCTCAAGATAGGCTTGCAAGGAGGTCATAAAAATATCCAACATTCAACATCGAACATCCAACGTCGTTGTCGTCCATCGCCACGATGAGAGGCGCGAGCCTGCGAGCGTCCCCCTCCATCGTTTGGTTCGTATTCCGATCTTTCTCACAAAAGTCCCGATCCAGGTGGCACCGTTCTTGGAGTGCGGCAATTCCTTTGCCGCTTTTAATATCGGCGTTATTTCAAGACCGGGAGCCGCCCGTCCTCGGGCGGAAATCGATGGCGTCACACCAGTTCCGCCCTTTTATTGGGCCACCGTCCGGCAGACCAATGATGCG
>CAITYL010000050.1 GCA_903896595.1 uncultured Lentisphaerota bacterium
AGTGCCTGTTCGGGCAGTTCCTCCATGATGGTGGTTTTGCACCCTGCAAGAAAGCCGCTTGATGATAGTATGTTATGATAAAATATCACACCAATGCGAACCCTGTTTTAAGCACAAAAATCAACTGCAACACTTGAGAAACGATGATACGCATTTTCTTTTGCGATCTTTTGCGTTCTTTCGTGGTGAATTATGAATAATCCAGACTAAGGGCTCATGCTATATTGAATACCATGGACTCTTTATCCATCATGGATCTGCTCGGGGTGGTGCGGGCACAGGCGCTAGCTGAAAAACCGGTTCTGGCATCCCAGCCGCCGGCGTTGCGCGAAGCCCAGTTGTTCCGCATTGGTCTGGAACGACTGCCGCTCGGCCTGCGCGCCAATTCCTCCCTGGCCGGTGATCTGGGCTGGGATTTCCTTTCCCCTGAACAGCGCGAGGCGTACCTGGCCGACCGCCGGCGCCTCGCCGCCGCGACACCGCCACCGCCTGCGAACTCCGCGGCGGAAACGGCCGCCGGACAGTTATGGGACACCTTCCACTGCTCCGGCAATTACACCCTGGCCCACACCTGCGCCGATTACCAACGGGTGGTGGAAAAGGGGCTGGATGATGTGCTGGCCGAAATCACCGCCCGCCGCCAGACCGCCGCCACCGATGGGGAACAGGCCCAGTTGGAGGCCATGCAACTGGCCGTCAGCTCACTGGGCGTGTTCGCCGGGCGCTTCGCCGTCCTGGCGGCGCAACAGGCTGAACCGGCAGCGGATGCCGATGCCAAGGCCGCCCTGGCCCGGACCGCCGCGGCCTGCGCCCAGGTCCCGATGCGCCCGGCCCGGTCGTTCCATGAGGCGCTCCAGGCGATCTGGCTGGTCCATCTCAGTATCGGCATTTCCGAACGCGACACCGCCTCGCTTTCCCTCGGCCGGATCGACCAGTTCCTCTTGCCCTTCTATCATCGTGACCGCGCCTGCGGCGTCCCGGTCGTGGACCTCAAGCATTCCCTGCGGGACTTCTTCCTGAAACTGAACGGGTTCGGGGACGCCGCCTGCACCGTCAACCTCGGCGGCCTGGACGCCCAGGACCACGAGCTGTTCAACGAGCTGTCGGCCCTCATCGTCGAAACCGCGACGGAACTCGCCCTGCCCGCCCCCATCCTCGCCGCCCGCCTCCACGACCGTTTCCCCGACGACGCCTTTGCCGCGCTGCTGAACCGCCGCCTGGTCGCCATCGGCCAGCCCACATTCTACGGCGAACGCCCCTGCCGCGAGGCCATGATCCGGCGCGGCGTGCCGGCCGCCGAAGCGCCGGGCTTTGCCCTGAACAGTTGCATGGGACTGGTGATGCCGGGCCGGGAAATCAGCGACATGTGGGGCGCGGTCATCAACCTGCCGCTGCCCCTGGAACTGGCACTGAATGGCGGCCAGCCGCTGCGCCAACCGTTGCCCATTCCCCTGACCACGCCGCCGGCCGTTGCGGAGTTCGCAACTTTTGATGCGCTCTTCGGCAAGTTCCGGGAATACGTGGAAGAACTGGTCGGTTTCTGCGTGGCGCGCAACCAACGCGCCGCCGAACGCGTGGCCGCCACCGCGCCCAATCCGTTCCTCTCCGCCATCACCGGAGGCTGCATCCGGCGCGCCACGGACCGGGCCGGGGGCGGCGCGGACTACCACTGCGTCATCGTCGAAGGCTTTGGCTGGGCCAACGTCGCCGATGCCCTGGTCGCCATTGACCGTCTGGTGTTCCGGGAGGCGCGTTACGCTCTCACCGACCTGGTCCGGGCCGCCGCCACGGACTATGCGGGGGGGCCGGGGGACGCGGCCGTTCTCCAGGCCGTCCGCGCCTGTCCCAAGTACGGCAATGGCGATCCGGAAGCCGACGCCATGGCGCAGCGGCTGTCCGCCGCCTTTGCCGGCATCGTCACCCGGCACGATCACGGCCGGGTTCATTACCTGCCGTCGTACCACACCCTCAACGCCCATGTCGAGGCGGGGCGAAAAACGGCGGCCACCCTGGACGGCCGCCACGCCGGCGAACCGCTCGGCAAGCAGCTCGGCCCCGTGCCCGGCCGGAACCAGGCCGGGCTGACCGGCCTCCTGCTTTCCGCCAGCGCCATCGACCAGCGCGCCTTCAGCGGCGGCCAGGCGCTCGACCTCACCCTCGACCTCGCCCAGCTCGCCGATCCGGCCTGGCGGGAAAAATTCAAGGCGTTGCTGCTGACTTACTTCCAGCGCGGCGGCTTGCAGATCCAAGTCAACGGTTTGGCGGCGGAGCAGCTTCGCGCCGCCATTGCCGCGCCGGCGGCGCACCGGGACCTCATCGTCCGCATCGCCGGTTACAGCGACCGCTTCACCAATCTTGGCCGTCCGATCCAGGACGACATGGTCCGCCGCGCCGAACACGGGCTGTGACGGGCAATAATTGAGGTTGTTTAGGCTGTAGGCTGAAGGCTGTTAGCCTGGAACGAATCAGCGTATGCCGCAACTGAGCGCTTGCCGCGCGGCGGCGACGTTCCGCCGGGCCGAAGGCCCTATCTACCATGAAGAACATGAAGAGCACGAAGAAAAAGCGTAATCAGGACGTTTCTCCGCGTTTTGGTCGCCTTGCTGCCGATTTACTTCATGTGCTTCATGCCCTTCATGGTGAAAAATGGTGCTCGGAACCATCCAGTTGCCGCTTTTTAATCTCGGCGTTATTTCAAGACCGGGAGCCGCCCGTCCTCGGGCGGAACTCGATGGCATCACACCAGTTCCGCCCTTTTCCCGCATCTTCCAAACCTTCTGACTACTGGCTACTGAATTCTGGCTACTTTTGCAATTCCATCGCGCGTCTCCGACGATGACGGATTCGTCCGCCCGAGGACGGGCGGCTCCCGGTTATGGAAAAACCTCGCCCCTTTTGAAAGCGGCTCTAGGGTGAAACAGGTGTGGCGGTGACTTCGGCAATGGCCGCGCGCAAGAGGGGGGTGCCGGCTTTCAGGCGCTGACGGTAGGCGGGCGCCACGTCCCACGTGGGCCAGGCAAAGGGCGCGGGCGCCACGGCACCCGCGGCGGGCAGACGGTCAAGCACCACCGCCCGGTCTTTGGCCGCGATCACAATGCTGACCACCATGCCATCGGTGACCATGGCCCGAAGTTCATCCCGGCCAAAAAACGGACGATGCGTGAAGGGCCGCGGATCATCCAGCACCTGGCGTGACGACGGGTCCGTCACATTGAGCCGGGCCCATGGCAGGCGCACCCGCAGGTGCTGTCCCTCCACGCACCACGTGTTGAGCGTGCGCAAACTGGCGTCAAATGGGCCGAAACGCAGCCGGCTGGCATCCTCGAAATCCGCCGGAATCACCTGGCCAGAAGCCGTGGTGCGCGCTTCGCGAATGGGCCGGCGGATCTCCTCGAACCGGCCCGAGTCGTCACGAACGGAGGCGAAATGATAGGTGCCAAGATTATAGGACGGCAAGGCCAGCAACTGTCCATCGGCCGCACCGGTCAGGCGCACCAAAAATTCCAGGCCCGAAGGCGCGACGGCCGCCAAGTCCGGGCGGTAGCGAAATCCGCCACGGTCCCGCGCATAGGTGTCAATGCCGATCAACAGTTCCTCGGCGTCCCAGCGCGGCGGCGGCCCGGCAAACTCAAGGTCGAGGAACAGAAACGCCGCGTTGGCGCGCATTTCCAAGCGCCGCAGACGGCCGGCGCCTTCCTGCACATCCTGCGGGGCGGCGGGCGGCGGGTCGGGTTCGGTGGCCAGGAGGCCGTAGTTCTGCTCCGGATCAATGACGTTGTGCCACAGAACGTGCCGGGCATAGGGAATCATGTAGGGCGCGGTGATCCAGGTTTTCTTGGCCCATTCGTCCATCCATTCGAAGACCACGCCGCCGGCCGCGCCCTCGCGGTGAATGGCGCGAAAAAACCGCGCCACCCCGGCCCCCTGGGCCTCCTCGGTAAGGCCGCCGTGCAGATAGCCGTCGGGACTGGTCTGAGAATAGCCCAGGCCGGTGGCCAGGCCGAACTCGGCGACCAGCGCCGGCACCCCGCGATGCCGGGCCAGGAACTCGCGCAGGTAGCCGCCATAGCGCAGGCGGCCGAGGGAATCATGGTAGGCGTCATACCCCGGCTCGTTGTTCATGAACTCCGGGTAATTGGGATAAATGTGATAAGCCCCGAAATAGCCGGCGCGCAGGGCCGGGCCGCCGCGGAAATGACGGATGTCCACCACCGCGCTGTCGTTGTGCTCCTCCGCTTTAGGGCGGCCCAAGCTGGTTTCGCTGGCGTGTTGCAGCGGGTCCAGGGTGGGCCAGGAGACCAGCGCCACCGGATGTTGCCAGCCATGGCGCCGGGTTTCGCACTCCAGCAGCCAGTCCATGCATTGGGCCAGCCAATTCTCGGTAGGCGACCCGTCCGGCGCGGTCATGAAGCGCCCAGGGTGACGGAAGCCCGCGTGACGCGCGTCGGTGGTGGCCACCTCATAGGGTTCCAATTCGCGCCCAATCAGCCACCCAAGCAGCCAGGGATAGACGTCGGCGGTGTAGGCACCCCAAGCGCGGCCGGAGCGTTGCGGAATCGTCGCCGCGCCGTGCAGCGCGTCCACCTCCAGGGCAATCTCGTCCAGGAACGGCCGCAGGTTTTCCGGAGCCAGATAATCGTTCCCGGCGGGATTTTCTTCCGGCCAGACTTCCTGCAGCAGCCACAGCGGCTGTTCCGGCTCCGCCAGGTTATGCTCGCGCAATGCCTGGTAGAACGCCGGATGGATCAGTGAATAAACCCGCACGGTGTTGATGCCCAGTCCGCGCATCTGCCGGAACCAGTCGCGATAGACGGCCACCTCCCGCGGCGGCTGGCCGAAGGTATGCCCCGGTAGCGCCAACCCCAGGTTGACCCCGGCGACAAACAGGGGCCGCCACTCCCCGGCCCGCCACACCTCGAGCCGGTCGCCTTGAGCCCGGGCGGTCAGGCGCGGTTCGTCACTCCCGCCAAGCCGCGCCGGCGCGCCGGCGGTTGCGGACTCCGCCATCGCCGCCCAGGCACCGGCGAACAGGAACAAACAGACCCGCGAAATCAGGAACTTCATGTGAATGGAACCTTGGGAGCCGCCCGTCCTCGGGCGGACGAACCCGTGCTCGTCGGAGACGCGCGTCATGAGTTTGGCATGACGGCGACCCCATAAACCGGGCGGAACTGGGGTGACGCCGTCGCGGTCCGCCCGAGGACGGGCGGCTCCCAGTCATGAAAGGTTGATTTGCGGAGAGCGCTACCCGGCCGCCGGGGCGGCGTGGCCACCGGTGGCGAAAATCTCTTTCACCTTGCCAATCAACGCCTGGGGTGGAAACGGTTTGGCCAAAAAACTGGTGCCGTGACGCAATTCCTCGGACTCGAGGAAAAGGTTGTCCGTATAACCGGAAATGAACAAGACGGGCAACCGCGGATGAAGCAGCCGCAGCTCCACCGCCAATTCGAGGCCGCCCATCCGGGGCATGACCACGTCGGAGATCAGCAGGTCCGGCACACCCTCCGGGCTGGAAAAGAGTTGCAAGGCTTCAATACCATCCGCCGCTTCGACCACGGCAAACCCGCTCAGGCGCAACAGGCGGGCCAACAACCGGCGCAGAGCCGGCTCGCCTTCCGCCAGCAAAATGCGCAGGCCGGCGGCAGCCGAAGCCGAATCAGGCTTGATTGTGACTTCCGAAGACACGCCGGTTGATCCCCGTCGGGGTTGTGGCCGTAACCAAAAAAGAGACCGCACCATGCGCACACAACAACGGCGGCGGATGCTGCCGGGTAATATGCCCGTGTCACCAACCAAAGCAATGGACTTGATTCCCACGATTGGGGAAATAAGTTCCCGTCACGACCTTTTTTATCCGAACCCCTGTCACGTGACCTTCACCCAAACGATCTCAAGGAAAGAGTCCTCCCATGACCAAGTTGACCCGTATTCTGGTAGTGGCGGCCCTGGCGGCCGGCGTGGTTCTGTCTGGCACCGGTTGCAAAAAGATGTGGCCCTGGGGCAAGAAGGACACTCTGAACACCACGAACTCCTCCACTGACCTGGGCGGCGGATTGGGCGGTCCCGGCAGCGAAGTGGGCGGCCCCGGCAGCGAAGGCACGGCCGGCAACCTGAACCAGCGCCAGGGCCAAGTCAATGAAAAGGGCCGCATGGAAAGCGTGGTCTATTTCGCCTTTGACAGCTCGGCCATCGGCGACAGCGAAAAGCCGAAGATCGAGACGGTCAACCAGTACATGAAGGACAATCCCGAGTACGTGGTGGTCATCGAAGGCAATTGCGACGAACGCGGCACCGCCGAGTACAACCGCGGCCTGGGCGAACGCCGGGCGCTGGCGGTGCGTGAGTACCTGGTGTCCCTGGGCGCCAACGACAAGAACCTCGAAACCATCAGCTACGGCTCCGAGAAACCGGCCGTTCCCAATGCCACCACCGAAGAGCAGTACGCCCAAAATCGCCGCTGCGAGTTCGCCGTCGGCACCCGCTAAGCAAAAGCTGAAATCAGGAAAGCAGAAAGCAGAAATTTAAATTTTCAGCTTTCTGCTTTCAGGTTTCTGCTTTTGAACGGTCATTTTCATGGCTGATGCACTTGATGTAGTCGATGTCTGCGCCGCCGTCATCTCCCGACGGCGGCGTTTCTTTTTGGCCCAGCGCCCGCCCGGCAGCCGTCAGGCGGGACGGTGGGAATTTCCCGGCGGCAAGCGTGAACCTGGCGAGACCCTGGCCGCCTGCCTGCGCCGCGAACTGGAAGAAGAACTGGGGGTGCGCCCGGTCGGCCCCCTTCGGGTCCTGACCCGGCTGACCATCCGCGAACCCGGCCGCCCCACCCTCCGCTTGTGCTTCCTCAACGCCCGCCTTCCGGTCGGGGCCGAACCGCACCCCCAGGAAGGGCAGGGTGCCGGCTGGTTCACCCTCGCCCAAATGTCCCGCCTGGACTGGGTCCCGGCCGACCGCGAGTTCCTGCACTGGCTCCTGGCCCGGCACCGAGACCGGCGGGCTTTGCCGGATACGGAAAAGTAACGACGCTTCCCATGACGCCAATGTTCCGCCCGAGAACGGGCGGCTCCAGCGCCCTCAACCAGCTCCCGTCTTATACGGAGTTGACTTTAAAAATAGTTTCTCTCGCCAAGCACGCCAAGATCGCAAAGAGGATCATAATTCTTTGTATTTGAACATAAAGCTTGAATTTCTTGGCGCTCTTTGCGTCTTTGCGAGAGAAAACAATGCTCGCTGTTTGAGGTGAAATTATCATTACTTCGATATTGAATATTTGGACTCCGGTTGGCCGTAATAGGCGCCGGGGCCGTGTTTGCGCTGGAAATGGCGGTCAAGCAGGTAATCGGGCAACGGCTCCAGGTCGGGATTGAGCTGGAGGGCGCCCAGGGCCATGCGGCAGACCTGTTCCAGCACCACGCTGTTTTTTACCGCCGCCGCGGCGTCCGCACCCCAGGTAAAGGGGCCATGCCCCCAGACCAGCACCGCCGGCATCTCCTGCGGATCCAGATTGGTGAATGCCTCGGCAATGACTTTGCCGGTATTCGCCTCATACGCGCTGGCCACCTCGTCCCGGGTCATCGGCCGGGTGACAGGCACTTCCCCGTAAAAATGATCGGCGTGCGTGGTGCCGAAACAGGGCAGCCCGCGCCCGGCCTGCGCGAACAGGGTGGCATGCGGACTGTGGGTGTGGGCGATCCCGCCCAGGCAGGGAAAGGCGCGGTACAACTCCAGGTGCGTCGGCGTGTCGGACGATGGCCGCAGGCCACCCTCGACCGGGGTGCCGTCCAGCCGCATCAGCACGATCTTATCCGGGGTCAGTTCGTCATAATCCACTCCGCTGGGCTTGATCGCCACCACGTCCGCCTCCCGGTCAATGCCACTGACATTGCCCCAGGTGTAGACCACCAGTCCACGCGCCACCAACTCCAGATTGGCCGCACACACCGCTTCGCGAAGTCGTTGGATTTGCATGGGGGGGGGCCTTGTTTGGTTGAGCGGTTGGGAGGTTGAGCGGTTGGGAGGTTGGGAGGTTGGGAGGTTGGGAGGTTGGGAGGTTGGGAGGTTGGGAGGTTGGGAGGTTGGGAGGTTGGGAGGTTGGGAGGTTGGGAGGAGACAATATATCGCGCCATGGTGCGTTATTTATGGTAACAAGATTACGCCAGTATATCCAAGGGTATTAATCACATGGCGACCCTCAATTCCATTATTGAGTGTGAGGGATAGCGGGAGGCACGTAAGCTGACGGCGGCGGTTTACCGTGTCACCGCCGCCACTTCTTTTGACCGCGACATGGCATTGCGAGATCAGATGCGCCGATCCGCCGTCAGCATCATGGCTAATCTAGCTGAAGGATTCGGCTGCGGCAGGCAAGTTCAATTTATTCGCTATGCCCGAATCGCACTGGGCTCGTCATGGGAATTGCTTTCGCATGTGTACGTTGCGCATGATGTCGGTTACCTATTGGACACCAACAGAGAAGAGTTACTGGCCCAGTTAGGCACGGTCATCCGCCTCGTCAACGGCCTCATTCGCTATTTGCGCCACCATCCCGAACCATAACGTATTCCGCCCAACCCCTCAACCCCTCAACCCCTCAACCGCCCAACCATTTCCCATCCCCCCCTCTGGTGCCAAGCGCATCCCCACGCTACAGTGACGCCATGCGCACGACACGACAGATCTTCGTGGGCCGGGTGGCGGTGGGCGGCGGCGCCCCGGTCCCGGTCCAGACCATGACCACCACGGACCCGCGGGATGCCGCCGCCACCCTCGCCCAAATCCGCGAGGTGGCCGCCGCCGGCTGCGACCTGGTGCGGGTGACCGTGCCGGACGACGCGGCGGTGGACGCCTTGCGCCAAATCGCCGCCGCCAGTCCGCTGCCCGTTATTGCCGACATCCATTTTGATCCGCGGCTGGCCATCGCCGCCATGGCCGCCGGCGCCCACGGCATCCGCGTCAATCCCGGCAACCTGGGTGGCGAGGCGGCGCTCGCCGAAGTCGGCCGGGCCGCCGCCGACCATAACGTGGCGGTGCGGGTCGGGGTCAATGGCGGCAGTTTGGAAGCCCGTTTCCGTGCCCAGGGGGCCAAGGGTGACGATGCCGGAGCGCTGGCCGCCAGCGCCTTGGAAGCCTGCGCCGTGCTCGACAGCGTCGGTTGCCGCCAGGTCAAAGTCAGCCTCAAGTCCTCCAGCGTGCCGGCCACCGTGGAGGCCTGCCGCGCCTTTGCCCGCCAGAGCGACTATCCCCTGCACCTCGGGGTCACCGAGGCCGGGCCGCCCTCCGTCGGCATCATCAAGTCCGCCGTGGCCTTGGGCTGCCTGCTGCTGGAGGGCATCGGCGACACCATCCGGGTCAGCCTCACCGCCCCGCCCGTGGACGAGATCCGGGCCGGCATCCGCATCCTCGAGGCGTGCGGACTCCGCAAGGCCCGGCCCGAGATCATTTCGTGCCCCACCTGCGGCCGCACCCAGATCGATCTCTTCGGCCTGGTGGCCGCCGTCGAAGCCGAATTGGAATGCCTGCGGCTGACCGGCCAACAGTTGGACCTGGACAAGGTCGCCATCATGGGCTGCGTCGTCAACGGCCCCGGCGAAGCGCGTGACGCCGACCTGGGACTGGCCGGCGGCCCCGGCAAGGGGGTCATTTTCCAGCACGGTGAAATCATCGGCAGCTGGCCCGAGGCGGAGTTATTGCCGGCCTTTCTCGACCAGTTGCGGCGGCATCTCCGGCCCCGGTGACGCCGTAAGATGGAACGTTCCCGGAGCGGCACAGCGCGCCGGTTGGCCTTTGAATATTTCTTGCATTGGCGCTTGCAAAGTGTCATCGCGATGCTATACTGTGAAATTATTCACAACTTGACAGTTGTTCGCACGGAGACCCGGGCGCGAGCCGCGGAACTGGTGCGAACCTTTCTGTAATCTCGTTTTGTTCCCCACCCTCATTATCCGGACGCGCATCACCATGGCCACCGCCAAACACTCATCCGCCGCCGCCACTGCGCCAGCCACCCCGGGCGCGGACACCGCCAAGTACCAGCAACTGGAAGCCTTCCTCACCGGTCTGAAAGTGGACGGCGCCGACTTGGCCGGCCGCCGGGCCGTGCTCATTCCGGCGTTGCACCGGGCTCAGGAAATTTTCTCCTACCTCCCGACCGAGGTGCAGAAATTCATCGCCGCCCACCTGAATCTGCATGTCAGCGAGGTCAACGGTGTGGTGTCGTTCTATCATTATTTCAAGACCAAGATGAGCGGCAAGCACACCATTGAATTTTGCCTGGGAACCGCCTGTTATGTCCGCGGCGCCGCCAAGCTGATTGAGAAAGCCGAAAGCATGTTGAAGGCCAAGCTGGGCGAAACCACGACGGACGGTCTGTTCACGCTGGGCTCCCTGCGCTGCGTGGGCGCCTGCTCGCTGGCGCCGGTGGTGCAGATCGACGGCAAAACCTATGGCCGCGTGACCGCCGAACAAATCCCCGCCATTTTGGCCGAATACCAAAAATAAACCAGTAGTTAGAAGATTAGAATTCAGCAGGTTAGAATGACAACCCGGCCGTAATTCTACATTCTATATCCTAACCTTCCGGCTTTTTCGCCATCAGCATTAACTGTACGAGGATGCTACCGCCATGACCCGCCTCGCCACCCGCACCGATCTCAACCAGTTGGCCGACAGCCTGCGCCAAGCCCCCGCCGCCGGCGCCGCCAAACCCCAAATTTTTGTCGGCATGTCCACCTGCGGCCTGGCCTCCGGCGCCGGCAAGGTGTATGACGCCATTGCCGCCGCCTTGCAGGAAAAGGGGCTGGCCGACCACGTGCAACTGATCAAAGCCGGTTGCGTCGGCTTGTGCTTTGCCGAACCGACCGTCGAACTGCAACTGCCCAACCAGCCGATTGTCACGCTGGGCGATGTCACGGCCGAACGCGGCCGCCAACTGGTGGACGAACTGGCCGCCAACGGCTCGTTCAGCAATCCGTTGTCAGTGGACAACGCCATCTTCAAGAAGCAGGTGCGCATCGCCTTGCGCAACTGCGGCCGGATCGATCCCGAGCAGATCTCCGACTACCTGCGCAATGGCGGGTACCAGATGCTGGCCAAGGCCGTCTTTGACTGGCAGCCGCAGGACGTGATCGACACCATCAAGGCCTCCGGGTTGCGCGGTCGCGGCGGCGGCGGCTTCCCCACCGGCGTCAAATGGCAGGCGGCCCAAGGCGCCGCCGGCGAGATCAAATACATCGTTTGCAATGCCGATGAAGGCGACCCGGGCGCGTTCATGGACCGTTCCGTTCTTGAGGGCGATCCGCACTGCGTGCTCGAAGCCATGGCCGTCGCCGGCCGGGCCATCGGCGCCCGCCGCGGCTTTGTCTACTGCCGCGCCGAATATCCGCTGGCGGTCAAGCGCCTGGGGATCGCCATCGAACAGGCCCGTGCCATGGGACTGCTGGGTGAGAAGATCCTCGGCAGCGACTTCGCGTTCGACATTGAGATCAAGTACGGCGCCGGCGCCTTTGTCTGCGGCGAGGAAACCTCGCTTATCCACTCCATTGAAGGCAAGCGCGGCGAACCGACCGTCAAGCCCCCGTTCCCGGCCGAACGCGGGTTGTGGGACGCTTCCACCACCGTCAACAATGTCGAGACCTTTGCCAACATCGTGCCCATCCTGGAAAAAGGCGCCGCCTGGTTCCGTTCCATCGGCACCGAAAAGAGCCCCGGCACCAAGGTCTTCTCGCTGGCCGGCGACATCAAGAATGTCGGCCTGGCCGAGATCCCCATGGGCATGACCATCCAAGAACTGCTGTATGACATCGGCGGCGGGTCCAGTGATGGCAAACCGATCAAAGCCGTGCAGACCGGCGGCCCCTCCGGCGGCTGCATTCCCTCCATCAAATTCGACACCCCCATGGAATACGAGACCCTCACCGCCCTCGGCTCGATCATGGGCTCGGGCGGCATGATCGTCATGAGCGAGGGCACCTCCATGGTCAAGATCGCCCACTTCTATTTGCAGTTCACCTGCGATGAATCGTGCGGCAAATGCACCCCCTGCCGCATCGGTTGCAAACGCCTGCATGAGATCCTGGACCGCATCCTCAAGGGCGAGGGCAAGCCCGAGGACCTGACCAAGCTCGAGGAATTGGGCAACGTCATCAAGGACACCGCCCTCTGCGGCCTGGGCCAGACCGCGCCCAACCCCGTGCTCTCCACCCTGCGCTGGTTCCGCGGCGAGTACGAGGAATGCCTGAAGCGCGGCAATCGCCCGCCCACCTACCGGATCGATCCGGTCAAGTGCGTCGGCTGCCATGCCTGCTTCAAGGTCTGCCCGGCCAACTGCATTGAGGGGAAAGTCAAACAGCCCCACACCATCCGTCAACAGGATTGTGTCCATTGCGGCGCCTGCTTCAAAACCTGCAAGTTCGACGCCATTGCCCGCGAATAGGCTATTAGGCTGAAGGCTGTTAGGCTGAAGGTTAATGTTGACGGCGGTTTAGCCGCTGCGCAGGGAGCGGACGAATGAATTTAAAACTTTTCAGTTTCCACCGTTTTCGCGTCGCATTCGGGCAGTTCAAAAGCCCTCAGTTTCGGATGGTCACGCATGCCTTGATCGCCTAACAGCCTAACAGTCTACAGCCTAACAGTCTACAGCCTAACAGTCTACAGCCTAACAGTCTACAGCCTAACAGTCTAACAGCCTTCAGCCTAATTCCGGAGACCGCTCCCATGCCGTTCGTAAACATCACGATTGACGATATCCGCCTTCAGGTGCCCAAGGATGCGACCATCCTTGAGGCCGCTCAAAAGGCGACCATCAAGATTCCGACCCTGTGCCACCTGGAGTTGCACAACCGGCAAACGGTCAACCAAGTCGCCTCCTGCCGCATCTGCGTGGTCGAAGTGGACGGCCGCCGCAACCTCGCCCCGGCGTGCAGCACCAAGGTCGCCAACAACATGGTGATCCGCACCCATTCGCCGCGGGTGCTCAAGTCCCGCCGCGTCCTGCTCCAGCTGCTCCTGTCCAACCATCCCAAGGACTGCCTGAACTGCTATGCGAGCGGCGCCTGCGAGCTGCAGGATCTGGCCAATCAGTTCCACACCGATAAAAACCGCTTCGAGGGCGAGTCGTCCAACTTCGCCATCGAAACCTCCAGTGCCGCCATCACCCGCGACCTCAACAAGTGCATCCGCTGCCGCCGCTGCGAGACCGCCTGCAACGACATGCAGACCGTCGGCGTCCTCTCCGGTATTGGCCGCGGCTTCAACATGGTGGTCGGCCCCGCCTTCCATGCGCCGCTCCAGGACACCCAGTGCGTGTTCTGCGGACAGTGCGTCAAGGTCTGCCCCACCGGCGCGCTGATGGGCAAATCCCACATCGACCCCGTCTGGGACGCCATCAACAACCCGGACAAGATTGTCCTGGTCCAAACCGCCCCCGCCGTCCGCGCCGCCCTCGGCGAGGAATTCGGCATGGAGCCCGGCCACACGGTCACCAAGCAAATGGTCACCGCGCTGCGCCGCCTCGGCTTCGATTACGTCTTTGACACCAACTTCGCGGCCGACTTGACCATCATGGAAGAGGCCACCGAGTTTCTGCACCGCTTGCAGCACGGTGGCCGGCTGCCGATGCTCACCTCCTGCTGCCCGGCCTGGGTCAAGTTCTTCGAACACCAGTTCCAGGACCTGCTGGATGTCCCCTCGACCTGCAAAAGCCCCCAGGAAATGTTTGGCGCCATCGCCAAGACCTATTGGGCGCAGAAGCTGGGCATCGATCCGGCCAAGATCGTGGTCGTCTCGGTCATGCCCTGCCTGTCCAAGAAATATGAGGCCGCCCGCAAGGAACTCTCCTCCAGCGGGCTCCAGGACGTGGATTACGTGCTCTCCACCCGCGAAATCGCCCGCATGCTGCGGGAAGCCGGCATCGACTTCCTCAGCCTGCCGGCCGGCGAGTTCGACAACCCCCTCGGGTTCTCCACCGGTGGCGCCGACATCTTCGCCGTGTCCGGCGGTGTTTGCGAAGCCGCCCTGCGCATGGCGGCGGAAGTCATCACCGGCCAGCCGCTGGAAACCGTTGACTTCGAGGAAGTTCGCGGTCAGCGCGGCCTGCGCCACGCCGGGGTTGAGATCGCCGGCAAAATGGTCAACGTGGCCATTGCCTCCGGGCTGGGCAATGCCCGGCGGCTGCTGGAAGAAATCCGCAGCGGCAAATCCAGTTACCACCTGATCGAAATCATGGCCTGTCCCGGTGGTTGCGTGGGCGGCGGCGGCCAGCCGTTCGTCGATTCCAAGCATGAATTTGAGGTTATCCGCAAGCGTTCGGAGGCCATTTACGCCGAGGATGCCGGCAAGGAAATCCGCTCCTCCCAAAAGAACCCGTACATCCAGCAGCTCTACAAAGAGTTCCTGGGCGAGCCGTACGGGGAAAAGGCGCACCAGCTTCTGCACACCGGCTACACCGGGCGCGAAAAGCTGTGAACGGATGCGTGCTGCGTAAAACGTAAATGGGGCGGGCACGGACGAACACGGACTTTCACGGACCGGCACGGACGAAACTCACCGAACCGCCCCCCTTGTCCGTGTTGGTCCAAGGTCGTCCGTGTACGTCCGTGTGGTGCCCGCAGTGGCCGGTTATTGTGGCCTCACGTTTCACGCCTCACGTTTCACGCCTCACGTTTCACGGCTTATAGTGCCAAGGTTCCGCCCGCGCGCGGAGGGGTGGCCGAGTGGTTTAAGGCAGAGGTCTTGAAAACCTCCGCGCCGGCAACGGCGCCGTGGGTTCGAATCCCACCCCCTCCGCCATCTTGACCGGTTGCGGGGTTGGGCGGTTATGGGGTTGCGCGGTAATTACCTTCAGCCTACAGCCTAAACCGCTTCAGCCTAAAGTACAGTCGTGGGCATCGCCGTCGGGAAAGAGCATGGCGTTGCTGAATTCGACCTGGAACTCGGGGTCGAGCGACAGGTCGAGGTGGTGCGTCCGGGCGGCCAGCGCCTCCGCTTTCACCCGCTCTTCTTTCGAGATCAGCACGTCACGGGCGCCCATCAGCGACGTATTGCCGACAAAACGAATGCGTTCACTGGAAATGGCCGGCAACAGGCCGATGCGGCGGGCGTTGTTGCGGCGGATAAAGTTGCCGAACCCGCCAGCCAACAGCACGGTGTCGAGCTGTTCCGGGGTTAGCCCCGCCTGCTTGAGCAGGATGAGAATGCCGGCACGAATGGCGGCAGTGGCAAGCTGCAGTTCGCGCACATCCCGCTGACGCAGCCAGATCGGCTCACCGGTGCGGCTGGCATCCGCGGGCACCAGCAGGAAATCCGCCCGCCCGTCCGTGACGTAGAGCCGGGCGCGGATGGCAGCGGGCACGCTGGACGGCAGTTCATCGGGCGGCAACAGACGGCCGGTGTCCTCAATGACGCCGAGCCGCAGCAATTCCGCCACCAGGTCGATGAGGGCGGTGCCGCACAGGCCGACCGGCCGGGATTCGCCAATGACATTGAAACACAAGTCGCCGTCAGCCATCACAATTTTTTCGATGGCGCCCTCCGTGGCGCGCATGCCGGCGGAAATGCGGGCGCCCTCAAAGGCGGGCCCGGCGGCAGTCGAACAGGCGAAGAGCTTGCCGGCGTGGGCAAGAACCAGCTCGCCGTTGGTGCCAATATCCACCAGGAGGGTTGGCGCGCTACTGGCGGCCAAGTCCGTTGCCAGCATGCCGGCCACCGTGTCGCCGCCGACAAACCCGCCAATGACCGGAAACAGATAGAGCCGGGCGCGGGGATTGGCCGCCACCAAGCCCACATCCTGGGCCTCAAACATGAGGGCGCGGCGGCATACCGCCGGGAACGGTACTTCGCCCAGCGCCGCCGGCGAAATGCCGCAGAACAACTGCTGCATGGTGGTATTGCCGGCCACCGTCACCTCGTAGATCAGCCCGGAGTCCATACCCGCCTGTTCGATCAAGTCCTGGAGCAGGTGATTGAACGTCTGAATGACCGCGGCGCGCAATTCCTCCAAGGCAGCCGGATTGTCGCGCACCCGGCCAATGCGGCTGATCACATCGTCACCCAGGGCGACCTGGGGATTGAGGGTGGCGGACACCGCCACCTCGCACCCGTCGTAAAGATTGACCAGCATCCCGACAATGGTGGTCGTGCCGAGATCGAAGGCGGCGCCGAAACAGCTCAGGGAACTGTTGCCGGGCTCAACGTCAAGCAACCGCTCGCCGCAGATCACGGCGGTGCCGGCGAAACGTTCGTGGCGCAACCGTTCCGGCAGCATCCGGAGCACCGGCAACGTCGCATGCAACGGTTGGCCGACGGCACGCTCCAAGCGCTGGAGATCCGGCAGATCGTCAGCCTGGGTCGGTGCGGGCAGTTCCACGTACTGCTTCCACACCGTTGGCTTGAACGCCACCTTCCGGTTGCGACTGCCGGTGGTAAGAATTTTGGACCGGCGATCGAACATCGACTTTTCCGGGATTTCCACCATGGCGTCCCCGGCCATCACCCGGGCCTGGCACGCCAAACGCCAGCCGGCCCTAAGCCGGGCCGCGGAGAAATGGGCGGCACACGCGGCGCGGGGCGGACACTCGCCGGTGGTGACGCGCACGGCGCACTTGCCGCACGACCCCTTGCCGCCACACGGCGTCTGCACAATCAGACCGGCCCGGGCGGCGGCTTCGATCAACAGCGTGCCGGCCAAGACCTGGACGGCACGGCCCCCCGGCTCAAACGTGACCCGGCACTCGCCGGCCGCCGCGGCGGCCGGCGAGTGAGGGGAACCGAAGGCCGGGTTAAGCTTATTCATCGTCCGTGTCCATGGCTTGGTTGGGCGGTTGAGCGGTTGGGCGGTTGGGCGGTTGGGCGGTTGGGCGGTTGAGGGGTTGAGGGGTTGAGGGGTGAAGATGGCAGCGGCCGGAGACCAGAATCACCGGCCTTTTCACGTATCACGTGTCACGTGTCACGTTTTTACGTGTCACGCGCCCCCTCATTTCTCAATTAAGTCGTCATCAAACTTGTTTTTGTTCTGGTCCCAAAAGGCGCGGGCCTGTTCGTAACTGTCGAATTCTTCGGAGACCAACTGGGAAATCGCCTCGCTGATCTCTTCCCGGACTTGCGGATCAGTGGAGCGCAAACCTTCGATGAGCACTTCAAGTCCGGCATGGCTGCGATTTTCAAAGAGCAGTTGCAAGGTTTTTTCGCGCAGGTCGGGATAGTCCGAGGTCACCGCCGGGCTCAACAGGGGGGTGTAGCTGGCGGGGTCCTCCTCGAACAAACGATTGAGGGCCGCTTCGCGCACATCGGCGTCCTGGTCGTTCAACACCTTGCCCACCATCTCCAACGCCGTGGTCCCGTGTTGCTCGTCGAGAGCTTGGATCGCCGCAGTACGGACCTCTGGCGCCGCATCATCGAGCCCCTTGCCCACCACTGGCAAAATCTCTGGCGACGTGAAATCGGCGAGCAGTTCCATGGCCACCTCCCGCTGCTCCGGGTCGCCACACGCCAGCGCCAACTGGGCGACCTTGACCACCTCGGGATCGCACACCCCAAGCAGGTCGTTCAAGGCCTGCGTCCGCGCGGCGGGATCAGCCTTGCCGTCACGCAACAACTGGAACGTCTTGTCCAAGGCCTGCCGCTCCTTGGCGTCCGCCTTGGCAAAGCGCCGGCCCGCCGGCCCCTGCTTCGCCGCCAGTTTGGCCATTTTATCGCGCGCGGCCCGCTCAACCGCCGTCAGGGACGCATCCGCCACCGCCGGCCGCCCAGGTTTGGCGGCCTTGCCAGCCGTGGCACTGACCCCCGGCTGATCTTTGCCTGAAACGCTCTTTTCGGGCTTGGCCTTGCCACAACCAACCGCCACCAGCAACAGGCCCGCCGTCCCCAGGCCCAACATACGGGTCGCCAATTGTGAATAAATTCGGTTCATACTTTTCCTCGCATGATGTTACAGCGGGAGCCTGAGCTTTCCCCAACCGGCATGGCACCCGCACGGAACCCGTTTTGACACGACCCCGCCACGCAAGTTCCCCGCCTAACCTTCCGGGACCGCCTCGGGCTCGCTGGGCAGGTTGGGAAGATCGCCGACGAAGGTGGAAGAGAGGTAATGCTCGCGATATTCGCGGCGGGCCAGTTCGTAGCGCCGCAGGTCGTCCGGCGAAAATGCCCTGCGATGGTTTTCCGAATCTTTTAACAGCAAGGGAACACCAAACTTGAGCAGGTCGTCAAGGGAATCAAGGGTGTTTAGTTCGCCACTGCTGAACCGGCCAGCCACCGTAGCCGGGCGGGTCCGCGGCGAATTGGCCGTCAACCGCGACAAGGCCCCCGTCCCGTGCGTCAGCCGGATTTCATGGGCGACCAGGGCCAAGGTCGCCGCCAGGGTGTCACGCAACAGGCGAAAATACTGCAACAGCGGCCCCTCCTTTTGAATCTGCGACCGCTGAGTACCCAAAATGGCGTCGTCGAGCAGGCGCAGACCGCGACCATACAAGCGGACCCGGCCGGAACGCCCGGCATCCAAGGCGTCACGGCGCAAAATATCCACCAGGCAGGCATGGGCGGCGTCCCGACGGGCGGTAAACACCGGCGCATTCATCTCCACCAGGGTGTGGCGATGAATCCGGGGAAGCTTATGGGCGCGATGGGGGATGGCTGGGGCGGGTTGACGCATTCCTAAAGCCCTCGGGTAAACCGTCCGTTGGAAATCCGGCTGAAGAAACATAACCGATGACGGCATGGTTGCACCTTGTCATTCCCGCCCCGGATGTATGACAATTATGTCGATTGGGAACCCCCTTTTTCAAAAGGGTGGCCCCAACATCGTCCGGCAAAACTGTCATGCCCCCCCTTGACCCCAACCGCTTCTTGCGGTATCCTTAGGGAAGAAGAGACAACCGTTCAGGTAAATAGGCGGCAGGCCAGTGGCCGACAGGAAAAAACATGAGCAATACTGAGATCTTGCGGCAGTTGCGTTATGCGCTCACTTACGATGACGCCACTCTGGGCGACTTGTTCGCCCTCGGCGGACACGCCACCACGCCCAACGACATCGCCGCCTTCCTTAAACCGGAGGGCAAGCCCGGCTCGGTGGTCTGCGGACACGCGGAGATGGCATGCTTCCTCAACGGCCTGATCATTCATCGCCGCGGCCGCAAAGAGGGCTCCCCGGAACCGGTAAAAAACCCACAGGCGATTCTGACCAACAACGATGTTCTGAAAAAACTGCGCATTGCCTTGGAATTGCAGGAAGAAGACATGCTCGCCATCCTGAAACTGGCCGGCCTGGAAGCATCCAAGTATGACGTGAGCGCCCTTTTCCGCAAGGACGGCCACAAACACTACAAGGATTGCAGTGACCCGCTCCTGCGGCTGTTCCTGAAAGGACTGACCGTGCGCTATCGAACACCCCGCCCCGCATAACCGAAATTCGAACGGAGCACATTGATGTTGGACCTTCGATTCGGCGTTATTCCCAGACCGGGAGCCGCCCGTCCCCAGGCGGACAGTCGCGACTTCAAGATTCTGCGGTTCAATATTCGGCAATCTGCGGTTTAATTTATTTTTGACCCCAACGCGGTATACACAAGCTCCACGCCTATATTTCCTCCCCACCGGAATCTCCCCATGCCCAAGAATTTTTCCAACCTCCCCCTCGCCGCGGCCTGCCTCAGCAATCTGAACGCCATCGGCTATGACGCCATGACGCCCATTCAGGCCAAAAGCCTGCCGGAAATTCTCAAAGACAAGGACCTGATCGTCCAAGCCAAGACCGGCAGCGGCAAAACGGCGGCGTTCGGGCTGGGCATCCTGGCCAAACTGGCCCCCAAGGCCTGCCGTGTCCAGGCCTTGGTGCTCTGCCCCACCCATGAACTGGCGGAGCAGGTCGGCGCCGAACTCCGGCGCCTGGCCCGCTTCCTGCCCAATATCAAGATTTTGACCCTGTGCGGCGGCGCACCAATGCAAGGCCAGTTCAGCTCGCTGGAACACGGTGCGCACATCGTCGTGGGCACCCCCGGCCGCATCCAGAAGCACGTCCGCAAAGGCTCCCTGCCGCTCGACGCGCTGCGCACCCTGGTCCTGGATGAGGGCGACCGACTACTGGACATGGGATTCTACGACACCATCCTCGACATCGCCACCGCCGCCCCCAAAAACCGCCAGACCCTGCTGTTTTCCGCCACCTTTCCCGACCGGATCACCGAAATGAGCCAGGCCGTCCAAAAACAGGCCGTCCGCATCGCGGCCGACACCGAGCATGGCGACCTGAGCATCCGGCAACTGTTCTACCGCGTGGCCAAGCCCGCCCGAAACGCGGCCCTGTACACCCTGCTGGCGCACCACCAGCCGGAATCCACCGTCATCTTCTGCAATACCAAGCAGAGCTGCAAGGACGTGACGGATTACCTGCGGCACAAAGGCTTCAGCGTGGCGGGACTGCACGGCGACCTGGACCAGGCCCAGCGCACCCTGGTCTTCACCCAGTTCGCCAATCGCAGCACCTCCATTCTGGTGGCGACCGATGTCGCCTCCCGCGGCCTGGACATCGCCGACCTGGCGGCGGTCATCAACTACGAACTCTCCCCCGATCCGGAAATCCACATCCACCGGGTCGGCCGCACCGGCCGCGCCGGCAAAGCGGGCCTGGCCCTCAGCCTCTGCCTGGAAACCCAGGATTTCCTCATCCAGCGCTTCGAGGAGTATCAGAAACATCCCGTGCAATGGGAAGAACTCACCGCCCTGACCCCGCGCCCCGGCAAGCTCACCCCCCCCATGGTGACCTTTACCCTCAATGGCGGCAAGAAAGACAAAATCCGCCCCGGCGACATCCTCGGTGTGCTGACCGGCGACGCCGGGCTGGCGGGCAGCCAGGTCGGCAAAATTCATATTTTCGACTTCTGCTCCTATGTCGCCATCGCCCGCGACGCCGTCGCCGCCTTCAATAAATGGCGGCCCCGCGGCATGCTCAAAGGCCGCACCTTCACCGCCGTGTGAAGGGTTGAGGCTGAAGCGTATTAGGCTGAAGGAAAACACCGCAAAGAGACAGGATTAACGTTGCGATTCCGACAAGTCCGACCTGTCGGACGCGTCGGACAAACCCGCCCAACCCCTCAACCCCTCAACCCCTCAACCCCTCAACCCCTCAACCCCTCAACCCCTCAACCCCTCAACCCCTCAACCCCTCAACCCCTCAACC
>CAITYL010000051.1 GCA_903896595.1 uncultured Lentisphaerota bacterium
AGTGCCTGTTCGGGCAGTTCCTCCATGATGGTGGTTTTGCACCCTGCAAGAAAGCCGCTTGATGATAGTATGTTATGATAAAATATCACACCAATGCGAACCCTGTTTTAAGCACAAAAATCAACTGCAACACTTGAGAAAATGACCGGCCGGGAAGATGTTTGGGGCGGCATTAATGTTACCGAGTATGTTCTCGTGAGCACCACGGGCAATTATGCCACGGTCGCGAATGGAACCTTTACCGGCTGGACGACATTTTACGCCGGGAACAATTCCACGCAATCGTGGACCAATGCAAGCCTTGACGGGAAATACACGCCCGGTAGCCAGGATTTATATATCGCCTATGCCATCAAGCAAAATGTGGCGAATCCCGGTGGAACGTGGAACGCCCGACTTTTCCAAGACTCAAGCTTCGCACTCAGCGGCACCATTCCCGAGCCCGCGAGCCTGGCGCTGCTGGGCTTGGCGGCCGTGGGGTTGCTGCACCGCCGCCGCCGGTAACAACGGCTGCGTTTGGGATGAGGCTCCCGCCGCCGCCCGGCGGCGGGAGTTTTTTTAACTTGGATCTCACACGAAGACACGAAATCACGAAGAAATCAGAAAACCGGGCACTTCTGGCAACCATATCTCTGATCAATATTTTCTCAACAATCTCATAATCCCTTCGTGTCTTCGTGCCTTCGTGTGAGACAGTCGAAAATCATACCGGCGCGCCAAGCTAAAGACGTTTTCCACTCATCGGGAGCCGCCCGGCCTCGGGCGGACGAACCCGTCATCGTCGGAGACGCGCATACGGACGGTGGCCCTATAAAAAGGGCGGAATTGGTGTAACGCCATCGATTTCCGCTGACCCATTTTGCATTTTCCGTGCCCGTGCCCGTGCCCGTGCCCGAACACAATAAAGATGCATACCCAACGCAGTATAAAAGCGGCAAAGAAATTGCCGCACTCCGAGAACGGTGCCATTATAGTAGATAGGCTTGTAGCCCGGCGGGATGTTTCTGCCGCGCTACCAGCGCTCAGCTACAGCACATCTAATCCATTCTTCGGAACCGGTTCTCCCCGGCGCCGTTTTACCGGCTGAAGCCGGGACAACAAACCCAGGCAAATTATCTGACAACTTGGAAGGTTACGGAGCTCTATCATGCGCGGTTTGACCGGTTTTTTACTTGGGGTGGGAACCTTGGTTTTGGCGATGCCGGGAATGGCGACGGCCGCCGGCGCGGAGCCGAGCGCGGCGGCATTGCCCGGCACGCCGTGGACTCTCAATTTGGGAACGGAATTCCCCGGCGCCAAGGGACGGCTGACGGTGGACCCCGCCGCGGGCGGCCGCACGTTCACCTTGACCGCCGATTTCAGCGCCGGCGGCGCCTATGTCGGCGCGGTCAAGGCGTTCCCCACCGCCCTGAACTTGAAGGCGTTGCGCTTCAAGATCAAGACTCCGGCCAAAACCGTGGCGGTGCGGATCACGGACGGGACCGGGCAGGTGCACCAACATTACCGGTCCGTGGACGCCAAAGACCAATGGCGCGAGGTTGTACTGTCCTCTTTCGGCACCCAGCGGCAGGGCGCGCATTGGGGCGGCTACAATGACGGCTTGTTCCGGCCGCCGGTGACCCAGATCGCGCTGGTCGTCCAAAAAGGGGACGCCCCCCAGCCGGTTTTTGAGACGTTGATTCAGGATCTGACGCTGGATGCGGCCAACACCTTGAGCAAACTGCCACCGCTGTCCTGCTTTGTGGAGCCGGGCCGGGAGGTGGCCTTTGCATGGACGGCGGCCCTGCCGCCGCGGCCCGGCGAACTGGCCTATGAAATCCGCTCGTACGCGAACACCGTGGAGGCCGCCGGCGAGGCGACGGTGGACGCCACCGGCCGCATCCGCCTGCGAACCACGTTTACGCCCGGGTACCATGAAATCCAGTTTCCCAAGACCGGGAATATCTACTCGATGGTCGCCCTGCCGCCCTTTGCGGGCACCCCGGACCCGTTTTTCTGCATTGATGCCGCCTTGGGCACACTGGAAGGGCGCCAGGAAATGCGGGACGCCTTGCTGCGCATCCTGCAACGGTCCGGCATCGGCGCCGGGCGCGAACGGATTGTCTGGCCGGCGCTCCAGCCCAAGCCCAATGAATGGAACTGGGGCTTCGGTCATGACGGCGACACCCTGCGCCGGGACTACCAGCGGCTGGGGCTAAAAGTGATGGACGTGTTCCACAGCGCCCCGGCGTGGACCGGCGCCACCGACCCAAAATGGGCGCCCTATCCGCGTGATCTGCTGGCCACCGCAACGTCCTGGGGCGAGATCAGCCGGCGCTGGAGCCCGGTCTGGTCCGGACTCGAAGTCTGGAATGAACCGGAAGGCGGCTTCGGCGGCTTTTTCCCCGGCGACCAGGAAGCGGCACTGACCAAGGTGATTTCCCATACCCTCAAGGCCAACGGGATCGCCACCCCGATTGTCGGCGGTGTGCTGTGCGGCGCCTTTCCCGATCCGGAATTGATCCGGACCTATTTTGACAATCACCAACTGGAGGACTGCGACGTCTTCAGCTTCCACTCCTACTGGCCGCCGGCGATCACCGAGCATCTGGTGGCCGGCCTGCGGGCGATGATGCGCGGCCACCGCAACGCCGACCTGCCGTTGTGGATCACCGAGTGCGGGCGGCCATGGAAGCGCGGGATTGCCCGGCCGCTGCTGTCCGAGGACTGGCAGTCGGCCATGGAAATCGTCATGAAAGGGGTGGATGCCCGGGCCTGCGGCGTGGCCGGTTATTTCCCCTTTGTCTATGCCTATTACGAAGAAGTGGGCACGGACAGCAATTTCGGCATGATGGACCGGGACGTCACTCCCTTGCGCTCCATGGCCGCCTATGCCTTCAGCGTGTCGCGACTGGCGGGGCTGGATTATCTCGGCGACCTGTCCGGGTTGCCGGCCGGCCTGCTCAAAGCGCGGGTCTTTGCCGACCCGGCCCGGAAAGAGGCCGTGGTGGTCCTCTATACCGGCCGGGCGGAAACGGTGACATTGCCCGACCTGAAGGTGGCCGGAGCGCGATTCCAGGCGATGGACGGCAGCGCCTTGGCTTTGGCCGACGGCGCCCTGACCCTGACCGGCGGCCTGGCCTACCTCCAATGTCCGTTGCCGGCGCTGGCCGGGCGCATCGACGATACCGTGCTGGCGGCCGGATTGTGGAAACAGGCCAAGGCCCACGTTCCCCCGCCGCGTCAGGCCAAGCCGGTGGTGTTCCGTTTCGATTCGTCGGCCTGGAAACATATCAACCTGGGGTATTGGGTTGAGACCCCCGCGACCGTGGAACTGGTGGTGGACGCCTTTAATCTATCGGCGGCACCCGTTGACGTGGCGCCGGTCTTGGAGCTGCCCAAGGGGGCGCGATTGCTGGCCGGTCCGGCCGGCACGGTGCGGGTCGGGGCGAAAACGGTCCAAACCCTGCGCTTTGCCGTTGATTTGACGGCCTGCCTGAAGGCGTCCCGCACGGTCCGGATCGGTCTGGCCGACCGCAACGGCCAGGCCACCGGCATTTCCCTGCCCATGCTCAGCCGGACCTACAAGAAGCCGGTGGTCACCATCCCCCGATTGCCGGCGGGCAGCGTGCTGATGCCCGACAACCCGGATGCCGCGCTGGCCACCGGGGGCTGGCTTGACGCCAGTGGCGATCGCCGCTGGATCTGGGTGGGGTGGGAAAATGTGATGGACAACCGTCCGCCCATGGGCGCAAAAATGCGGATCTTCTGGAGTCCGGAGGCCCTCACCGTGCAAATTCTGGTGGAGGACAAGGTGTTCTACCAGCCGTTCACGGAGAGCGGGATGTGGAACGGCGATTCCATTCAAATGGCGTTCCAAAACCGCCCTAATGGCCAAATTAAATCCGAATTCTCCGAACTGATCGCGGGACTGACCGCCAGCGGGCCGATGCTGTGGCTGGGCTTCCGGGAAGCACCGACCCCGCCCGCCATCATGACCGCTTCGACCTTGCAGGTCAAGCGGCAGAACGGGCGCTGCCTTTACACCATCACCGTAAAGGCGGCAGAGGTCGGGCTGAAGTTGGCGGCCGGCAACAAGCTCGGTTTCTCCGTCCTGATCAACAACAATGACGGCGCCGGCCGCGTGGGCTGGCTGGAATGGGGTGGCGGCATTGGCGCCACCAAAAACCCGCCGGACTATAATGAACTGGTGCTGGAAAAGTGACGGGCAAGCGGAACTTGGACACGTCCGACATGTCTGACATGTCCGACGTGTCTGATCCTGGTTTCGTTCCCGCGGCCGCGGTAGCGCGTTAGTTTATTGTACCGACTTTAGTCGGGGCTGTTGCGCCCCGGCGCGTCACAACACGGGCGACACGCCCGTGCGTACAGGATGGATATGTTGGTCATGCGCAGTTATAACCTGTTTTTGGCCGGGGCAGGCCTGGTGATTTGGTGCCTGCCTGGACTGACGGTTGCCGCCGGCGCGGAACCGACAGCGGCGCTGCCAGGCACGCCGTGGGCCGTGAACCTGGGGCCGGAGTTTCCCGGCGCCAAAGGGCGGTTGGCGGTGGCGCCCAAGACGGGTGACCGGGCATTCGCCCTAGACGCCGACTTCAGCGGCGGCGGCGCCTATGTCGGCGCGGTCAAAATCTTCCCCACCCCCCTGAATGTGAAGTCATTGCGCTTTAAGGTGAAAACGCCGGCGCGAACGGTGGCGGTGCGGATCTCGGACGGGGCCGGACAAGTTCACCAGCAGTACGTTGCCGTGGATGCCAAGACGCAGTGGCGCGAGATTGTGCTGTCGTCCTTCAGCACCCAGCAGCAAGGCGTGCATTGGGGCGGGCACAGCGACGGCCTGTTCCGCCCGCCGGTAACCCAGATCGCGGTGGTCGTCCAGAAGGGTGATGCGCCCCAAGCGGTGTTTGAAACCCAGATCAAGGATCTGACCTTGGATGCGGTCAATACCTTGAGCGCGCTGCCGCCGTTGTCCTGCTTTGTTGAGCCGGGCCGGCCGGTTACGTTCGAGTGGACGGCGGCCCTGCCGCCGCGGCCCGGTGAACTGGCCTATGAAATCCGCTCGTACACGAACGCGCTAGAGGCCACGGGCGAGGCGGCGGTGACGGCCACCGGCCGCATCCGTCTGCGGACGGTGTTCACCCCGGGGTATCATGAAATTTTCTTTCCCTGGACCGGCAACGTCTACGCCATCGTCGCCCTGCCCCCCTTTGCGGGCACGCCGGATCCGTTCTTCTGCATGGATGCCGCCTTGGGCGCCTTGGAGGGGCGGCCGGCGCTGCGGGAGGTGCTGCTGCGCATTCTGCGCCGCTCGGGCATCGGCGCCGGGCGCGAACGCATTGTCTGGCCGGCGCTCCAACCCAAGCCCGGCGAGTGGAATTGGGGGTTTGGCCAGGACGGCGACACCCTGCGCCGGGACTACCAGCGGCTGGGGCTGAAGGTGATGGACGTGTTCCACACCGCCCCGGACTGGACCGGCGCCGCCGACCCGAAATGGGCGCCCTACCCGCGCGATCTGCTGGCCACTGCGGCGGCCTGGGGCGAGATCAGCCGGCGCTGGAGCCCGGTCTGGTCCGGATTCGAAGTCTGGAACGAGCCGGAAGGCGTCTTTGGCGGCTGGTTCCCCGGCGACCAGGAGGCGGCGCTGACCAAAGTGATTTCCCATACCTTCAAAACGAACGGCATTAACACCCCGATTGTCGGAGGGGTGCTCTGCACCGCCTTCCCCGATGCCCCGATGATCCGCGCCTATTTCGACAATAATATCCTGGAAGACTGTGACGCCTTCAGCTTTCATACGTATTGGCGGCCCCTGGTGACCGAGCATCTGGTGGCCGGCCTGCGGGCGATGATGCGCGGACACCGCAACGCCGACGTGCCGTTGTGGATCACCGAGTGCGGGCGGCCATGGAAGCGCGGCATTGCCCGGCCGCTGCTGTCCGAGGACCGGCAGTCGGCCATGGAAATCGTCATGAAAGGGGTGGAAGCCCGCGCCTGCGGCGTGGCGTGCTATTTCCCCTTTGTCTATCCCTACTACGAAGAAGTGGGGACCAATGGCAACTTTGGCATGATGGACCGCGACGCCATGCCTCTGCGGTCCATGGCCGCCTATGTGTTCTGCACGTCGCGGCTGGCGGGAATGGATTATCTCGGTGATCTCTCCGGCATACCGGCCGGCCTGGTCAAGGCGCGGGTGTTTGCCGACCGCGCCCGCCAGAATGCCGTGGTGGTCCTGTATACGGACCGGGCGGACACGGTGACGCTTCCCGATCTGGGAGTGACGATCACCAAGGCGCAGGCCATGGACGGCAGTCTCATGGATGGTGGTGGCGGGACCCTGACGGTGACCGGCGGCATCGCCTACCTGCAATGCCCGCTGACGGCCATCAGCGGCCGCCTCGACACGACGGTATTGGCGGCCAAATTGTGGAAACAGGCCAAGGCGCATGTTCCCCAGCCGCGCCAGGCCAAGCCAGTGGTCTTCCGGTTCGATTCCTCGGCCTGGAAGCACCTTAATTTGGGGTATTGGGTCGACACCCCGAACCGGGTGGAACTGGTGGTGGACGCCTTCAATTTATCGGCGGAATCCCTTGACGTGGCGCCGGTCTTGGAGTTGCCCAAGGGCGCGCGCTTGCTCTCCGGCCCGGCCGGGCCGGTGCGGGTGGGGGCGAAGGCCGTGCTGCCCCTCCGCTTTGCCGTTGACTTGACGGCCTGTCCGCCACCCGATGCCTGCCTGGTGCGGATCGGCCTGGCTGACCGCAACGGCCAGGCCACGAGCATCTCGTTGCCGTTGCTCAACCGGGCCTACAAGCAGCCGACCGTGAAAATTCCGCGACTGCCGGCAGGTACGGTGATGCCCAAGAGCGTCAACGCCGCCCTGGCCGCCACCGGCTGGATTGACGTCAACGGCCGCGACCGTTGGAACTGGGAGGGGTGGGAAACCATGACGGACAACCGGCCGCCGATCAGCGCCAAAGTGCGGATCTTCTGGACGCCGGAAGCGCTCCTGGTCCAAGTTTTGGTGAAAGACAAGGTCTTTTTCCAGCCGCATACCGGCGGCGGCATGTGGAACGGCGATTCCGTCCAAGTGGCCTTTCAAAACCGGTCAAACGGCCAGGCCAAGCCCGAATTCTCCGAACTCATTGCGGGGCTGGCGCCCGGCGGGCCGATGCTATGCCTGACCGCACGGGAAACGCCGGCGCCGGCCGGGGTCATGAGCGCATCCACGCTGGAAGTGGTGCAACAGGGCGACCGCACGCTCTACACCCTCAAGCTGAATGCGGCGGAAGCCGACCTGAAACTGGCCGCCGGTCACCGGCTCGGGTTTGCCCTGCTGGTCAACAACAATGACGGGCCGGGCCGGGTGGGCTGGCTGGAATGGGGCGGCGGCATTGGCGCCAACAAAAACCCAACCGAGTACAACCAGCTGGTGCTGGGAGAATGAAGCGTGACACGTGATACGTAACGCGTGAAGCGTGAAGCGTGAAGCGTGAGGCGTGAGGCGTGAGGCGGTTTGGTGGGAAGAGCCTCTCGCAACACCCACGGTTGTCATCCTTCAGCGTTCGACCTTTTCCTTCCGCGCCCGGAACGTTGGTGATGAGGCAAACGAAGGCTTTGCCTTTTTGACCGGTCCGCGTGGTTACATTGGCCATCAAGTTACCGGTTCCGGCCGCCGCCGGAACCTTTTGAGTGGCGGTGGCTCGACACCGCTTTAATACTGTATTTTTTTGACCCAACCCAGCGTAGCCGGAACCAAAACAACGACGCGTTATCTCCCGCAGAGGCGCAGAGGCGCGGAGAAAAATAGGTCAGGCA
>CAITYL010000052.1 GCA_903896595.1 uncultured Lentisphaerota bacterium
CGCCCCAATCGTGGATGGTTGCACTGGGGCGGCCTGCGGAATCCGCAAAACGAAACAAAAGTTTTGGAAGGGGGATGCAGAGTGAACATGTGAACGCCCCGGCGGGGCCGGGACTGCGAAGCGCGGAGCGCGGGGGGAGCACCCTTTTTCAAAAGGGTGGCCCCAGCTTCTGGCGCTTATTTTCCGTTCTCGCGCGCATCCCGGTCCGTCACCGTTGCCCGATTCTTGCGGGTCTCCTTGCCTGCCCGGTCCCGGTCTTCGTTGGCGGGGCGCGCCGGCGGGCTTTTCTGAACGCTTCCCGGCCCCGCCGACCTGCCAACCATCGGCGGGGCGGGGATGTGTACCCGTTCCGGCTGGGACAGCGTGGTCTTGCGGGCTGGAACGAACGCCGGTTCCCGTGGCGCGGCCGGCGCCGTCACCGTGCCCCTGCGTTCCTGGGATGCAGGGGGCTCGGTGCGTCGGAGCGGTGGCGTCACGGCGGGTTTGCGGTCTCCCGCCGGCTGGGCGACGGTCTTGGGACTCACCGTTGGGGATTCCCACCGGTTTCGTTCATCGCGGAAGGTCCGCACAGTGGTCGCTTGTTTGGAGATCGCCTGCCGGGTGGCGGTGTTGATCTGCTCGAATTTCAGCGGGGCCTCCCGGCGGGTGGCGGCAACGGTGATCGGCTGGGCCACCTGGAAGGCCCGGCGTTGCGGTTCGGGCAGTCTGGCCAGCCGGGATTCCTGTTCGCGGTAGGTCCTGGCCGGCCGGAGATCCCGGTCGGCACGCCGGTGGTTGTAGTCGTCCCGCTGGCGGTTCTCCCAGCGCGGATCGGACCGCTGGTGTTGCCAGCGGCCATGCTCATAGATCGGGTCATACCAGGTGTGGAGGCGGCGACTGTCAAACCATGGATAGATGCCGAGGCGCAGGTAGGCGTCATCGTAATAATCGCCAAAGTAGTAGTGGCTGTAGCGCGGATACGCAAACAGGCTGACCTCCAGCAGGCCCAGATCGATGACGATGCTGGGCGAGTAGGTGAACGCCGGTCGCCCATAAACCGCCGCCGGGAAATAGACGGGCGCAAACAGCACGCCCCGGTTTTCCAGCGCGTAATCCCAGTGCCCCTCGGCAAAGATGCAGCCGCGCGGCGTCACCACGTAATGGGACGGCACCCAAATCCAGTTCGGCTGTGCCGCCAGCCAGTAACCGGCCCGGCGAACGTACTGGCCCTGGGCCCAGTACATGCACGGGGGAACCCAGATGGTATTCGGAGACGGTGCGGGGCCGGGCGGTTCCAGCGCGCCCACCGGCGGCGGGGTCGGCAGATAGTCGATCGCCCGAACGCCGGCCGGCGCCCAAAAGCCGGCCACCCACTCCCAGCCGGTTGACACCCTGGCCCAGTATCCGGGCATCCAGGACCGTCCCGGCGGTGCCACGCGCCAGCAGGCGCTGATCCAAATGTAACTGTTCCGGTCCGCATCCCATGACCAATACCCCGGGATCCAGGCCGCCTGCTGCCCCAGGGGCCGTTCCGCCGGCGGGACTTCCTCGATCATGGCTGGCGGCGGGTTGGGGGCGATCACGTCAGCTTGAACTTGCAGGTCAACCGGTTGGGCAAACGCCTCATGCACCGGGCCACGCGTCAGCACTTCCGGCTGTTCTTGGGCCGGGGGTGCGGGCGGAGCGTTCTGTGCGTTGAACGGCGGCAGGGGCTGGCCGGCGCCGGCGGCCGCACCCGCCTGGGCCGCCAATTGATGGCTGCCCAGCGGGGTCGCGATGAGACACGCCAAGACCCAAGTTGCGGGACGCCAGCGGCATTGAGTCATCATGTTATGCTCCACCCGGTGACGGGTATGGCTTTGTCACGTTCACTACCCGTCCCGCCGTGTTTGACATCACCGGTTTGGCTTGGTTCCGGATGATCATCCCGATACGCAGTCCCGCTCATGCCCGTCCGAAGCGCGTGGCAGATGTTTGTATCAGCAAGAGATGATTGCTACATTCAGTCATCGCAGGGGTGAGTTATGACAGACGGTGGTTGTAAGAGTCTCTTGGAGGGGAAATAGATGGCAGTTTCAGCCAAGCGCGCCGCAACGGCGCGGAAAGACGACGGCTTGGAGCAACAACGGCTCCAGGAAGCCGATACGCAGAACGTCCCGTGGCGGAAATGGGGTCCCTATCTGAGTGAGCGGCAGTGGGGCACGGTTCGGGAAGACTACAGCCAGGAAGGCTGCGCGTGGGACTATTTCACCCACGACCAGGCCCGCTCGCGGGCCTACCGCTGGGGCGAGGACGGTCTGGCCGGCATCTCGGATGACCAGCAGCACCTGTGCTTCGCCCTGGCGCTGTGGAACGGCGCCGATCCGATTCTGAAGGAGCGGTTGTTCGGGCTGAGCAACGGCGAAGGCAACCACGGCGAGGATGTCAAGGAATATTATTTCTACCTCGACAACACGCCGACGCATGCCTACATGAAATACCTCTACAAGTATCCGCAGCGGGCCTATCCCTACGATGATCTGGTGCGGACCAACAAGGCGCGTTCCCGCACGGAACCGGAATACGAACTGCTCGACACCGGGGTCTTTGCCGAAGACCGCTATTTCGATGTCTTTGTTGAATATGCCAAAGGCGCGCCGGAAGACATTCAGGTTCGCATCACCGTCTGCAACCGCGGTCCCGAGGCGGCCAACCTCCATGTCCTGCCCACGTTGTGGTTCCGCAACACCTGGTCATGGCAGGGCGGGGCGGACAAGCCATACCTGGCGCCGGTGGCCTGCGGGAAGGACGTGTGCGCGGTGGTCGCACGCCACCCGGTGCAGGGGGAACGGTTCCTGTATTGCCAGGGGCAGCCCGACCTGCTGTTCACCGAGAATGAAACCAATACCGAGCGCATTTTTGGCACTCCGAACCGCACACCATACGTCAAGGACGGGATCGGCAACTGCGTCCTGCACGGCCGCGCGGAGGCGGTTAACCCGGAGCAGACCGGAACCAAAGTTTCACCGCATTACCGCTTGACGGTTCCGGCCGGCGAGTCCGCGGTGCTGCGCTTGCGGCTGACCGACATCGCGCCGGCCGCGTTGGCTGCTCAGAAGGCCGTGGTGTTGGACGATCAGGTGATCGAGGCGCGCCAGCGCGAGGCGGACGCGTTTTGGCGGGCGGTGTCCCCGCCGGCGGCGGATGCGGATACCCGGAATGTGCTGCGCCAGGCGATGGCGGGCATGCTGTGGAGCAAGCAGTTCTATCTGTTTGACGTCCCCTTGTGGGTGAAAGAGCATGGCGGGGGCGCCAGTCCGGCGGTGCGGCGGAACTTGCGGACCCGCAACGCCGAGTGGTTCCATATGTCCAGCGGCGATGTCATCTCCATGCCGGACAAATGGGAGTATCCCTGGTTTGCCGCGTGGGATCTGGCCTTCCACGCGGTGGCGCTGTCGGTGGCTGACGTCGCGCTGGCCAAAGAGCAGCTGGAACTGATGCTCCAGCACGGCTATATGCATCCCAGCGGACAGTTGCCGGCCTACGAATGGAACTTCAGCGATGTCAACCCGCCGGTTCATGCCTGGTCGGCGTGGTTCCTGTACCTGACCGGCAAGTGGACTCACGGCGAGGGTGACCTTCAGTTCCTGGAACGTTGTTTCAGCAAGCTCCTGCTCAATTTCACCTGGTGGGTCAACCGCAAGGACCGTCGGGGCGCCAATGTGTTTGAGGGCGGTTTTCTGGGCCTGGACAACATCGGCGTCTTCGACCGTAGCGCGCCTCTGCCGACCGGCGGTTCCCTAGAACAGGCGGACGGCACGGCATGGATGTGCTTCTACTGCCAGAACATGTTGCAGATCGCCTTGGAGCTGGCCAATCGCAACCCCGCCTTTGAAGACATGGCGCTAAAGTTTCTGGAGCACTTCCTGTGGATCGCCGCGGCCATGGACAAGATCGGTCAAAATGAGGACGACCTGTGGGATGAGCCGGACGGGTTCTTTTATGATGTCCTGCGCCTTCCCGACGGCTCGGCCTCGCGGCTGAAGGTGCGTTCTCTGGTCGGGCTGCTGCCCCTGTGCGCCTCCACCATTCTGGAGGCGGAGACGCTACGGAAGTTCCCCTCGCTGCGGGACGACATCTCCGCCTTTTTGGAACGGCACCCGGAACTCGCGGCCAATATCGCCTCGCCGACCCTGACCGGGGTTGCCGGCCGGGTCCTGCTGTCCCCGGTGAATGAACACAAGTTGCGGCGCATTCTCGAAAAGATGCTGGGCGAGGATGAGTTTCTGAGCCCCTATGGCATCCGTTCCCTGTCGCGCTACCATGCCGATCACCCGTTTGTCCTGCACGTCGACGGCCAGGAATTTCGGGTGCCGTATCTGCCGGCCGAATCGGACACCGGCGTGTTTGGCGGTAACTCCAACTGGCGGGGACCGGTCTGGTTCCCGGTCAACGTGCTGATCGTCCGCGGGCTGTTGAATTTGTACGCCTACTATGGGGACGACTTCAAAGTGGAATGCCCCACCGGTTCCGGCAAGCTGATGAATTTGTTTGAAATCGCCCACGAGATCGCGGATCGCCTTTCCCGCATCTTTTTGCGCGACAAGCAGGGGCGGCGCCCGGTGTATGGCGCCACGGAAAAATTCCAGACCGATCCGCACTGGCGCGACTATCTCCAATTTTATGAGTATTTCCACGGCGACAACGGGGCCGGCATCGGCGCCAGCCATCAGACGGGCTGGACCGGCTTGGTGGCCAAGACGATCCAGCTTTTCGGGCTGGCGGATCCGGCGGCCATGTTGAAAACCGGCGCATCAGCGGGCTTTAATCAAAAATGATCCCCGTCACCGAGGATGTCGTCACTGAACATGGTTGAGCGGTTGAGGGGTTGAGCGGTTGAGGGGTTGTTTTTAGGGGAAGTATACGGCGTTAGGC
>CAITYL010000053.1 GCA_903896595.1 uncultured Lentisphaerota bacterium
GGGCGTCGTAAAGTCGATCATTTTCTTCCTGGGAAAACCTGATCTTGATCATAGCCCATTCCCCTATCCAGACACCGTTGTCTTGTGATAAAAAATGTAGCTATAAAATTTAAAATTTCAACCTAAAGCAGTATAACCACGCGGTTCGCGCAGACGTGCCAGTGCAACAACCCACGCCTGGGGCAACAAGGGCGGCCGGCGGAATCCGCAAAAAGGCACAACGCGGGTGGATGCATTTGCATAAAATATAGACATGTGTATATTGCGCCTATAAACATGTTTATGCCATAAATAAGCGCGATATCATGACACCCCCCAGCAAACCCAAAGCGGCCAATATGCGCGAGGTGGCGCGGCAGGCGGGCGTTTCCACCTCGGCGGTGTGGGCGGTGTTCCGCAAGAGCGATGCCGCCGCCACCACCATCGGCGTCAGCGCGGAAGCGCGCCAAAAAATCCTGGCCGTGGCTGCCAAGCTCCACTACAAGCCGGACATCCTCGCCCGCAGTTTCACCAATAACCGCTCCTTCCTGCTGGGGCTGCTGATGCGTGAGACCTTCGAGGACTTCTCCATGCCGCTGCTGCGCGGCATTCAGGATGTCTGCCTCGACCACGATTATTCCGTCATCACCTACGCCCACGGCAATTTGGCGGCGGATGAGCGGCGGCATCTGAAGTTCAGCCTGGACCGCCGGGTGGACGGCCTGATTGTCATGCCCGCCCTGGACCCGGACAGCGCCAATAATTTCGCCCGCTTGCAGGCACTGCGCGCCGACGGCATGCCGGTGGTGCAATTGTTCAATTGCCTGGTACCCGGCGTGCCGGCGGTGTCCAGAAACCACGCGGCGGCCAGTTATCTGGCCACCCGCCGCCTGCTGGAGTTCGGCCACCGCCGCATCCTGCATCTGACCTTCGAGGGCTACAACGACACCGGGGTCGAAGGGATTCACACTGACGCCAAGCAACGCTGCGAAGGCTATGAGCGGGCCATGCGCGAGGCGGGGCTGGAACCGCTCGTCTATGCCCATGCCCTAAGCAACACCAGCGGCCGGGGATTTCACGACGCCGTGTTGGCCGACGCCGACGCCATTCTGCGCCACCCCGGCGCGCCAACCGCCATCGTGCCCTACACCGATTACCAGGCCTGGGGCCTGCTGGAAGCTTGCGCCGAACGCCGGATCAAGGTTCCCGACGAGCTGTCGGTCATCGGCTGTGACGGCATCCGGGAGATGTGGGGCGGCCCCATCAAGCTGACCACCTTCATTTGCCCCTTGCGCGACATGGGCCGGGCCGCCGCCACCTTCTGCCTGGAGATGATGAAGGGCGAGACCCCCCAAGACACTCTCTTTACCCCCGTCTACCTCGACGGCGCCACCGTGGCCCCGCCAAAAAGTCCCACCCTAAGCGCAACCTTACCAACACCGGAAGGAGGTGCCCCGAAAATCAAGGAACGCCGCCGCATACAAAAGTGACGCCTGCCCATGAAGTCGGTGGTGACCGGCCGGAACCCTTAACCGGGGCCGCTGCCAAGCGTTGCTGAAAATCCACTCCCGGACACCCCATAAACCAAAGACCAAGAGAAAGTGAGCGTGTTATGACTTCCGTAAAATCAACCGTAGCTGCCCTGCTCGTGCTGGCGGGCCTGACGGGATCGGCCATGGCCGGACCCGTGACGATCGCCGATTACAGTGCCGATTACCTTGCAACGTCACAAGGTCAGACACGGGCGGCGGCCAGTGCTGACGGCTGGAACTATATGTATTGCCCCACTAGCGGGGCGATGGGCACGCCCGCCAATTACGTAAGCCTACAAGGAACTGGGGTAACTTATTTTGATTACACGGCCGGTGGACAATGGACATCCGAGGTTGCGGGTAACGAGTATCTGTATATCGGAAAAGGCAACTCCCCAGGGCTGAATACCGGCTTAACGGGCGACTCTTTCGCCATTGCCGCGTACACGATCCAGGCCGGAGAAGGCGGCGCGGTCTCGATTGCCAATGGCTTCCTCTATAATGACGGCGAAGACGGCAATGGCATCGAGTTACGCGTGTATGTGAATAACATCCTCAAGATCGGCGGAGACGGCACGGCAAAGATCGTCGTGACGCATTCCACTCCGATCACCGGCTTGGGTTACGCATTGGGCACGCTCACGACGGGTGATACCGTTTACGTCGCCATCGGCAACAATGGCGCGACCAACTTTGATGACTACCATCTTGGTTACCAGTTGACGATTCCCGAGCCGGCTTCCCTGGCGTTGCTTGGCTTGGGCGCGCTGGCGCTGTTGCGCCGCCGCCGGAACTGATCCCGGACCCGGTAACCCGGGAGGGGCGGCCCCTTCCCACCCCGGCATCACCAGCGCTAAAGCGAACATGAACCATTCAACGTTCAACGTGGACGTTGGATGTTGAATGTTCGTTTTATTCATGAACGTTTGTCGCCAACGGCGACCCATGTGTCCAGCCCAGGGTTGAACAACCCTGGGTTATGAAAAAATCCCAACCCGATTTTCACCCTGTAGGGTGCTACATGAAAACGCGACGGACACGACGTTGGCTCTTCGTGTGCTTCGTGGCGTTGTGGTGAATCCGACGTTTTAACTTTCAAGGAACCTTTTATGATGCATAAACTAACGTTGACGGCCGGCGTGTTGGCCAGCTTGGCGCTGAGCGGCGCGGCGCAGAATTTGTTGCAAAACCCGTCATTCGAAACGGTGGACGGGAAAACTCCCGCCGTGCCCGCCCGCTGGGAAACCCATCAAGTTTTATCGCTGGGCAAACATCATGCCCTTGATACCCGTGTTGCCATGGATGGTGAAAATTCCGTCCGGCTTGCCAACGACAACCCGGCACTGGATGCCAAGTCCTATATTTTATGGATGCAAAGCGGCTTGGGAGAGGCGCTTAATCAAGATCATGCTCCCGGAACGGCGATGGAACTTTCGGTATATGCCAAAATCGAGGCGCCGGAAACCCGGTTCCGCATTTATCTGGAAACCGTGAATGCCGAGAAAGCGGGGGATTGTTTTATCACGCCCCTTCAGGAAATTCCGGTTGGCGAGTGGACACAGGTCAAAGTAAAATTCACCATGCCCGAGAGTAAATTCACCAATGCCTATGTCTGCCTGCAATTGGTGGGTACGGGCACGGTGTGGTTTGACAACGCCTACCTGGGCAAGGCGAATGCCGCCCCCCAAGAGGTGGTGCCCGCCATGCCCAAGGCCGGCAACCGAATCGTCAACTCCTCAATTGAAACGCTGGGCCAAGACGGCAAGAGCGCCCTGGCCTGGGTTCCTTATCAGGCGCAGATCAAAGGGAACTTTCAATCGGTTGCGCAAACCGTCGCCCATTCGGGCATCCACTCGCTGAAAATCAGCTGTGCGGACCCGGCTCTGAATGAGACGAATTATGTGATGTTTCAGCAGGCCAATTTACAGAAACGCCTGGCGGACTGCCTGCCCGAGACGCCGATGGAGTTTTCGGCCTGGGCCAATACGAACAGTAATCCGGCCGTGACCTTCCGGATTTATGTGGAAATGCTCGGCAACGGAAAATATTTGGGGACGTTTATCTCGCCGCCCCAGTCTGTTTATGCCGGTTGGGGGCGAGTCGCGGTTAAATTCAAGATGCCCAAAGAAACTCCGGATAAGGTCTATGTCGCGTTGCAACTGTTAACTCCGGGAACCGTTTATTTTGACGATATTTATCTTGGGAAAGCCGCGGAGGCGCCGGCCATGGTCGCGGACAACCCGTGGTTGCTCAACGATTATTATGTGCGCGTCAGCAATTTCCCGCCACAGCAAACCTACTATTTGCCGCAGGTGCCGAAAACGCTGAATTTAGCCACTAAACTTCCTGACGGCCAAACGGTTAAAGTAAGTTTAAAGACGCTCGCCGGCCAGCTGATTAAAAACTACGGCGAAGTTAAAACTCAGTTTGAGCTGCCGCCATTGGAGGCGGGAACGTACCTGCTGGACTATGACGCGGGAGCGCTAAAAGATGAAGATATTTTCAGAATCGTCACCGCCCGTCAACAGGGGGTCAAATTCAGCGCGGATCGTCGCATGACCCTGAACCATCAGCCGTTTTTCCCGATCATGATCCTCACTCCCGCCTTGAGCGAGGAGGCGCTGAAAGTTTATGGGGCGATGGGATTTAACAGTATCGCGTTCCGCAAACTTACCTCTAATGCTTTGGCCGCCAAATATTTAGCTGCCACGGCGGGCAACTATGGGATGGCCACGGTCGCCTGGTCCAATTTTGGGGATGCCAATCTTCTCAGCGATGCCGAGACCGCCCAGGCGCTGGAGGCGGAAATTCACGTGGCGCGGAGCCTGCCTAATTTTATCGGCTGGCTGGATGATGAGTCGGAGTGGCGGGAAATTCCGCTGAAATCCATGCGGCGTTCTTATCATAAGCTCTTTAGTGACGCCCCTGAATTTGTGGTATGGCAAAATCATGCCCCCAGACTGACCGAAACCGAGACCGTGCATGCCAGCGCGGCCAATGTTCGTCGTTATACCCGGCTTAGCGATCTGATCAGTTGTGATATTTACCCGGTACCCGAGGGGCACGGACATAACAATTTACCCAACCAGACGCTTGGCTGTGTCGGCGAGTACACCGATTTGGTGATGGCCAGCGGGTTTGGACAGAAGCCCGTCTGGATGATTTTGCAGGCCATGGGCTGGAGCGAAGAAAACGGCCAACCGCTGGATCCGAAAAACCCCCGTCCCGATGGCCGGCAACTGCGGTTTATGACCTACAATGCCATCACCCATGGCGCCACCGGCATTGTCTTTTACGGCCCAGCCGGGCTTAAAGACCTCTATTCGCCCTGGATGGCCACCCTTGCCGATGTGCTTAAAGAGCTTACGGCCATTACCCCTTTTTTACTTGGCGGCGAGCCGGTCAAAGCGGAATTTGGCGTTGATCCCGATCCCGCGGTTAAGGTGAATATTTACCGCGCGCAAGAGGATTATCTGATTATTGCGGTCAACGAGGGCAAAAAAAACGTTTCCTTTAAACTCGCGCCGCCGGTCGCCAACCGCCCATTCCAAAGCGTGCCCACCGGTCAACGGGTGACGTTGCCCGAGATCGCGTTAGCGGCCAATGAGGTGAAACTCCTCTCAACCCGTTTGCTGGTGGTTCCCAAAACCCCGGCCTTTAAAGCCGAGACCGTAACGGCGGGTGACCACCGCGCCGGCTTTTTGGGCAACCAGAGCTGGACGGCGCAGTGGGTGGCGCATCCCCGGTTTTTCAGCGTGGCCAATACGACCACTTTTGCCAGGCACCGCTTTCATTTGACGGCGGTTCCGGCCAAGTTTGAGATCCGGGTAACGGGAGATGATCAGTGGAAACTGGCGGTCAACGGGCAAGCCATGGGCGGTTCAGTTTGCGGCCACGCGACGACCTTTCAGTTTGATCTTGCGAAAAATCTTAAAACCGGAGATAACGAGCTGACGTTTGAGCTTTACAATCTTGCCGGGCCATCGGGCTTGCTTTATGAAGGAGATGCTGAAGTCAACGGAACACCGCTAAAGTTGGCCTCGGGCCAAAACACCCAATTTTCCGAAGACGGTAAAGGCGCCTGGGTGGCGCCGTATTTGGCCGGCACGCCGCCCGTGGCGCCCTGGGGTGAATTAACGGTCTTGGTGAAAGCGAATTAACCGGCGGAATGGGTTTCGGATTTCCCGGATTCAGGAGCTGGAGACGTTGAAATGACTGAAATGAAATACCGCCGGCCACCCCACACCAGGGGGTTCACCCTGATCGAGCTTCTCGTCGTGATCGCGATTATCGCCATCCTGGCGGCGATGTTGTTGCCATCACTGTCCGCCGCCCGGGAGTCGGCGCGGGGCGCCGCCTGCCTCAACAACCTCAAGCAATGCGGGCTGCTCATGCAATTATACGCCGGCGACCACGACGGCTGGGTGTTTCAATATGCGCAAGCCACGAAAAATGCGATCATGCCCGGCGTCTGTGAACAGGGCTGGTCGGATGCGCTTTACCTCGACTATAGCGGCCAAAACAGCGGGGTCTTTATTTGTCCCACCAATCCGCCGCCCGCCGGTTACGCTTTTTTGACGATGGGACACTACTACACCTATGGGGTTTTAACCTGCACCGCCGCCGCCTTCACCCCCGCCCAAAATGAGGAGTTTCCGGAGGATGACTCAGGCGTGTTGGCAGGCCCGTATGTGCGAAAATTGGAACGCCTGAAACTGCCCGCGAAATATTTTTTTGTGGTTGACAGTCTGTGGGGGGCTGCGGCGAAGTCTGAAAACCTCTTGCGCCAGGCCTTTTGCGTGGGGGCCAGCCCCGGCGCCAACGGCCCCGGGCTGTGCCTTGAGCGGCACCGCTCTCAAACCAATGGCGTCTTCTATGACGGCCATGCGCTGGGCGCCGGGGCGCGCGGCACGGTGTTCAAGGACAGCGGGTTTGTCTTGGGCTTCAATAAAAATGGCGGGCTTGAAAGTTTATGAGACGGGCGCCAATGGGTACCCGTACGGGGCGTCCCCTCCGTTGTCCTCAACGTCCTCGCCCCGCCCGCCCCGCCAATAACGGCCAAGCTGCCGCCGCCGAGGACATGGAGGACATTGGCCCCGAGAGGACCTTGAGGACAACGAGGACGCGGCGGCCATCACCATTCACCCGTCACGATGTTCCCGCTTGACCGATTCCCCTCAGTTCACGGAGTGGTTCCGCAGCTCGTGCTGTCCACCGCCGGCCGCCGCTCACCGCCAGCGCCACGGCATCCGGCTGGCGCCGACACCGTCCGCCTCCTCGCCTGGGATGTCGCCTAGCCTGAATTATTCATAATGTTGGGGCCACCCTTTTGAAAAAGGGTGCTCCCCAAACCCCTTCCCAAAACTTTTGTACGTTTTTGCGGATTCCGCAGGCCGCCCCGCAGTCCCAATCATGGCCAGTCGCTCACAAGCGGTCTGCGGAATCCGCAAAAGGCACAAAAAGGTTTGACGGAGGGTTTGGGAACCGCCTTTCCTCAAAAGGGGGTTCCCAACCGACAAACTTGTCATATGCCAGGGGGATGGATGACGTGGGAGGGGGTGACGCCGAAGCGTTTTTTGTAGGCGCGGCTGAAGTGAAACGGGCTGGAAAAGCCCAGGGTTGCCGCGGTCTCGCTGACATTGAGCTGGCGCTGTGACAACAGCTGCCGGGCACGGTCGAGCCGGAGACCGTCATAGAACGGTTTGGGCGCCTGGCCGGTCAGGGCATGAAAAATCCGGTGGAAATGGGGCACACTGAGCCGGGCCGCCGCCGCCATGTCGCCGACGGTCAATCGGCCTTTGGCGCCCAGGTGCCGGTGCATGAGTTCAATCACCCGGTCCACGAGGGTCTGCTGGTGCGAGGCATGCTGGGTGCCGTCCCACTGCGCCTGCCACAAGTGCACCAGCAACTGGCTGGCGGCGGCCGCCACGCTGGCCCGCGCCGGCTGGTCCTGACGAAGGGCGGCAAAGGCAAGGCGAAGCAGCCGCTTCTCCGCCGCCACCGCCGGAATAGCCAGCGCCTGCTGGACCGGGAGCGCCACGGGCACCGGGACGTCCAGTTCCAGCCACCAAAAATGCCAGCGCGGGCCCAGGCAGCGATAGCGGCGCAGCCCGGTGCCGGAAGTCAGCACCAGGCTCTTGGCCGCCGCCGTGACGGTGACGTCATGGCTGAACGTCAGCTCGCCCTCCCCCGCCAGCGTCCGAATGGCGACCAGGCGCCGCCAATGCCAGGGGCCGACCGTCACATCGTAGCTGGCATCGGCGTCCACATGCCAGATCGAATGCACGGTCAGTGTTTGGACGGTGGCATCGTGTGAGTTTTGCGCATTATCCTGCCGCATAATAATAGAAAGATATATGAAAAAGAGTAATTTTGCTATTCCAGTAAAAATAAATTATGATAGATTTTTGTTAATATGTAAACTTTATGGCCACATCCCTGTCCTCGGTGTCGTCTAGGTCCCCTATGTCCTCAATGTCTTCTTTCCCCCTGCCATTGGAGGACCGCGAGGACCTTGAAGACCTAGAGGACGTTGAGGACCGGAATGGGGCCGCGCGTTTTTTGACACCTGACACCCAACCGCCTGAATAAGGAGTCTTCCCCCATGCCGCCACCCCCCGCCACCGCCGATGGCATCCGCGCCCTGGTGCCGCGCGAGCAGATGACGCCAGGCGCCCGCAAGCTGCGCGACGCCTATGCGCGGATCCCCGGAGCGCCATTATTCCGCAAGGAGTTCTGGCTGATGCCGGACACCCTGGAGCGCTGGCAAGGCGAGGGCATGCCGCCGGAAGCGCCGTGGGAGGAACTGTTCCAACTGGACCCGCCCAGCGTTCACGGCCTGGGCCAGCTCGGCTGGTGCGAAGCGGCCTTTGTGCCCGCCTTTGAAGAGAAACTGATCGAGGACCGGGGCGACACCGAGGTCGTCCGGGATGCGGCCGGCCGGGACGTGCTGTTTTTCAAAAACCGCCGCTGCGGTTTCATGCCGGAATACATCGGGCATCCGGTCCGGGACCTGAAAAGCTGGGGTGACGACGTGAAGTGGCGGCTGGACCCGGCGGCGCCGGGACGCTTTGCCGGCCTGGACGAACGGATGGCCCAGGCCAAGGCCGCGGCAGCCCAGGGACTCCTAATCTCACAGGGGCTGATCGGCGGCTACATGTACCTGCGCAGCCTGATCGGGCCCGGCGATCTGCTGTTCATGTTTTATGATCATCCGGAGGTCATCCATGATTGCATGCAGGCCTGGCTCCAGCTGGCGGACGCCGTGATTGCCGAACACCAGCGGCACGTCACCTTGGACGAGCTTTTCCTGGCCGAGGATATCTGCTACAACCATGGGTCCCTGATCAGTCCGGAAATGATCAATGAGTTCCTGTTTCCCTATTACCGGCAATTGATCGCCAAGGTCAGGGCGCGGCAGCTCGACCCGCAACGCCACCTGTACATCCAGGTGGACACGGACGGCTTTTGCGACCCGGTCATTCCGCTCTACCGCGAGGCCGTCGGCATGGAGATGCTGGGGCCGTTTGAGGTCGCCTCCAACTGTGACGTGGTGCGCACCGGCCGGGAATATCCCGACTTGATCCTGTCCGGCGGCATGGACAAGCGGGTCCTGGCCAAGGGCACGCGGGAGATTGACGCCATGGTGGAGCGGATCGTGCCGGCGATGCGCGCCCGCGGCGGCTACATCCCGACCATTGACCACGGCACGCCCCCCGAAGTCCCCTACACGAATTACCTGCACTATCGCCGGCGCCTGGTCGAACTGGGCGGGTGAAATAGTCGGGCTATGAAAGCGCCGTCAAGCCGGCGACACTGCAAAGCATCAGCCGGGTTCCCGGCTGACGCCTGGAGTTTGGCACAACTACGGAGGTTTTTGGCGGCTTTCGTCCCGTAGGGACTGAACGACAATAGGCAGGGGCTTCAGCCCCTGGTCCAGTAAATCAAAAAAGGCGTGCCGGAGGTACGCCGCGAACCGTACGGCCCC
>CAITYL010000054.1 GCA_903896595.1 uncultured Lentisphaerota bacterium
AACCCCGCTGACCACGGTAATCCAGCCGATCCCGGAATTGTGCGCTGCCGGCTGGCGGCTGCTCAAGGAGCGCATGGCCAATCCGAAGTTGCCGCCCCGACGCGAGGTTCTGACCGCCCAACTGGAGATCCGCGCCTCGTTCCGAGATCGCACGATCCAGCAACGGAGAAAATGCACCAGAAAGGAGGCCCCCCTAACCAAGCAGTAAACAGTCCCGGCATCATCAATCCCCCAAAACCAGTAAACCAGCAAGGAAAAACGGTAAAATGAAAACTCAGATAAAAACGCTCAACAACCTGTCTTGGTGCATCGGTATCGCCTTGGCGATCGTCGGGTCACTGTTGGCAGAATCCGCCTCCGCTGCGTTGATCACCGTCAACAACGCGGGCTTCGATGACGAGTCACTGGTCGACAATGCCGCTACGGCTGGCGCGCCGGCCGGTTGGGCGACTGATGATAAGTCTGGGAATTGGATTGCCGCCTGGAACCCACTCGGCACCGATTTCACCGGCGCGACCGGAGACGGGACCCCGGAGGGCGGTAACGGAGCAAACGTGGCGGCGATCGACATAGGCGCGGCCGCAGGGGACGGACTCCTCTACTGGCGGTCTGATCCTACGACGGGTTCAAAGCTCGAGGCCGGCACCTACACGCTCACGGTCGCTCTCGGGATCGACGCTCCTGAGGCCATCAAGCCTGCCAAATACACGCTCTTCTTTGGTTCTGACAACAAATGGGACTTGGCTTCAGTTAGCGGGCTTGGCACCAACCTGCCGCGGGGTTCTCTTGAAGACCACAGCTGTAGCGTGACCATTGCAGGCGACAATGCCCATTTGGGTGAGACCCTTGTAGTCGCCATTCAAGCGTTCTATGTGGAGGGGGGATCGGCGAACTGGGTTCTGGTCGACAAAGTGCGACTCGATTTCGTTGCCGAACCAATTCCTGAGCCAGGTACGCTGGTGCTGATGGCCTCGGGCTTGCTGGGGCTGTTTGCCTACGATTGGCGGAAGCGAAAATAGGACGACACGTTGCCATTGGGGTGGCATCTCAACTGCCACGTCGCTATAGCGGATAGTGGAGGTGACTGCCTGTCGCAGCACCTCCGCCGTCTCTCTTCCGCTGGGAACATTACTGAGACCTTATTCCCCCCGCCCGACCCAATCCATGAAATCAACATTTCTATCAGATTAACCGGCGCAACGATGCTCCAACGTGGATACGCCATGAAACGACAGAGAAAAAATCTCTTTACATTGGTTGAACTGCTGGTGGTGATTGCGATCATCGCCATCTTGGCCAGCCTCTTGTTGCCCAGCCTAGCCAAGGCCAAGGAGCAGGCCCGTTCGGTGCAATGCCTGGGCAACCTGAAGAATATCGGGTTGGCCATGGTCATGTTCGCGGAACAGAACAATGACAAGCTTCCGCACACCACCGGTTCGGGTTACTGCTTCAACTGGTCCTACTTCCTGGTTTGGGCGGGCTTGGCACCGGAAGCCGAGGACACGGTTGGGGGTTTCGGCATGGGTGCCTGGGCGTACCCCGATGGCTCCGTCGTTCTCCAAGGCATAAAAGTCGTGCGCCGGGGCGCTGTGAACACCCGGTTCGCCTGTCCGTCGGTGTCCGAACTCGACCTGCTTGGAGCCAACGCCTATTACACCAATTCGTACGGCGCGAGCAATGGCGTCACGGGGATTGACAACGCCCTCAACGCCGCCAAGGGCGCCAAATTCTCGCAACTTTCCACCCCCGCCCAAACCGCCCTGACCTTTGACGGCGGTAATTTCAAAGATGCCGCCGTTAAGTTAACGCCAATCTACTGGACTGCCTGGTGGAGCAGTGCCGCCGATGTCGTTTACAGCGTCAGTCGCCGGCATAACGATGGTTTCAATGCGCTGTTCGCCGACGGACATGCCACTCACATGAAGGCCGGTGACGTGCCAGCTGACGCCGCACGGGGCACCAAGATGTTCCCCCGTTCCATGTCCGACCTGTGAGCGAGCCCCGAGCGTCGCTCCATTGCTAACCCGCCGCGATCAACCATGGCGTTCCGCAGGACGCCGATAGGAGTTTTTTATGCAATCCCCACGTTTTTTCAGGTGTATTGGACTTTGTTTCTTGTTGTTGGGTAGTGGAATGGCGAGTTTACGCGCGGACGTTTTTGACCGGGAGGCGATTACCTCGGGGCTGGTTCCCGCGGACCTTGCCGTCACGCCGGATCAGCCCAAGGTGATGGTGGTTCGCGCGGTTCGCGAATTTGCGCCGTGCCTTCGTGTCCAGGTGATGGAACCGTTGGCGTGGACGATCCGCTTTGGAATGCAGCCGGTCATGGCCGGAAAACGGTATACCTTCGCGGCCAGCCTGGCGAGTTTTGGCAAAGCGCCAAAGGGGACGACGGTCGATGTGGCAAATTTTCGGCCGGAAAATCAGACAGAAAAGGAGGAATCGCAGCAGGGAAAAGGCGAAGGGAAGTTTGTGGTGATGGGGGATGGAAAATCGCTTGGCGAGGTGGCATTCCACCCGATGCCGTGGACGGTGGTTTCCATGGCGTTCAATGTTCCCAACGGCGTCAACACCATCCACGTCGTGATGAAAGGCGATGACGGCGGTTTGTTTTTTATCGCCGATATGGACGTGACGGAGGGGCCGGTTGCGCCGCCCTTGTTTATGCCCGCAATAGACACCTTGGACTTGCTAGTGGCGCTCAAGAGCGTCCAATATGCGACGGTGATCAAGGAAGGGAAAAAGAATGGCGTTTACCGGCCAGGTGAGGAAATAACGTGGGCCGTGGCCAGTCCGGGAGCGGAATTCACGGCCTTTTCGTATAAGATTCTCGACACACAGGGCGTCGCCATCAAGCGCGGCGAAAGTCCGTTCCCCGGCATCGTCCGGTATAAACCCGAAACCCCCGGTTATTACGAACTCGTCGTGCAGAGCCCATCGCGAAAGGATGCGTCACAGGTGGCGCATGATTATCAGGGCGCGGCCGTAATGACTGTGGCGCCGGAACTTGGCCCAGGCGGCAATCCGTTTGAGGTGGGAAGTTCGGGATTTGAAGGGGCGAAACTGCTCGGCACGACTTGGACTCGCGGAGGGATTGTCGGCTGGTGCGAGGAGATTACGGAAGTCACGGAGGCTTCCATCAAACCCATGATGGAAGAGTATAAAAAATACCGGCTCATGCCCCAACATGCGTCAAACAATATTGCGCACAAGACGAATTCGGCCCCGCCGAGTGGGATGAACGAGTTGCCGCAAGATACCGAAGCGTATGGAAAGGCGTATAAAAAACTAGCCGGGATGGGAAATAATTTCGTTGAACATTTTGAGTTTTGGAACGAACCGGAGGGACGCTTGGGCGCGACGCCAACTTGGACGATTGGCAACTTCACCAAAGCCCTGATGGCAGCGCACCGGGGTATGAAAGAGGCAAATCCGCGGGCGAAGATGGGGATTGGCAGTAATCTTGATTTTGTGAAGGGGGTCAACGAATCCGGCGGCCGGGACGCTTACGAGTACATTCTTCTACATCCGTATCCGTGGTCGGTGGGGACATTATGGAATACGCCGGAGGAGGGGATCACGTTGGAAACGTGCCTGTCGGCCCGACACTGGCTCGACACGAACGGTGGTAAAAGCAAGGAAATTTGGTCCACCGAATTCGGCTATTGCACGGGACCGACAATTTCGGGTTGCACCGAACTTCAACAGGCACAGATGAACGTTCGGACGGCCCTCCTCCAGTTGGCGGGCGGTTTGGATCGAATTGGGCTTTTCCGCTATGACGACGTCTCTTTTTGGGGCCAGGTGGACGGACGGTTTGGCTTGATGCGGGGCAATTACACGCCCAAGCCGAGCTTTGTCGCTTACGGCGTTTTGATCCGCGCCGTGCGCAATCTTCCGTTTCAGGGCCGGTTCGACCTGGGAAAAAATCTTGCAGTCCTGATTTTTGGCGACGACCAGACAACCGTCATCCCGTTCTGGGCCTATCCGGCGTCGAAACCGTTTTCGCTGGAACTTCCACCAAACACCCGGTGCATCGATCTTTTTGGAAAAGAAACGGCGCCGATGGCGGGAAAAGCGGACTTTCTGGCCACCGGGGCGGTGAACTATCTGGTTGTTCCGGTCGGAGTTAAGGCATTCACGCAAAAACAGTCCGCTCGTTTTTTAGCCGGTCTGCACGACGGGATTTTTGAACCGACGTTGAAGCACAAGCAGTGGTCGATCCCGATCAGGACGGAGGCGCCCGTGGTTGATGGCCTCTTGGACGACTGGTACGGACCGGCGATTGAGATAAAAAATCCGGCGCAAGGATTCGAAGCCAAAATCCGCATGGCGGTGGCCGGGGAAATGCTTTATCTCATGTCGAGCCTGCGGGGGGACGTTTTGGGGACGAATGCCAGCCTTCCCGCCAAAATATGGGATGGCGACAGTCTCGAATTCTACTTTACTTCCCAACCGGACGACCGGCCCATCGGTTTTTTCCGGGACTCGGACTTTCATCTGGGGATCGGTCCCGGCGAGGATGGGGTAACCGGTAAAATCGCCAATATTGTCGCTGGCGCTACCCCGAATGTTCCCGGTGCGGAGGTGCGGTATACACCTTGCGCCAAAGGCGGGTATGATCTTGAAGCCCGCATCCCGTTGCGTTTTTTCAACCTGAAGGAAGTCAAGGCCGGGGATCGGTTTGGCTTGGATTTTCAGGTCGGCATTGGCGGACGTCAAGGCGGCCGCCGATGGCAGGAAACTTGGTCGGGGAATGGACAAAATAATGCCAGTCCCTTCTTATGGGGCGAAGGCAAGGCGGTGGCGGACAATCCCCTGTATCTGGGGTGGACAATGGGATCCTTTCCGGACGGACTGCACAATAGTCTGCTGGCAACGCGCCGGGTGCGATTGGATGAGACGGCGTTCCTTCTTGATTTCCCGAAAGACGGCTATGCCGTGGTCGGCGCATGGATCGATAATTGGAAAACCTTTGTCCAAACGGAGGACGGCCGCCTGATTTTGGGCGGAAAAAACCAGGGGGATAAGGGAACGGTGATTTGGAAGATCCAGGCCCCACCTGGAAACCATTTTCGGGGAGGAACCGTTTCGGCCCGCGGCAAGACGCTGGGAACGAAAGGGAAAAATGACTTCCTGGCGGTGGGCAAGAACTTAACGCTGGTCGGCGGCGGCGCGTATTACGCAGGGTTCACAGATTACCATGCTATGGATTTTAAAAAATCGTATTTTCCGACGACTGGAGAAACCGGGGATGTTCGCGTCGAGATCCCTTCTGGAGTGAACACCTTTTATGTGGCGGTCACGCGCGACGGAACGGCGGCGAATCGTTTAATTCTCGATCAGGTTAAAGTGGAACCCATGCTGGCGAATGCCTACGGCCTGACCCTGCGGTTTGGCCGCGATGAACCGTTGTGGTCGGTGGGGGAAAAAATATCATTTACCGTCAGCCCGACCGGAACCCCTGGACCGCGGGGATGTTTCTGGATCCTGGCGCGACGAAACGGCGATGTGTGCAGGAAAGCCGAAATTCCGATCCTTGTGGGGCCGGCGAAAATCGACTTGGACAACACGCAGGCAGGTTATTATACCCTAAAAGTTTTCGATGCCGCTGACCGGACAAGGCCATTGGACTGTCAGGATCTGGTGATCCTTCGCCACCAAGATTCCCGCGTCACCTCTGAAACGAGCATTTTTGGGGCTTTCGGGGTGGAATTTGACGTCGCCAAACGGATGGGAGTCAAGTGGGCGGTGGGAAACTATCATTGGGCCTGGAACCAGTCCGGCCCGAAGGAACCGATTCAACCTCCTAACGCCGAATATCTTAAGCGTTATCGTGAAAATGGGATCGAGCCGATTGTCCTGATCGATACAGCACCGGGTTGGGCAAACGGCGGAAAAAGTGCGGCGGCGCCGCCCGAACCTAAATTCTATCCTCATTGGATCACTTTCAACGAACAAGCCGCCGCCGTTTTGAAGGACTACGTCACTTGGTTCCAAACCTGGAATGAACCCAACAACGGTGCGGCGTTTGAAATGCAACCGTGGTTTTATCTTGCCGTGGCCGCCAAAGCGAAGCAAATCCAACGTGAGCAATACCGCGGTTTGAAAAAAGGCAACCCCAATGCCCGCTTGATCGGCGGCTGTTACGCGGGGGCACCGGCCGATTGGTTCGACCTATGGTTGACCGATCCCGACAGCGTCTTGAATTACCAGGATGCCATGAGCGGACATCCGTATTGCGAAGGGTTCGAAAAGGAGGGGTGGGTCTGCAAACGCCCTCCGGAACCGGGACTGGTTCCGCAAATTCTGGGGGCCAGAAAGGCCATGGACAAACGTGGAGCCCAAAATCAGCCTCTGTTCTGGACCGAATACGGCTGGGCATCGTCGCAAACGTCCGATGACGACAAAGCCCGTTGGACCGCCAGGCATATGATCATCATGCAAGCCTATAAAGACCTCACGAAAACCAAGGCCGACTGCTTATTTTCGTTTGGTTATAACACGGATTATTGCATTTTTTATCCATCACAACAGGTATTGCCGGGAAAACACCGGTTTCGCCCAGTGGTCGGAGCCTACGCGACCACCGCCGCCATACTGGCCGGAAGTAAGCCGTTGGCCAGGGTCTCGGATTATCCCAAGGACGTCTATCTCTATTCCTTCACCAAGGATGACACTATCATCTATGCCGCATGGACCACGGAGCAGGCCAAGGTCACGGCCGTCAAACTCCCCCTCGGTTCCCCCCAGAGGCTTCAACAAATCGGATTATATGGGGAAGAGACGATCCTTAGTCTCAGCCCCGGCCAGGCGATCCCCCTGCCGGAAAATCACGATCCGGTATTTTTTATCAGCAGTGCGGTGTCTCAATAACGGCTTTACGGTTCAACTAAGCCATCACAGAGGATGCTTATGCGCACCATAGTTATCCAAGACCAAAGGCAGCAGAGAAAAAATCTCTTTACCTTGATCGAACTGTTGGTGGTGATTGCGATCATCGCCATTTTAGCCGCGCTGCTGCTTCCCGCCATGGGCAAGGCACGCGAGAGCGCCAGATCGGTCGCCTGCGTCAACAACCTGAAACAGATCGGGATGGGGATGTTCACGGTGATTGAGGAGGGGCCACCGCCCGGCGCCCCTAACAGCTACGCTCTCGGGCCGGGTTATTTCCCGTATGCATTTTGGGTGCCCAATTGGAGTGGCTTGGTGGCGGAAAAATTGGGCTGTTCGCAAGCTCAGACCGCCCTGCTTGCCGATAATGCCTATCCGCCGCCCGCCGCGGCGCAAATTCAGGGTGGTCCGGCGACCTTTTTCTGCCCCTCCGCGGATCGCAGCGCCAGTGGTTTCGCTTTTCACAACCTCTCATACAGCTACCCGTATGCAACCCTGGGAACCCACTCGCCTGTTGTTGTGCGCGTTCGCTACTCCCAGGTCATCCGGCCATCGCATTTGGGCGTGGTCTGCGATTCCGACGGCAATGGGGTTTTCGATGGCTTGATCTTGGATCCCAATAGTTCGTCCGGCTATTTTCCAGGCAACCGGCACCATGGCGGCGCCAACACGGTTTTCGCGGACTGGCATGTCGAATGGCTGTCCGCCCAAACCACCCGTACCCAAACGGGGTATATGGACTATTTCGGCAGCGCCGGCAACCTCCAATAAATGAGCACCAACATGACGACACACCTACCCTTTTCCACGGGCATTTCTGCGGCTAACCGGATAACCCGGTGCGTCCTGCCGCTTTTCTTCGGCGGCATCAGCCTTGCTCTCTCGTCTGCCGCATCGCCGCCACCGGACAGTCAAGTCTTGGCCAAATTCGATTTTGAATCGGGAACGCTGGCGGGTTGGATCGGCAACCCAACCCTTGCAGCCATTGATCCTACCGCCGCCCATAGTGGAAAAAGTTGTGTTGTCCTGAACTTGAACAAAAATGGCGGCAGCCCCCATACCGGCATCCAATTGCCAGCGGTGAAAGAACCGTGGACGCGTTTAGTCCGCATCAAGCTGTTTGTGAAATGCCGCAACGTGCCCAATGGCAATGTGAAGCTAAGCATGATCAAGCAATTTCACGGCAATAAGGAACCACAGTGGTTGCTCCACCACCTGAACAGTACGTATGCCACCTTGCCCGTGACCACCGGCTGGACGGAAGCCTGCGTGGAAGGGTTTGTTGATGCGGACGTCCGCTCACTGGATTTGTATCTGGCGGCGTCCTGTCCCGACGGACAAGGACAGGTCTGGTTTGATGACATTTCAGTGGAACTTTTGGATCGCGGCCTGTATCTGGACAGCCCTCGTCCGAACCCTATTTTCACCGCAGAACGCATTTCGCTGGATTATGTCGTGTCGGCCCCGGAACGATTGTTCGCTGGAGAAATCGTGGCTTATGACGAGGAAAACGTCCAGCGGCTGACCATTCCCATCACGCCGAAACAACCGCGGATCAACATCACCCTCCCGACGCGCGGTTTCTATCGCCTACAGGCCCGCGCCACCTACCAAGACGGCGTGCGGTTCGAATCCGACCTTCCCGTCGCCGTGGTCGGCCCGTCGATTCCAAATGGAGAACGCATGCGTTCTCCATTCGGGATGTCGGGAGGAGGGGATCCCTTCCTGGCCGCAGGCGCCCGCTGGGACCGCCGCCATGTCAGCTTAGACGAAGAGGAATTTAAACAGGCCGCCGCTGAAGGATTCAAGTCGAAACGGACAGCAACCATATGGGACGTAGACCCCGATCACACTTCGATTTACTGCCTGTGGCCGCAACCCTCCTGGCTTCAAGACCGGAAGAACGGCAGCAGCCCCCCCAATGCCTTTGACATGTGCCGGATGAAAGACCGCGGGCAGTTCAAGAAGCTGGTGGAATACGTGGTTCGGAACATATCGCGCCGGCCGATCGAGTATGTGGAAGTCGCCAATGAGCCAGACGGCTGGAAAGGTCCCTGGTCGGAATTGGTCGCTTATCACAAGGACATGGCGGAAGCCGTAAGAAAAGCTAGCCCGGCCACCAAGGTGATCGGGCCAAGCCTCGCCACGATCCGTGTCAACGACTTGAAACGGCTTGCCGACCTAGGATTGTTTAACTATCTGGATGGCTTATCAATTCACAATTATGTCCCGGCCACCGGGCCGGAAGGGGACTTCATCCAAAACATCCGTGACCTGAAAAAGTTTTTGGGTTCGATCAACAAGAGCAACCTGCCCATCTTTATCACCGAGTATGGTTGGACACTCCCGCCGCCGGACTGGCAGAAACCAGTATCCCCATTGACCCAGGCCCGGTATTGCAGCCGTTCCCTGATCTTGCTTGCCGCGGAACAAATTGATGCCATCCAGTGGTTCTGCATGAGATGGGCCGACCCGCAGGGCCCCGTCGGTTATGGGTTGCTCAACTGGGAAAACACCCCGCGCCCGAGTTATGCGGCGTATGCCAATACCGTTCGGTGCTTGACGGGAGTCACGGGGCCTGGGCGTTGCCTGCGGCTTACCCCAACGACCTATCTCGTCCTTTTCCGGAAACCCAACAGCACGCTGGCGGCCATCTGGGATATCGCTGGAGAACAGCGTGTTTTTCTGCCCCCCCCCTGGCTGGCAGCGCGAGATATGATGGGCCGCCCCATCTCGCCGGCCAAAGACGGCATCTTCATGGCCGGACCGTCGCCGTTTTTTGTGGAACTCCCAGGCAAGCGGTGGTATGACCTAAAACAAGCAGGAAGCATGGACGTGACACCGGAAGAAAAAATCGACCTCCCATGGGTTCCCCTTTGGGTTTCCTCCGCCGCCACAGTATCAGGAACGCGACTGCACTTAAAAGACACGGCCGCCACCGGGCCATACATGGCTATTGGCGAGTCAAAAGGCCGCCTTCAGTACGTCAACATCCGCCTGAATAAATTGCTGGAACATGATACGCCGGAAATCGTCTGGCCCATCAGCGCCCCATTTCCATCCGTGCAGTTAACGGTAACTTCCGGCTTGAATATTCCCATTAAAGTCAAGGGCACGGTGGCGTTCGAAGCCACTCCGCAAGCCGCCAGCCAGGAGATCAGGATCGCCCCCAAGAAGAGCGCCTTGCTGAACCTGCCATTGGCCAACATAAAACCCGCGAAACGGTATCGTGGTAAAGTAGTTATGAAAGTAATAGGTGGCGCCGTTCCAATCGAGTGCCAGGTCCCCCTCGACCTCACGCTCATTCCCTGCCTCCCGCTTTCCCAACGCAATTGGAACCTCATTCCAGCCATGGACATCACGTCATGGGCATCACCACCTCCTCCCATGGATATTACAGCGAACCAACCCTCCCTTGACGGCCCCACCCTTTTGCGCCTGGGCTACAACCAGGATGGACTGATGCTTCGCCTGACTGTATCCGACCGGTCGCATCGCCAAACCCAAAATCCCGGCGAAATGTGGACGGAAGACAGTATTCAAGTGGCCTTTGACCTGGACCGCGAGCAACCGTGGCAACCCAATATTGGCGGTTACAACGGACATTTCCGCGTGTTCGAGTATGGCATTGCCTTGGGTGCTGATGGCCCCATGGTCTGGCGCTGGGTGTCCTATTTTAAAGAACTGCCAGACAATAGTCGGGAAAATCGAGTTAAAGCCCAAGTCAAACGGGAAGGGAATCAAACCATCTATGACGTGTGTTTCCCTTGGGCAGTGCTCGGAACGGACAAAGCACCCCCTGGCGGCTCCAAGATCGGTTTTGCGCTCGTGGTCAACGACCAAGATGACACGCCTGGCCGACACGTTCGCAGCCTGTTCAACGGCATTGTGGATGAAAAAGATCCAACTCAATACGGCAGTCTTTGGATACGCTAATGCCGTGTCTCGGCCAATCCGTATTTGCCTCCCAACCGCGAGAACTCATTCTTCCAGGTTTCACATGACATCCCCGCTGCCCGAACCTTCCGACATTACCGCGTTCATCGCCCGCAACTGGGACGCCTGTATCCGCGAAACCCGGATGGACACGCCGCAGGTCCGCGCCCTGCCCTTTCCCTATGTCGTCCCCTGCGCTTCCGGGCGCTTTGACACGCTCTTTTATTGGGACACGTATTTCACCAATTTGGGTCTGCTCCGCCAGGGCCGACTTGACTTGGCCAAAGCTAATGTGGACAACTTGCTTTATGAAGTCCGTACCCTTGGGTTTGTCCCCAATAGCAACGGCGTGATCCACCTCAACCAGTCCCAGCCGCCCTATCTCGCCATGATGGTGCGCGATGTCTATGCCCAGACCGGGGATCGCGCCTGGCTCGCCACCGCGTTCGCCCTCCTCCAAGGCGAATACCGCTTCTGGATGGAGCAACGCGCCGCTTCTTGCGGCCTGAACCGCTATTTCTGCAACATCCCCGATGACCGCGCCGCGTTGCTAAAAAACTGGCAACATCAACTCGAACGCCTGCACTTGGCCGCCGATCCGGCCAAGGACGACGACGAGCGCCTCCGCCGCAGCCTGAACGCCTATGCCGAATACGAGTCCGGCTGGGACATGACCCCACGCTTCGAGCACCGGTGCGCCGAGTTCGCACCGGTCGACCTCAACAGCAATCTGTACCTGTACGAAACTTTTTTTGCGGATTTCGCCGCCATCCTCGGCGGTGATAACACCCCCTGGAGGCAACGTGCGGCGGCACGGCGGGAGCTCATGAACCGTTTCTTGTGGGACGAGCAACAAGGCTTGTTCCTGGATTGGGACTTTGTCAACGACAGGCGGAGTCGAACCGCGTCCCTGGCGACGTTTCACCCCCTGTGGGCCGGTTTGGCCACCCCGGAACAGGCGGCCGGTGTTCGCCGCGCCCTGCCCCGGTTTGAACGAGCCTACGGCCTCTGCACCTGTGAACCGGGCGCCCGCCCGTTCACCACCCAATGGGACGCCCCCAACGCCTGGGCGCCCCTGCACTGGATCGCCGTGGACGGCCTGCGCCGCCAGGGCTTCCCGGAAGACGCCGACCGCATCGCGGGCAAGTTCCGCCAAGTAGTCGCGGACAATTTCCAGCACACCGGCAACCTGTGGGAAAAATACAATGCCGAAGATGGCAGCCTCCAGGTCGGCAATGAGTACGACATGCCCCCCATGCTCGGCTGGACCGCCGGCATTTTCCTGGCTCTCGCAACCGCGACTTAAAGTGTCGTTTACATCAGTTAATGGGGAGTCATTCAATCATGAACGGACGCGAACGAGTTAACGCCATTCTACATAAGCGGCCGGCGGACCGGCTTTCATGGACCACCGAGGTGGATCATTTGACGTTGGACGCGCTTCCAGAAGGGTGGCGCGGCATTTCAAGTTTCGATTTCTGCCGGCGGATCGGCTGCGACATCTTCCATTTGATGAATGGTCGCTCCTTCCGCTCCCCTGCCCAACAATGGGGCGGCAAGGTGAATTGCGTCTCCTATTGCGAAAATGGACGTGAGGTCATCCTGTGGGAGACCCCCAAGAAGACGTTATTCTCCGTCTATGACGGGGTGCATCCGATCAAGTATCCCGTCGCGACCCTGCAGGACGTTAGGATCTATCGCGAGATGTGGGAAGGCGCCACCTACATCGAGCAGGACGACCGCCCGGCCTTGCAAGCCCTTGATCGGGAAATCGGCGAAGATGGCATCGCCACCTGGTTCTGGGGGCCGTCCTGCATTCCACTGCTGCTTGAAAATGTGATGGGCATTGAAAATTTCTACTATCTGTTGAACGACCATCCTGATGACATGACGGCCCTGATCGAATTGATGCACCAGCGGGAGCTTGAAGCCTTCACGATCTTGGCGCGTCACCCATGCGAGGTCATCACGCTTTGTGAAAACACCAGCACCCATTACATCAGTCCAGACATCTACCGCCGCTACAATGGCCCGCACCAGCGGGATTTCGTGGAGATCATGCACCGCAACGGCAAGGTGGCCATGCTTCACATGTGCGGCCATGTAAAGGATATCCTGGCGGAAATCAAAAAGACCGGCATGGATGGCATTCATGCGCTGACCCCTCCCCCGACCGGCAATACGCCGTGGGAGTTGGCGCTTGATGCCTGGGGCGACGACACTATTATCATTGGGGTTTTCGATTCGAACACGTTTCTCGTGGAGCCTCTCGAAAACATTCCGGCGGCGCTTGACCGCCTCTATACGCCCCGACTGCGACGCGCGAATTTCATCCTTGCCTTGCCCGGGGACGGTCTCCAAGTGCCGTTGGCACGCTTTGAGGCGGTGGCTCGTTGGATGGAAAAACAGCATGGCACCGCAACGCGCCGGACAGCAAGGCGGAATGACGGAAATGAAAAACTGCCATGCCACGCCAAGCCTCAAGCGGACAACGCGACGCCCGAAGGCGGAAGCATGGCTAAGCCAACGACATGTAAGCTGTCGGACTCTTGGCAAATGTTCGGTCCGTTGGATCGTGAAGACAAAATCGATGTGACGCAACTGCGCCAAGCGCCGGAATTTTTAACGGCCGCCGGCCGCCGCTGGCCGCGCCGCGCAATCGCGCCCCATGAGTGGCAGTTGGACTTGGCGTCTTTGCTTGGTGGCGCGGAGGAAGGCAAAACCGCCTGGGTCTTCATTCCCTTCACCGTCGAGCAGACCGGGAACGTCGCCTTCGGCATTGGCGCCGACTGGTGGTTCGAGGCGTTTGTCGATGGCGAACCGTTGCTGGATACCTTGGCTACCGGAAACAAATATGCCAGCCCTTCCTGCGATGACCACCGACGGGAGATGGAATTGGTTGCCGGAGAGCATCTATTGACGGTTCGGGTCATCAGTGGCTCCGCCGGTTTCTGCTTGCGGGTGGCTGCCGGGACGACGGCGGAAATCAACGTCATTGCGTCCGGTCTGCGACAACGGCGGAAGGAAGCCCTTCCACAGGAGGTACGGGTTTTCTTGGACGGGTTGAATACCCCATAAAAGCATAACATCGACGCAAAATTGAACCGAACAACCACGAAACGGAGTTTTTATGATCGCGTCAGTATCCTGTAAGCTGTCGGATTCCTGGCAGGTGTTTGGTCCGCTGGACCGTGAAGACCGGATCGAGGCGACGCCAGCGCGCCAGGCACCGGCAACCCTGTCGTTCAAGGGCCGGACATTGACGCCCATCACGGCCTCGGCTCACGAGCAATTGGATCTGGCGCCCCTGCTCGGCGGCGTGGCGGAAGGCAAGACCGCCTGGGTCTTCATTCCCTTCGCGGTGGAGCAGGCCGGAAAGGTCGCCTTCGGCATCGGCGCCAACTGGTGGTTCGAAGCGCTGGTTGACGGCCGGCCGCTGCTGGACACGCTGTGCGTCACCGGCAACGGAAGCGCGTTGCCTTCATGCGGCCACCGCCAGGAAACGGAACTGGCCGCCGGCGAGCATCTGCTAGCGGTCCGGGTAATCAGCGGCACCGGCGGTTTCCAGCTCTGCGTCGCCGCCGGGACGGAAGCGGAGATCGACGCCATCGCCTCCGCCATGGAGCGGCAGCGGCAGCAACCGGTTACCGTCACCATCGATTTCGGGGCTGAGGCGGGGGCACTCAGGGCTCTGAACGGAGTCAACCTCGGTCCCCTGACCTGGGACGGGGGACTTGATTGTTCACCTTACTTCAAAATGGCGAAGTTCCCTTTCGTCCGCCTCCATGACTGCCCCTACTATTACCGGGAAGTGGTGGACATCCCCTGCATCTTCCCGCTTCAGCATCTCGACGCCGCCGACCCCGCCAACTACAAGTTCGCGCGCACCGACGGCTATCTCCAGTCCATCCTCGACTGCGGCGCCCAGATTGTCTATCGCCTCGGCGTCAGCATCCAAGGCCACAAGGTCTACAGGTACGACACCGAACCGCCGGCCGACCCGGACAAGTGGGCCGACATCTGCATCAACATCATTCGCCACTACAACGAGGGGTGGGCCAACGGGTTCCATCACAACATCAGGTACTGGGAGATCTGGAACGAGCCCGACAACGGGCCGAACATGTGGGATGGTTCTTATGAAGAGTACTGCGACTTCTACGTCCGGGTCGCCAAGCGCATCAAAGCCGCCTGCCCCGCGATCAAGATCGGCGGCCCCGCCTTCAACGGCGCCATGATCGACGTTAAGGGCCATCTGCCAACCGTCAAGCTCTTCCTCGATAAGGTGACGCAGAGCGGCGCCCCCCTCGACTTCCTCTCCTGGCATGTTTATCCCCTCGTCGCCTCCAACCTTGTCCGTTCCGCCAAGGATGTCCGCGCAATTCTCGACACTTACGGACTCTCCGCCGTAGAAAGCCATCTCAACGAATGGAACTTGGCGCCCACCGGCGGCCTGTGGGCGCCACAGATCAACAAGCCCCATCTCGGAGCGCGCTGGTCCCGTGCATTGAAGGGGCCGGAAACCGCCGCCCTTGTCGCCGCCGCACTCACCCAGTTGCAGGACGCCCCCGTCGATGTCGTCAATTTCTACGATGCCAGTTGCGGACGCTTCGGCCTCTTCACCTCTGACGGGGCGCCGGGCAAGCCCTTCCATGTCTTCACCCTTTTCAACCGTCTGCTTGAGGAAACGCCGCGCCGGCTGGTCGGCGCGGTCAAGGGAAACGGAGACGAACTGACCGTGCTCGCGACGGAGTCGGCCGACCACCAAAAACGCAACCTATTGATTGCCAACCAGAAATCACTTGAAGCCGACTGGCGACTGGAACTGACCGGTCTCGATGCCGGGGAGTATGCCTTCGAAACCAGGGTGCTCGACGAGCACCAGGACTTTGCCCTTGACCGCCGGGGTACGCTTCACGGGCCGCGGGCCGGACTGGACCTCTTCGTTCCGACCAGTTCGGTAATGTCCATCGATCTGGCCAGAAAAAGATAATCGCGTGCGGTCTTTCCCGTTCCATGTTGGGAGGCGTTCCCTTCCCTGCTGCCGCTGCCCAGCACCCTGGGGCGTGCTGCCATGCCTGCGGAAGGATGCCGCGCTGCGGCACGCCCGGTGTCCTCACGCCGCTTCGGCGTGTCGCTGGGCCTCAACTTGTCGGGGCCGGGCAAGGGCAAGCAGTATTCATTCAACTGCCGTCCGGAGTTTCCCGAAATCATTGCCGGCCTAGTGCGACTGCGCGACCGCCGGCCGCCGGATGCCAGGCCACGGCGTCCCTGCGGGCCGGCGGGATACCGTTGGAGGTGCCGCCGATCAATTGGTTGAGATGAGCTCTGGAAATGGAACGAGGGCTAATAAGGATGCTTCCTGAACGGTAACCGTGGCGCCCGGCATGCCGCTCCCCCTGCCCGCCAATCACGACCCGATCTTCCTGATCTCTCCGTGACCACGATGTTGGGAACCCCCTTTTTCGTACCTTACGAGTGAAATCTGTTGTAAGATGCGCAAGATTTTACCACAGAGGGCACAGAGAACACAGAGGAAAATACCAGGTGGCGACTCGGTTTTTCGGCACCATCCAGTCTCGCATCTCTGTGCCCTCTGTGTCCTCTGTAGTGAAATAACGTTATTTTGGTTCCGGCTATGCCGGGTTGGGGTGAAAACGCCGTTACCCTTGCGGATCTGAAATCGGCGTGTCCCCCGGGACGACCAGGCCGCGACGGCTCAACAGGGAGCCGTCCATGCGGAACAGCCGGACCAGGGCTTTAAAACAATCGGCGCGGGTCCGGGCTTCCATGATCTGGCTTTGCAGCAGATCCCGCTGGACTTGCCCGACCAGCAGACTGGTGGACTTGCCGTTGCGGAATTTTTCCTGCTCGGCCCGCAGGTTTTCCTCCTGCAAACGGCGGGTCTGGCGGGTGGCCTCAAGCTGGGCATTGGCGCGCTGAACCTCGACATAAGCGGTGCGCACATCCACCTGCACCAACTGGGTGAGATTGACCAACGCCTCGTTGGCTTGGGCGCGCGCCAGCTTGGCGCGCCGGTGGTCCGCCTCGGCCTGCCGGTTGAAGATGGGGTATTGCAGGGTGAGACCGGCGGCAAGGTCATAGCCGTTCCCCTGCTCGCCATGCACGGACCCGGTGAACGAGTCGGCGTATCCGGTCTTGCCCAACGTAAGAAACGCATCCATTTTGGGCAGCAGGCCGTTTTGCGTCTTGACCACTTCCAAGACCTGACGCTGGATTTGAAGCTTGGCCTGGTTGATTTCAGGGCGCAGACGGAGGGCGACCGCCGCGTGCTGTTCCAGCGGATCAGGCGCGGGCGGAGTGGTGTCGTCCGGGGTGCGGATCGTCACCGTGTCCGCCCAAGGATTCGGCCCGCCGGGATTGAGCAGGCGGATCAGCAGCAGGCAGATATTGGCCAGATTGCTGCGGGCATTGATTTGGTTTTCCAGCCGTTGCGCCACCTCAACCTCGGCGGCGACCCGCTCGATCCGGGCCAGTTTGCCGACCTGGATACGTTCCTCGGTTTCGGTGAGCTGCTCGCGGGCCAGCTTGAGGGATTGGTCCACAATCTCGATCTGCCGCACGGCCAGGGTATAGTCCCAGCAGGCTTCTTCAACCTGTTGCAGAAACGCGGAGGCATAGGCGCGGAACTCGTATTCGGAGATGCGTGTGTCCAGCCGCGCCTGACGCAGGCTGGCCAGGTTGACATCGATGCCGAAGCCCTGGAGCAGCGCCTGGGACACCGTCAGCCCGGCGCGAGAGGCATGGTACGCGGAGGGGAGATACGCGGGACCTTCCACGGTGCCGGCTTCCAAGGCAAACCGGGTGCCGGTCGGCAAGTACTGGCTCAAGGTGGCGTCAACGGCGGTGGTCGTGGTGCGGGCGGTGGAGAGATCGTATTCGCCGACGCCTTCGGTCGCGCCGGGAGCACGCTGTTGGCGGCGGACCGCCGCGGCGTTGAACACCGGATCAAACACGGCCCGCTGATCGTCCTCGTAGGTGCGAACGATGGGAATATCAAGACGTTGAACCGCCAGGGCGGGGTTGTTCTCGACGGCCATCAGCACCGCCTGCCGCAGACTTAGGTCCAGTATCGGGGGCGCGGCGGCGGCCGGCACCGGGCCCGACACCGCCAGCAAACCCGTTGCCAGCAACGCTACCCAGGACGACAGGCGGCCACGGCACGGGCACACGCCACGCCGCGGAGTCCGCCGTAAAAATAAAATTGAGGAGATGCCACATCCCATGTTGCTTGGCTCACTCGAAGGGTTGGGGGAGTAATTTGGAGAGTGCTGGTAGTTTATGGGACATGGGAGTTCTGGGAGTACTGGGAGCTATGGAAATGATGGGAGTGTGGGCATTAACTCCCATTATTCCCAGTACTCCCATTGCTCCCAGAACTCCCAGAATGCTTACTCCCGCCAGGGAAACCGCACTGGTTATCTTGGGGCATTTTCGCTTTCTCTATAGTGGCGCCGCCGGCGGCGCCACTCCAGGACTTTTTCCATGTACACATAAAAGACCGGCGTGACATACAAGGTCAGGGACTGGGAGACCAGAAGGCCGCCCACCACCGCCAGCCCCAACGGCTGCCGCGCCTCACCGCCGGCGCCCAGGCCAAGGGCAATGGGCAGCCCACCCATGAGCGCGGCCATGGTCGTCATCATGATCGGCCGGAAGCGGATGCTGCACGCCTGAAAAATGGCGTCCTCGGGGGTGGCGCCGGCACGGCGCGCGGTGATCGCAAAGTCGACCATCATGATACCGTTCTTCTTGACTAAACCGATTAACATAATAATGCCAACAAAGGCGTACAACGACAGTTCGGCGTTGAACAGGACAAGCGCCAGCAGGGCGCCGGCACCGGCAAACGGCAGGGCCGTCAGAATGGTGATGGGGTGAAGGAAATCCTCATAGAGGATGCCGAGCACGATATAAATCACCAAAACGGCCAGGATCAGCAACAGATTCATTCCCTTAAGGGAATCTTGGAACGCCTGGGCCTGACCTTGAAAAGTGCCAGAAATGGTGGCCGGCAACTGCCGTTGCGCCAGCGCATTGATCAGGCCCACCGCATCGCCGATGGCCACGCCGGGCCGCAGGTTGAAGGACAGGGTCACCGCCGGCAACTGGCCGGCATGGCTGATGGTCAACGGGCCGACCGTCTCCCGCACGGTGGCCAATGCCTTGACCGGCACCAGGCGCCCTGATGTCGAACGCACGTACAGCAAATCCAAGATGGCCGGATTGGCCTGGTACTCGGGCGTGACTTCCAAGATCACCTGATACTGGTTCTGGGGCGCGAAGATCGTGGAAATCTGCCGGGAGCCATAGGCATTGAGCAGCGCGGTCTCAACCTGCTCGACCGTGACGCCGAGAGTGGCGGCCAAGTCGCGATTGATCTCCACGGCCACCTGACGGTTCTTGAGTTGCAGGTCACTGGTGATGTCCAGCAACCCGGGAATGGCGGCCATTCCATCCATCATTTTTCCGGATAGAGGGATGAGTTCGCCCAAATCAGGCCCGGCGAGGGTGTACTGGTACTGGCTTTTGGAGGAACGGCCACCGATCTGGAGCCCGGCGGGATTGGTGATATAGGAACGGATGCCCGGCACGCTATTCATGACCGGGCGCAGCTTTTGGATCAGGGCGTCAGCCCCCAAACGGCGTTCGCCGCGCGGTTTCAGACGAATAAAGAAACGGCCGTTGTTGCCGCCATTGGCGCCACGGGCGCCCGCGGACGACATGAAGGCGGCCACGGCGTCCTCTTTCAGCAGCAGCGCGGCCAAGGCTTGCTGGTGCGCCACCATGGCGTCAAAGGAAATGTCCTCCGCCGCCTCGGTCCTGATGGACAGCCGGTCCTGATCCTCGCTGGGCAGGAATCCCTTCTGCACCACATGATACAGCCAGCCCATGACGCCCAGCACGGCGAGCGAGAAGAGCATGACGAACCGCCGGTGCTTCAAGGCCAGCCGCAGGGAACGCTCATAACCCGTCAGAGCACCGGCGAACAGGCGTTCGAGCCAAACCCCCAGGCGCCCATGACGGACGGCCCCCGGCGGCCGCAGCCACCGGCTGCACAACATCGGCGTCAGGGTCAGGGAAATCGCGCCCGAGATCAAGACCGCCACGCCGATGGTGACGGAGAATTCACGGAACAGCCGTCCGACCAGCCCCCCCATGAACAGCACCGGAATAAACACCGCCGTCAGCGACAGGGTCATGGACACAATGGTAAAGCCGACCTCGCGGGAGCCGTCCAGGGCCGCCGTGAGACGGTCCTTGCCCATCTCCATGTGCCGGACGATGTTCTCGAGCATGACGATGGCATCATCGACCACGAAACCGATGGCCAGGGTCAGCGCCATCAGGGACAGGTTGTCCAAGCTGTAGTCCAGCAGGTACATGACCGCAAAGGTGCCAATGATCGACATCGGCAGGGCCAGGCTGGGAATGACGGTGGCCGACAGCGTGCGCAGAAAGACAAAAATCACCAGTACCACCAAACCCAGGGTAAGCAGCAGGGTGAACTGGGCGTCTGCGGCGGAGGCGCGGATCGGCAGGCTGCGGTCGTACAAGACATCCAACTTGACGGCCGGCGGCAGTTGGGCGCTCAGGACGGGCAGCAAGGCCTTGACCCGGTTCGCCACCTCGACCGTATTCACGCCGGGCTGGCGTTGGACCGCCAGCACGATGGCGCGCTGCAGGCCACCGTCGTGACCGTACCAGGCCGCAACCTTGTTATTCTCCACGCCATCCTTCACCTCGGCCACATCCGCCAGGCGCACGGTGGTGTCGCCATTCTTGGCCACGATCAACGGGCGGAAGGCAGCAGCGTTCATGAGCTGACCGTTGGCCATGACCGTGTAGGCACGCTGCGGTCCATACAAAATCCCGGTGGGCAGATTGACATTGCCGCTCTGAACCGCGCCGCTCACGTCGTTCAGGGACAGGCCGCGGGCAAACAGGCGCCGCGGGTCGGCCTGAATGCGCACCGCATATTTTTGGGACCCGTAAACGGATACCTGGGCAATCCCGTCCACCATGGACAGGCGCTGGCTGATCAGGGTTTCCCCGTATTCGTTGAGGGTATCGAGCGGCACCGTCGCGCTGGTCAGCACCAGATGAAGAATCGGCTGGTCCGCTGGATTGACCTTGGCATAGGATGGCGGGCTGGGCATGTCGGCGGGCAACTGCCTCGAGGCGCGGGCGATGGCCGCCTGTACATCTTGGGCGGCGGCATCAATGTCACGGTTCAAAGTAAACTGCAGGGTGATCTCCGTGTTGCCCAAGGCGCTGACCGAACTCATGGAGTCAATGCCGGAAATGGTCGAGAGCTGCCGCTCCAGCACGGTGGCCACCGCCGACGCCATGGTATCTGGACTGGCGCCTGGCAGCGAGGCCGAAATCGTGATCGTGGGGAAATCCACATTCGGCAGATCACTGACCGGCAACCGCAGGTACGCCATGATCCCGAACAGCAACACGCTGAACATGACCAGGCAGGTCATGACCGGACGGCGGATAAAAGGGGCGGCCAGATTCATGGTTTGACCGGAACGGCGATGGGACCGGCTTGAACGGGGGCGGTGAGGACAACCCGGCGGTCCGCCGCCAATCGGGACTGGCCGTCGGTAACCACCGTGTCGCCAACCGACAAGCCCGAGTCAATCAACTCTTTTTCCTGATAGTGGCGGCGGACCCGGACCGGCCGCGCCTCCACCGTCTGGTCCGGGCGGACCCGATAGACGAACGCCCCGTTCTGCCCGGTCTGCACGGCGGCGGCGGGAATGACCAGGGCATCCGCCTCGGTCATCACGGTCAGCACCACTTCCACAAACTGCCCCGGCCACAACCGCAGGCGGTCATTGGCAAACGTGGCTTTCAGCCGGACCGCGCCGGTGACACGGTCCACTTCATTGTCCACAAAACTCAAGGCGCCGGTTTCACTCGCCACCGTTTCGGGCGGAATGACCGCCCGGACGCTTAACGGCGCCTTTCCCTGGTTCTCCAAAACCAGGCCCAGCCATTGTTGGGGCACGGAAAAAACAATGCGGATCGGCTGCAGTTGGTGAAGGGTGGTGAGTTCCGTCTCATTGGCTTTGACCACGTTGCCGGGGTCCACCAACCGGGCGCCAGTCCGGCCGTCGAAAGGGGCGCGAATGGAGCAGTAGTCGAGCATCAGCCGGGCGGTTTCCACCGTGGCCTCGCCGGCGCGCACCGTGGCGGCCAGGGCATCGGCCGTGGTGCGGGCCTGATCGCAGGCGTCCTGGGCGGACATCCCTTTTTGGAACAACGTCGACTGGCGGGCGGCCTCTTTTTCCGCATTGGCCTGCTCCACGCGTGACTTGGCGAGCTGGGCTTCCGCCTCCTTTAACGCCGCCTGCTGCGGGCGGGGATCGAGGGTGAACAGCAGATCATCCTTCCTGACGGACTGCCCCTCCGTGAAATGCACGGCCGTCACCTTGCCGGCAATTTGCGGCATGAGGGTGACCGCTGCACTGGCCTCCACGGTGCCAAACGTCCGCACCTCCAAGGGAACGGCTTCCCGGACCGCGTGGCCCACGCTCACCGGCACCGCCTGGACGGCCGTTTGGGCAAGCTTCTTCTGTTCCTCCGCCGCCCGGACCCGAGCACGCTGGACCACCACCCCCGCCACCACCAAAACCGCCGCCCCAATCAGAAAAAAAACAAGTTTGGAACGCACGTGCATGCCCCGGTTGCGCCGGTTTCGCCACCGGCAGCCAAAGGTTCCGAATGCCCCCTACTATACCCCAATTAGGGCGCAAAAACGGACTATCCGAGACTTTCCGACCGGTCCGACATGTCAGATGGTTTCCTCCGACACTCGTCGCCGGGTCACGGCTTGGGGGGCGGATTCCGCGGCGGCAGGGACGCCGACACGGCAAACCCGTTGAAAATAAACTCCAATTCCTTGCGCAAGGTTTGCACGGTTTCGCGGGCGCCGCGACAGGTCAGCACATACACGCCGTCCGCCCCGTCGCTCACGCATAATTCCTCAATAATTTCTCCCCCGGCCAGGGCAAAAATGAGATACCGGTCAGCTTTTCCCTGCGGGTTTGAGGTCATGCCTTGACAACCGGTCAATTGCCGGCGCCAGCCGGCCAAGCGGGCATCCGCGAATGCCCCCACTTGAATGGGCGTGGCAATGGCGCGTTCCCGCCACAGGGCGACAAACAACTGCCGGTCATCCCGCGCGAAGATCGCTTCCACATTGGCCGGGGCCCAAATGAGCGACGGTCGCGCGTCCAAAGATGGAATATTCCACCCGGCCGGCAATTTCACCACATAACGCCCCCCGGCGCTGACCATGCCCCCGGCGGCCACGCCCTCGGCCATGACTTCGCCCGCCGCGCTCCGGCCCAGCTTGGGGTCGCCAATCCATTCCGCCGCCCACGTTTCCACCGGCGCAAAAGGTGCCGCCACGCCGGCGGCGGCCAACAGTACGCCACACATCCAGCGGACCGGACCGCCACCAAAAGCCAGAAATAAGGCGGCGGCCAGCAGCAAAGCCCCCCCCAACACCTGGCTGCTACTGGGGAGCAAAACCAATTGTGCCGGCGGCAGGGGAAGCAATTCTCGCGCCACCAGCAGAAGACATCCCAACCCACCGGTGGCCAAGACCGCCAGCAGGATCAGCCCCCAAAGAATGAGAGTCAACAAACGCCGGCGCAGGGCTAGCAATAAAATCACCAAAAACGGCACCACCAAACTGGCGGCTAGGCGGGGCCAGGGAAATTCCCCTCCCTCCGCCACCAGACGCAGCATCGGCATGACGACCAGCAACCCGTGGGCTCCCACGATACACAAGGCCGTAAAGCCCAGCGCCAACGCCCCGGCCAAGCTGAATGACGGCTGGTCCGGCGGCGGAGGCGGCGGGGCGGAAAACTGCGAGGGCAACTCCACTTTTTGCCGATGCACCGCCAAGACTACCGGGGCAACCGGTGGCACCTCGTCCGGCGGCGCCACCGCGGGCATCAGCGAACTCCGCATTCCCGGCGCCCCCCGAAAAGGCGAGCTCGCATGCGGAACGGGAACCGGCGGCGCGACCACCACCGGAGAAGACGGCGCCTCCGCCGGAGAAGACGGCGCCGCAGGGACAGGGAGCCCCGTGGCGTCCGGGGACGGAACGGCGGACAGGTCGGGAATGACAATCTCCTGCTTGTCCAGCCGACGCATCTGCAACGGAATTTTTCGCGGTTCCGAGTCCATGGTTTATTACCTTTGAGAAACCACCCCACCACCATCACGGCCAAGAAAAAGCTCCGCCTGGATTGACTAACTGCCTGGCACTTCTTATGCTAATGTCAGGTCCCGGAATGGCACGCCCCGACCCTGGATCACCATAATCAGCGGAGATTCACCCGTCAACCCGTTATAGAGTATACGCTCATCACACCGCGATCACTGGCAGTTTTGATACCAATCGGATCGCCCTCAAGATATTTCCAGACCGGTTAATGTCATGCTACGTTGCGGTATAACCATGCCACCGCCTACAGCCTAACCACCTGGCAAAGGAGCTAACCGGATGTATACGGCGTTTTACGGTTTCACCGACCCCCCGTTCGTGATCACGCCCAACCCGCGCTATCTCTTCTTCAGCGAGAAGCACCGGGAAGCGTTCAATCACCTGTTGTTCGGCATCCAGCAGCGCAAGGGGTTCATGCAACTGACCGGCGAAGTCGGCTCCGGCAAGACCACCCTTTGTCGCGCCCTGTTGGAACAGCTCGGTGACCGCTACATCACGGCGCTCATCCTCAATCCCATGTTCTCGGAATCCCAGCTTCTCCGGGCGGTCATCAAGGAGCTCGGCCTGGGCGACGGCGCCCGTGACCGCCTCCGCAACTATGAGGTCCTCAATAAATTTCTGCTGGCCAAAATCGAGGAAGACAAGGATGTCGTCCTGATCATTGACGAGGCCCAGAACCTCACCTTCTCCCTGCTGGAACAGGTCCGCCTGCTCTCCAATCTGGAAACCCACAACCGCAAACTGATCCAAATCGTGCTCATCGGCCAACCCGAACTGCGGGCCAAGCTGAACGACCCCGCCCTGCGCCAGCTTCGGCAGCGCATCACCATCCGCTACCATTTGGGCACTTTGTCCGAGGACGAAACCCGGCGCTACCTGGAACACCGGATGACCGTGGCCGGCAGCCGGGGCACGCCGGTGTTCGAACCCGCCGCCGTGGCCAGCATTCACCGTTATTCCAAAGGGGTGCCACGCTTGGTCAACGCCCTGGCCGACAAGGCGTTGCTCGCCGGATTTGTCTATCGCACCGACCGGATTACGGCCAAACTGGTCGCCCAGGCCGAACGGGAATTGGAAGGAAACCAGGAATGAGCCTGATCAACGATGCGCTTAAACGCGCCCAAGAAGAACGCCTGGCCCCGCCTGGAGGAATGCCGGGGGTGCCGGTTTATCAGAAGGCACCGGAGAGCACGTTGCGCCGGGAAATCGGGGTCATTGTCCTGCTCGTCGTCCTGGTAGTGCTGCTGTTCGGCGGCCTGGTCGGCAGCCTGGTCTATCTACGGCTGCGGCCGGCCCCCACTCCCGCCCCGGCCACGCCGCCCGTTGCCGTTACCGTCCCCGCCGCCGCCGCCACGCCGGCGGCAACGGAACCGGAATCCCCCCCCCTCCCGCGCACCCCGCAAAGCCGCTATGGCAAGGCCATGAACCAGGCCAAAACCGTCGCCGGCCAAGTCGCGGGATTGGAACGGGAAGGTCAGGAAACGGCCAATGACTTGGGGGCCCAGCAGGCGCCGCCGCTCACGCCCCCCGCCCCAATCCCCGTTCCAGCGGCACCTCCGGCGCCGGCCCCCTCGGGGCCGCCGACCGTTACTCCGCCGCCGGCGTCGCTTCCGGCCCTGCCGCCGGCCGCGCCCGCGGTGCCGGCTTACAAATTAAGCGGCATCATCGGCCGCGCGCCGACGTTCACCGCCCTGATCAACGGTCAAATGGTCAAAGTCCATGATCATGTCGGCACCGCCGAAGTGACCATTCTTGAGACCACGCGCGCCGTCCTGCGCGAAGCCGACGGCAAGACCGTCGAACTGACCATCAGCGGCAACCGCTAGCCTGAACTATTCATGAGTTGGCGTTGGGCAGTTCCGGCAGCACGATGTCGCCCACCCCGTCCAGCACATAGCTCGGGCACCAGGAAAAGCCCGGCAGATCCTCGCGGCGGGCGACACCGGAGAGCACCAACACCGACTGCATATCCGATTCGATGCCTGCGATAATGTCCGTGTCCATACGGTCGCCGATAATCGCCGTGTCCTCGCGGCGGCACCCCAACTGGCGCAGGGCATGCCGCATCATCAAAGGGTTGGGCTTGCCCACATAATAGGCCTTGACGCCGGTGGACAGTTCGATCGGCGCCATCAGCGCGCCGGTGGCGGGCACAATGCCGTCCTCGACCGGCCCCGTCAGATCCGGATTGGCCCCGATCAGTCTGGCGCCCCGCAGCACGCAGCGGATGGCGCGTTCAATCTTCTCGAAATTATAGGACCGTGTCTCGCCGACCACCACGTAATCGGGATTGACGTCGTTCATGCTGAATCCGGCTTCATACAAGGCGGTGATCAGCCCCGGATCGCCGATGACATAGAGAGTGGCGCCGGGCTTTTGGCTGGCCAGGAAGGCGGCCGTGGCCAACGCACTGGTGTAGAAATGCGACTCCGCCACCTGCAACCCCAGGCGCGCCAGCTTCTGACTGAGCTCGCGCGGCGACAGCTGGCTGCCGTTGGTCAGAAACAGAAATTTCTTGCCCGTCTCGTCCAGCCAGCGCACAAACGTCTCCACCCCCGGCAACAACCGGTTGCCGTGATAGATGACGCCATCCATATCGCACAAAAAACCCAACTTGGCATGCAAGGGATTCATGGAAATTCCAAACAAAACATTCAACTTCGAACATTCAACATCCAACGTCGAATCAATGTTGGATGTTCAACGTTGAATGTTGGACGTTCAGTTCATTTGGGACGCGAACACCGCAATATACTCTTGATTGCCGGCCGGGCCGGTAATGGGGGACGGCACCACCCCCACTTCGCGCCACCCCAGTGCGGACTCCGCAAAGGCGGCGACCTCGCGCACGCAGCGCTCGCGCACGGCGGGATCACGCACCACGCCGCCGCCCTTGTTGGCCTCGGCGCGGCCCGCCTCAAACTGGGGCTTGACCAGCACATAAGCACGACCGCCGGGACGCAACCGCTTGGCCGGCATCGGCAACGCCAGGCGTAACGAGATAAACGAGACATCGGCCACCAGCAGGTCCACCAGCTCGGGCACCTGGGACTCATCCAGGAACCGGGAGTTGAGACGCTCCAGGCAGACCACCCGCGGATCCTGGCGCAGCTTCCAATGAAGCTGGCCGGTGCCGACATCCACGGCATAAACGCGCCGCGCGCCGCGCTGCAATACCAGATCGGTAAAACCGCCAGTAGAGGCGCCCACATCCAGAACCGTCAGACCGGTGATTTCCAAGGGAAAGGCCTCCAGCCCAGCCAACAGCTTGAAGGCGCCGCGGCTGACATAGGGACACGGCGCCTCCACCCGGAACTCGGTATCCACGGGAAACAAATCGTTCGGTTTGGCCACCACCCGGTCAGCGCCAATGCGCACCTGGCCGGCCCCGATCAGACGCTGGGCCAGGGTGCGGCTTTCAACCAATCCCTGGGCGACCAGCAACAGGTCGGCACGTGCTTTTTTGATAGTGGCGGACATGCCGTGACCATAGGCGCTCCCCGCGGATTGGCAAGCGCCATGCCATCACGGGTGCATGACGGTTTTGCCGGACAATGTTGGGAACCCCCTTTTTGAGGAAAGGCGGTTCCCAAACCCTCCGTCAAACCTTTTTGTGCCTTTTGCGGATTCCGCAGGCAGCCCCGCAGTCCCAATCATGGCCTGTCGCCCAAGGGCTGCCTGCGGAATCC
>CAITYL010000055.1 GCA_903896595.1 uncultured Lentisphaerota bacterium
CGTACGGTTCGCGGCGTACCTACGGCACGCCTTTTTTGATTTACTGGAACAGGGGCTGAAGCCCCTGCCTATTGTCGTTCAGTCCCTACGGGACGAAAGCCGCCAAAAACCTCCGTATTTGTGCCAAACTCCAGTCGTAGGCAAGATGGCCTGCGCCACGTAAACGCCAGGACGGACGGCCCTCAGCATGGGGTAGGCAATCTTGCCTGCCTGGGAGGTGCCGTAACGCGGTGAGGTTCTTCCGCTGGGCCGTGACCGCCGCAAAAGAAAATGCGGGTACGGCTTGTTCTTTCGCGCTCCCGGCGTTATCAGGGTGCCGGCGGCGGCGCGGGCGGGGCGGGGGGCAGTGTGGCCGCGGGGGTGATGGTCACCGGGATCTTGACGGTGGCGCTTTTGCGGGCGCTGTCCGTGACGGTGAGAGTGATGGTGACGATCGCGCCGGTGGTGGAGGAGACCGGGGCCAGGGTCAGGGTCCGGGCCGTGCCGGTGCCTCCCGCGATGATGGCCGTTAGCGGAAGCAGTTTTTTATTGCCGGTCTTGATGGTCACTTTCATGGTGTCGAGCGGCGAGTCGACATCGGTGAGGGTGAAGTTCACGATGCCGGTGGTGCCTGCCTGCACCGTGAAGCCGGTGGGCAGGCAGGAGAGGACCGGGGCGTCATTGACTGGCGCGATCGTGACGGTCACGGCCACCGTGTCAGTGGCACCCTTGCTGTCGGTGACGCAGACCACGAACAGGTCGGTACCGGTGGCATTGGGATTTGGCGTGTACAGGAAGGTGGCGCCGGTGAGACTGGGGCGGGTCACTGGCACCAAGGTGGCAATCCCCAGCGTGCCTTGGGTGGGGACGGACCAGGTGAGGGTATCGCCTTTGTCTGGATCCTTGACGGCGATCTTGATTTTGAGCGGTTTGTCCTCGGTGACGTTAACTTTCTTGGTGGCGGCCCCTTTTTCCAGGACGGGGGCGCGATTGCTGGTGATCTGGACCGGCAACGTCAAGTCGGCGGTGCGACCGTCGGGGGCGGCCGCACGAAGAATGAGTGTCCCCTCGCTGTCGGGAACGGTGCTGTCAGGCACGGTGCCGTCGGGCCGGATGGTCAGGACACCATTGTTGATCGTGGCGGTCGCGCCGGGGACCGTGCCGGTGACGGTGTAGGCCAGGGCGTCCGCCTGGCGGGTGGCCGACTGTATGTAAATCAGGTCGGGAATAGCAACGGAGCCGCTGGTGACTTTGAGGGCAGGAAGTTTATTGAAGGCGCCGCCCAGATCGGCGCAGGGCAGGGCGGCAATGGCGTCCACAACGGCCAGGTCGGCAACGTCGCCAAAGACGGTAAAACCGCCATTTTGATAGTCCAGATTGGCCGTGTTATCGGCCAAGCTGAAGAACCATTCGCAGGTGGCGCTGTCCGGATCGTTGCCGAGCTTGGCCATGGCGACGGTGCCGCGGGTGTTGGCCACGCCAAACTCGTTCTTGACCGGGGCATAAGCTTCGATTTTGAGGGGGGCGTTCGTCGCGTCAATCGAATACCCGCCGCCCTGGAGGACAAAGCCCGTCTCCAGCCGGTGGAAGAAGGTGTCATCATAACGGCCGGCCTGGACATAGCGCAGAAAATTGGCGACGGTCAAGGGCGTCTGCGACTCATAGAGCCGCAACGCAATGTCGCCCTTGGAGGTCTTGAGCAGAACGCGTTCATAGGCCGGGTCGCTGGCATAATTCGCCAAGGTCACGGTGGTTAGGCCGCCCGTGTAGTAGAGTTTTCCCAGCGGCGCCGGCGGGGTCCAGTGGGGCGCGGGGATGGCAATCTCTGGCACTTGGAGATCAATGGTGGCGGAAATGGTGGCAGTTGACAGGTTCCATTTTTTGTCGGCGAATTGCACCCAAAGCTGCCGTGAGCCATTGCCCGGCGTGAACACGAAGGGATAGGTCGTGGCATAATAATCCCAGTCATTGTCCGACCACGTGGTGCCGTCCTTGGAGAGACGCATGGCGTACATGTCGGTGGCGGTGCTGGTGGCCGCCAGGGTCAGGGTCACCGAGCGGCTGGTCGCGGTTGTGTCGCCGCCATTGATCAGGATCGTGCCGGTGACCTCCGCCCGGACAGGGGCAGCCCCCAGCACCATCATGGCCAAAGCAACAACCAGGATACCGGTCCATCCGGACGGACGTTGACAAAGGCGGGTGAAGGCGGTCATGGTCGACGTATCCCCAATTCAATGTCAGCAGAAATAAACCTTAATCCCACTAATATAACCCATGGCACAAAATAAGAGGGGGACTTGGCCGTTTTATCGGACGATGTTGGGGCAACCGGGGCGGCCTGCAAAATCCGCAAAAGCACAAGTTGGCACCGTTTTGGAGTGCGGCAATTTCTTTGCCGTTTTTTAATGTCGGCGTTATCTCAAGACCGGGAGCCGCCCGTCCTCGGGCGGACAGCGACGGCGTTACACCAGTTCCGCCCTTATTATTGGGCCACCGTCCGCCGAACCAATTATGCGCGTCTCCGACGATGACGGGTTCGTCCGCCCGAGGACGGGCGGCTCCCGGTTCATGAATAATCTTGGCTAGAGTTGCTTCCAGAGCTGGTTTTCATGCCGCCCCATTGAGGGGAAAAGCTAGCACCGTACGCAACCGTTCTTTGGCGGCGGCGAGGCGGGCCAGCAGCTCGGCGCGGACCCGGCGGCTGATGGCCGCAAACGCGTCCTGACTGGCGAGCAGGCGGGCGGTCTCGGCGAGGACGGCGGTGAAATCGCATTCGTCCACCGAGCCGGCGGCCCGCAGGCCAAACGGCGCCAGGAAATTATCCACTTTGGAGCCGCGGCTGATGCCGATGACCGGGACATGCACGATGGAGGCGAAGATGAGCAGGTGCAGGCGGCTGGAGAGAATAACGTTGAGCCGGCCGGCCACGGCCAGGATGGCGCCGGGATCATAACGTCCTTCCAGGACGGCGGCCCGGCCAGGCTGAGCCATCTCCTGGCGCAGGCCGGCCATCAGGGCGGCGTCGGTGACGGGGTTCATGGGAATGAAGAGCACGCGGGCGCCCAGTTCGCCGGTGACGCCGTTGAGGAATTCCAGCAGGCCGCGGCGATTGCGGACTTCGCGCTGGGCGGAGATGCAGACGCCGACTTTGGGGCCGGGGGCGGCGAGCAGGGCCGCGACGGCGTCGGGCAGGCGCAGCGACTCCCAGGCGGTGGGCTGGAGTTGCAGGGCCGAATCGGCGCCGACCACGATTTCGGGCAGCGGGGGGGCGCACTTGGCGATTTCAGCCTTGCTCTCAGGGTCGCGCACCACCACCAGATCGGCGGCGGCCAAGCGTTCGGCGATCATCCGGCGCGCCTGTGCTTGGCGGCGATGTTCCGTCCACGCCACGGCATCAAAAACGCCCAGCGTCAGCTTGGACAGCAGGCGCAGGGCACTCCGCCGCCGGCCCGGCAGCAGGCGGTAGAAGACCGGATTGAGTTCGTGGTTCATGCCGACATTCCACACCACGGTGCGGCGGCCGGCGGCCTGGGCGATGCCGAGCATGGTGGTCGGGATGGCAGGGTAATCGGACAACCCGGTGGCGCCGGCCCACAGGAAAACGTCGTGCCCCGCCAGTTCGCGGCGCATTTCTTCGCGGCTGTACGGTGGTTCAAACCCGAACAGCGGCACGGTGCGCACTCCTAGGCGCGCCGCGGTGGCCGGGCCGTCGTCGGTGCTGACGCTGAGCAGGGCATCGGGACAGAGTTCGCGGACAATCGCGACCACGCATTCGAGGATCGCCTCGTCGCCCACGTTGTTGCGGCCGAAGGGCACGCCACCGATCAGGACGCGCGGATGGTCGGGCATGGCCGGATCTCCTGTGGCAACGGGGCAAGAAGCATCGCGACTATTAAGTGAGGTTCTTGCAAAACGCCGTTTTGCCGGCGGGGCGTTCGGTGTTCAGTGTTCGGTGAATAAAATGCCAATGTAGCAAAGCGATTGCATCGCGCTCTTCGCGCAGCACGTTTTCGATCTGGCGGGCTGCAAGCCCTTTGCTACAGAAGTACGTTCGCGTTTCATCTGGAGTTTTACAAGAGTCTCAATGTTAAAGCGGTGTCGAGCCACCGCCACTCAAGAGGTTCCGGCGGTGGCCGGAACCAGTCAAAACGGCAATGTTTTTTTCTTGGCGTGATGGCGATGGGCGACCTGCTCGTGATTATTTGGCGGGGGTCTCGAACTTGGCCAGGAGGGCCGTTTCGGTGGCCTGGGTATACAGGCCGTTGACCAGCGTCTTTTCGGTGCCGGGCAGCAGGTTGGGCAGTTCTTCCACGGGAGTTAGCGGCATTTCCTCGCATTGCGGGAAGATGACCGTCTTGCCCGCGACCCGGGCATTGGCGACGCCGTCGAGGCCGTCCCACAGTGCCCGCATGCCGCCCACTGCCGCCAGGGCGGTGGCGGGATTGAGCTTGCCGGTCTCGACCATGTTGAGGGTGTGCCGCAGGTCCGCCGTCTTACTGCCGCTGGACCCGATGTAACGCACGCCCTTGGCTGCGATGTCGGCCACGCTGAGCAGGCCTTCCTTACCGGCGGGGATGCCGGCGAAAATATTCATCAGGCCGTCCTTGGCCAGCAGGGGGGCGGCGGAGGTCGCCACCGGGACCACCGGCACCAGCATGACAATGTCGTCAAAGCCGGCGGGGGCGAAGGCGCGCACCGCGGCCATGAAGTCGGCTTCGGAGGCGAATGACTTGGGGTTGAACGCCTTGAATTCAATGCCGCGGGCCTTGGCCGCCGGGCCGAGCAATTGCAGCATCTTCTCGATGCGGACATTGTCCAGGTCGGTCACCAGAATGCGGGCGGGGCCGTTGGGGTTTTCCACGGCGAGCTGGGTGTGCATCTGGCCCATGGCGCCGGCGCCGCCGGGCAGCCAGCAGCTGCCGCCGGGCTTGAGCGCGGATCGCACATTACGGCCGTAGGCGGCCGCCATGTCGCGGGAAGGGGTGCCCTGATAGAACCAGCCCTTGTAATGGATGTTGCCGAGATCGAACGACCACGGCTCGGTGCCGGTGTCGCCCACGAAATTAATGCAGGCATTGACCGAGCCCAGCTTGCCCAGCGTCTCGCCCAGGGCACGGGTGCGGACTCCGCAGAGGAGGATGTCGTCGTAGGCGGTGTCGCAGGGGATTTCGCGGAGGTCGGTGAAGGTGGCGGCGGGGAACGCCTGGCGCAGGGCGGCCTGGGTGATGGCGTTGACGTTCAGGCAGTCCACCTGGGCGGGGATGTCGGTGCCGGGCTTGGCGCTCCAGCCGTAGGCGCCAGTGTCGCCCGGTTCCATGGCCACCAGCATCTTGCCGCCGGCCAGGGGGGCGGTGCGGTGCTCGATGCGGTAGCTGGCGATCACGCAGGTCCAGGGCTCGATCAGGGCGGCGATGGCGACCGGCACGTGGTCGGCCAGCGGCAGCAGGTAGCAGCCTTCGTCGCCGTTGAGCACGCGCTGGTCGAGAATGCTGTACTGGGCCATGCCGCCGTTGATGGCGTAACCGTAGGCAAATCCCACGCCCTTGACGTAGATGTCGGCCTGGATGATGTAACGGCTGCCGGGCTTGAACGTGTCTTTGAGCTTGGCGCCCGCCTCGACAATGGTCATCACCGCTTCGTGACCGGGGATCACCGGGTCGGACTTGAGGTCCTTGGAGATGACGCGCGGGTGTTCCTCGCCGGCGCGGATCAGCTTGACGTCGGAGAAGCAGAGGCCGATGGCGTCGATGCGCACCAGCAGTTCGTCATTCTTCGGCTGCGGCACGGGCCGGTCACAGGGCTTGTGGTCTTGGCCGAGAGCGTCGAAACCTTTGCCGAACAGGGGCCAGCAGAGCATGCGAGCGTTCATAATGTTGAAGTCGTCCGGGCCGGGGTTGATAACGTGGTTTAAGGCGTGGTTCCGGCGCGAATGGGTACCATACCCGTTGCCGGACAATTTTCTATGGTATTGGGGAACCGCCCGGCGTGAGGTCGCGCCGTTTGCCGCCGCCGTGTGCGGCGTCAAGCAGGGGTGACGCGTGATTGAAGGTTGAGGCTGGTGGCGCTGGCGGAACAGATGGGGATGTAGGACCATTGGGACTCTTGGGACCATTGGGACAATTAGGACTGGTAGTGGGTGGTTTCCGCCGGCGTCCTAATGGTCCCAAGAGTCTTAATGGTCCTAACCTGCATTATTCACGAGAGCGGTTCTGAGTGTGAGTTTGCTGTGATTTTTTCCCCGAGATAACGGAATGAGCGCCAAATGATGGTCACCGCCACTCAAAAACGGACGAAATTGCGGTTTTTGGCCAAACTCCCCCATTCCC
>CAITYL010000056.1 GCA_903896595.1 uncultured Lentisphaerota bacterium
CAGGCCGCTCTCGTCCAACCGGCCATGATGGGGACCGTGGAGGCGGCCTGCGGAATCCGCAAAACGAAACAAAAGTTTTGGGAAGGGGCTTGGGGAGCACCCTTTTCCAAAAGGGTGGCCCCAACGAGCGGCCTGGGCAGGCACCGGCGGAATGGATGGGGGCGGCGTTGGACGCGGGTTGGCGGCCGGTGTTGGAGCGGGTGAAGGCGGGGGGTGCGCGGGTGGTGGTGCGGTGCGAGGTCCGCAATGACGGCGATGTGGAGACCTTGGCCGTTGCCGGGGCGCGGTATGGCGGCCAGGTACTGGCGTGGCAGTTGCGGGTGGCGAACGGGAACCTGGGGCGGACGGCGGTGGAACGGCTGCGGCGCGGGTGTCCCAATGCCCAGGTGGCCGTGGACACGCTGCCCGCGCGCGGCGGCCTGCCGGTGGCGGCGGTGCTGACCGGGGGCGAAGCAGGCGGCGGGTACGGGGTCGAGGCCAAGGTGGCGCGGACGCGGGAGACGTTGCGCCGGGCCGGGGCTGGAGAAGCGGAGGCGCGGCCATGGCTGGACAGCGCGGTGACGGAGGCGGGCGGCCTGGCGTTGCAGTGTCATGTCGGCTGGGTGGCGGCGGAAGCCACGGCGGCGTGGCTTGATGCGGGGGGCGGGCCGGTGACGTGGTGGAGCGGCGGCGGCTGGGGCTGCGGCCTGTTCCCGCAGGAAGAGGAACGGCCGGGCGAGGCCTGGACGCTGGTCCGGCTGCTCACCGGCATCGGCGGCGCCACCGGCGAGGCGCGCGCCTGGTATGCCGGTCTGGTGCCGGTGGAAGGCGATGCGGGGACAACGCTGGCCCGCTGGGCGGCCGGCATTGAACCGTCGGGCCGGATCAATGTATTGCTGTTCGGCGGTGACGACACCGGGCGCGAGTTTGTCCTGACCGTGCCCGTGCCGCGGCGCGCGGGCACTTGGCGGGCGGTCATTGAGGGCGCGCGGCAGCCGCCCAACGAACAGCCGCCGGTGGCGCAGAAGACGGAGCGGCGCGAGGTCGAATGCCAGGACGCCAGGGGCGGCGACACCGGCCTGGTCCGGCTCAAATTGAAACTGGACACCGTGATGCGGATCACATTGATCCCGCCCGACGCCCGCGCGGTAGCGGCGGACAACGGCGGACGGGAACCGAACGTCAAGCGCGCGCCGCTGCCCCCGGAGCGGCGCCGGGCCGCGCCTCTGGTGCAACAAGATGTCTGGGCCTTGGAAGAGGCTGGCGACCTGCCGGCCGCCGCGGAATGGCGCACCCCGGGCCTGCCGGCGGCGGAGTCGCGCGAGGGCGCGCCAGCGGCGCTTGGCCAGGGGGTGAAGATTGAACGGCGTCCGGCCACCCCGGGCCAGCTCGGCCGTCTGACGGGCGTGGCGCCCTACACCGCCGAGTCGTGGCTGGTGACCTTCGACGCCCCGGAAAAATGGCCCGCCGAGCCGCTGGGCGTGGTCCTTCCCCTGGCCGCGACGGCGCTGCCGGACGCCCGTGTGGTCCGCTTCTGGGTGCGGCCGGTGCTGCCGCCGGAGCAGCAGAAAAAGGGGGTGCGGCCACGCCCCGTCAGCCTGCGGTTCGGCACGGCGGGACTGGCCGCGGTCCGGCTCAAGCCCGGCGTCTGGACACGGGTCGAGGCACCGCTGGCGCGGCTGACCCCGGCCGGCGCCAACCGGAACGCGCCGCTCCGCATCCTGCCGGGCGTTGACACCGTGGACGCGTTGCGCCATGACGTTGCCATTGAAATCAACGGCCTGCATCTTGCCGGCCTGCGGAGTCCGCAGGGAGCGCCAGTGATCATGGGGGCCGTGCGGGCGCTGCGGCCGCGCAAGGGCGCCCCGCCCGGTCCCGCGCGCCTGCTGGTGGAACTGGAGAAACCGGCCGGGGTAACGGCGGTGCTGGTGGAATACCGGTTGCCGGAGGCGCTGGTCGTCAAAACCGTCCAGGAGCGCTTGTTCGGGCTGGAAGCCGTTTATGAGCCCGCGACACGGCTGGTGCGGGTGACGGGGGACACGTGGCCAGGCAAGCCCGCGAAGGACGCGGAAAAGGCACTGGCCGCCACCGAAAACGAGCAATTGGGCCGGCGCTGGGAGGAAGGCGAGCGCGGGCTGTTGCTGCTGGAACTGGCGGCGCCCGCCGCGCCGGGTGCAGTTCCGGCGGCGGCTGGCGAGGGTGCCCGCCCGCCGGAAAAAAAGTGACGCCGCCATTCAGCGGTTGAGGTTAGTGTTCACCGGTCCCCGCCGGGGCCGGGCTTTCGGCCAGGGGCAGGGTGAGGTGGACCACGGTGCCGGCCTGGTCGGGGCCGGGGCCGGCGGTCAGCGAACCGCCATGCAGGGCGACCACGCGCTGGACATAAGCCAGGCCGAGGCCAAGCCCGGACAGTCGGCTGGAATTGAACGGCTGGAACAACTGGCGGGCAACAACAGGGTCAAGGCCGCGGCCGTTGTCGGCAAAGGTGACCAACGCGTCGCGATTAACGCTTTCCGCGCGGACGGTCACGGCCGGGTGGGCAACGCCTTCCACGGCGGAAAAACCATTTTTCCACAGTTCCTGGAAGGTCTGGAGCAGCAGGCTGCGGTTGCCGGTCACCCACAAGGCTTCGGGGATGTCGTTGCGGACCTCGACCTGGGTGACGCCGGCCAAGGCCTGGGTCATTTGGCAAGCCATGCCGGCCAATTCGCGCAGGGACAGCCGTTCCCGGGGCGGTTCGCCCGCGGCGTTGAGTTCGCCAAAGCGCAGGATTTCCTCGACCCAGCCGTCGAGGCGGCCGACGCTGTCCCGGACAATCTGCACAAACGAGTCGCGGAACTCGGCGTCGCCATGGCGTTCGGGCAGCAGGTCGGCGCAGGTTTTGAGGGGGACCAGGGCGTTTTTAAAGTTATGGCCGAGGACACGGCCCATGGCACGCCAGACCGGGTCCAGGCTGGCGGGTTGGGCGGGCGCCGCGGCGGCGGTGGCTTGGGCGCCGCCGGCCGCCACCATGCCGGCACCGGTGGCCGTCGTGGCGGAGCTGAGGGCGAGGCAAAATTTGTCGCCGGCGTTCCAGGCGGCGGTGACGGCCAGTTCATGGCCCCGGCAGGAGAAGGTGGCGGGCAGGCCGGGCGGGTTCCCGTGGGCGACCAGATGGCCGTGGACGATTCCCGCCAGGCGTGAGTCCAACCGTTCGACCGGCAGGCCGCGCACATCTTCGGCCAGGCCGAGCAGGGCGGCACCGGCCGGATTGAGGTGGCGCACGCGACCGTCGGCGCCAACGGCCAGCAGCCCCACGGGCAGGCCGTCCACCAGTCCGGCAAAGATCGCATGGGAACCGTCGAGACGGCCGACCCGGTCGGCATTCTCCATGGCGCGGGCAAAGAAGGCGAGGAAAATACGCAGCAGGCCGGAGAAGGCGGGCCCGGCTTCCGAGCGGTGCGGGCGGCTGAGGGCCACCATGGCCGCCAGGCAGCCCTGGGAGATGATGGGGCACAACCACTGCACCCCCAGCCGTTCGCCATAACGGGCGGCGGTCATGAGGTTGCTGGCACCCACCTTGCGCGGGTCCAGCAGGTGGACGGGCCCGCCGGCCCGGGTGAGGGCGGCCAGCAGCGGTTCGCCCAGGGGAATGTGAAATTGACCGGTCACCGCCGGGCTGACATTGCCGGCAACGACGCGGAACTCCGGAGCGCCGTCGGCGGGCAGGAGGACGGCGACCGTGTCCGCTTCAAATTGTTCCTGGAGGCATTCGCAGAAGGCCGTGAGCAGTTCCTGGCGGTCGCAGGACCGGGCTAGAAGCCGTTGCAGGCGCAGGGCCACTTCGCGCAGGTCGGCATCGCCCGGTCCGGGACGTTCCTGGCCCGGTTCCGCGGCGCCGGCGGGGTCGAACGGTGTCGCTGGCATCAGGCCGGAAGCGTCGGTGGCCGTCATCGTCTGGCCGGCCGCCGCGCGGCGCAACCGTTCAATGCCCTCCAAGGCGTGGGTGACATGAAAGGCGTCAAACGGCTTGGCGACGAAGAATTGGATGCCATAAACCCGGTACGGCTCACGGTACATCGGGTCGAGGCTGAGCAGGACGGGCACGATTTCGGCGCCGTAGCCAAGGGAGTGCAGACGCTGAATGAGGTCTTCGGCGGTGCCGTCGCTGAAGAGGTCGTCCACCAGGACCACATCCATCTTCTGGCTGACGGCGAGAATGAGGGCTTCGGAAAGCGTGGCGGCCTCAAGCACGGTCTTGCCGGGCTGCAAGATCAAGCGCAACGACTTGCGTACCGCGCTGTCCGCGGAGGCGATCAGGACACCCTGCATGCTTCCTCCTCCGCACCGTCGGTTGCGCCGCCCGTCCATGGCGGCAGGGAAACCACGAAGACACTGCCCGCGTTATCCGTACTCTTCACCTCGATGTCCGCCCCCAGTTCGCGCAGAATGCCGTGACAGATGGCCAACCCCAGCCCGTAACCGTTTTCCTTGGTCGAAAAGAACGGGTCGAAAATGCGTGGCAAGTCGTCCGCCGAAATGCCCTTACCATTATCCTTGACAGATACTATAATGCGCTCTTCGCTAGCCGCGCCGGTGGGGGCGCTGGTGGGGGCGCTGGTGCCGGCGGTGGTGAGGGTGATTTCGGCGCCCGTCCGTCCTTCCAGGGCCTGCATGGCGTTTTGCAGGAGGTTGAAAAACACCTGGTGCAACTGTTCGCTGTCCGCCGTCGCCAGCACCGGTTCCGGGGCGAAGGATCGGGTGATGACAATGCCCTTTTTGCGCATTTCATTGCCCAGCAGGAGCAGACTGCGCTCGAGTACCGGATGGACGGCCACCCGGCCCTTGCGCGACGGGCGTGGGCGGGCGAAGTCGAGCAAGTTCTGCACCAGGGTGTTGATGCGGTTGACCTCATGCAGCACCACCTGGCCGAAGCCTTCGCGGAATTCGACGTCCTCGTGGCGCTCCGGCAGGAGCTGCACAAACGTTTGGATGGAGACCAGGGGGTTCTTAATTTCGTGGGCCATGCCGGCGGCCAGGGTGCCCAACGAGGCCAGACGGTCCATGCGCCGGACCTGCTCGTTGAAGCGTTTCTTTTCGGTCAGATCTTCAAATACCAGGAGGGCGCCGGAAACGTGGTTGTGCAGGTCGCGGAGGATGGCGGTTTCACACCCGCAGGGGAAGGGGCGGCCGTCCCGGGTGATGGCGATCTCCTGGAGGGGCTGGTCATGGCTGTCCATGAGCGCGACGTGCAGCCGTTCAGCCAGTTCGGGGGAAACGTTGGCCAGCGGTTGGCCGATGCAGGCCGCGGGGGGGGTCCCGAGGATCTGCGCCCCGGTTTCATTGAGGGTGATGACGCGGCCGTCGCCGCCGGCGCTGAGCACACCGCGCTGCATGTGGCGCAGAATGACCTCGTAATGGCGGCGCGAGGCATTGGCTTCTTCGTAAAGCCGGGCATTGTCCAAGGCGACCGCGCCCTGGGCGGCAACGGCGGCGAGCAGGCGCACGTCGGCGGTCGCATACAGGCTGTGATTGCGCCGTTCCCCCACGACCAGAAAACCGAAAAATTGGTTCTGATGCCGCAGGGGGCAGACCGCTTCAGCATGGACTTGGTCAAACGCCGCCGCCAGTCGTTTCGCGGTGTCGCCGTGCTGGTACCGGGGAAGGCAGGTTTCGCGCAACAGAACGCCGTTCTGGTGGCGCAGGATGGCGAGGAGTGGCCAGGCGCCGTCCAGATGCGGTTGTGGCTGAGTCTGGGTCTCGCCGCCATACCAGGCGGCCAGCAATAGATCGTTCTCGCCGGGGACGGTCAGGTAAACGGCGGCGTTGGAGGCTTGCAGGATGGTGGGGGCTTCCTCGCTCAGCAACCGGGCCACCTCCTGACGGCCGAAGGCGCGCGATAGGCGGGTGACGAACCGTTCAAAGGCGCCTTGATAATCATAACGGCCGCCAAACAGCCGCTGGTCCACGAACTGGGACAGGCGCCCCAGCGCCGGCGGCACGGCGACCGCCAGGATGCCGCCGCCCAGCAAGAGAAGCAGTACTTGCAGGTAGGGATGACCGCCGGCCAGGAACTGGTTGTACAGCAATACCACGCCGATCGCCACGCCGGCGAACAACAGGGCGGCCAGGGCGCGTTGCAATAGATTGCGCAACGCCACGCCGATGTCGAACAGGCGGTGGCGGAAAATGGCGTAAAACGTGAACGATGTCCAACACAGGGTGCTTGCGCTGCCGATGACATAATAGTCCGGCGCCAGGGTCAGCACTTGGATGACGAAGAAATGCAGGTAGGCGGGGATGACTGACAAAAACAACCCCAGCAGGCAGTAGTTGAGCTGCATCCGTTCGCGGCCTGGCGGGGTGCGGAAGCGGCTCAGCAGAAGATTGAACACGCTCCAGCCGAACGTGCTGACCATGTAGAGGACGAACAGCGGGTGTAGGGGCCCCAGCACGGGGCGCCGGCCATGGAGATCGAAGCGGACCGATTCCTGGATCAGATCGCTGAAGCAAAGCACGAACAGCAGGGCGCTGACCGCCAGCACCGTTATGACCAGCCAGCGGGGCGGTTGCGGGTGGTAGCGCTCGGGGAAATGCCAGCTGAATTGCAGGCAGCCAAGCAGCGTCAAGACGGCGGCGGCGAAGGCAACGCGTCCCGTCCAGTTGATGGTGGCGGGAGCCGCGGCGACGGTGGTGCCGAAAACGGCGGCGTTCCATGCCGCGGTGGTGCAGGCAAAAAAGACGAAGGCGAAGTGGGAGGGGCGCGTGTGCCGCCGCCACAGGACGAAACCACCCAACGCCAGGTTGGCCAGGGCCGAGGCGAGCACGATCAGGCTGCCAGGGCTCACGCTGGGGGTGCCCTTCCGATCACCACGGCGGCGTCACTGCCGTTGAAGCCGTGGGTGAAAACCATGGCCCGCTCCACCCGGTTGCGCCGGGGATGGTTGGGCACCCAGTCCAGGTCGCACTGCGGGTCGGGATATTCATAATTGATCGTCGGCGGCAGAATGCTGTCGCGCATGGCCATGAGGGTGGCGATCAACTGTAACATGGCGGCGGCGTTCTGCGGGATGCCGATCATGGATTTCACCGAGCTGATTGGGAATGCGGCGGGCTTCCGCGCCCAGAACGCGCTTGAGTGCGTTCGTTTCCCAGGCGTCCAAGTGCGGGTCGGAGACACCGTGGGCACCCACGTAGTCCAGGCCTCGTGGGCTGACATTGGCGCCGGCCAGGGCGGCGGCCATGGTGGTTGCCATGCCGTCCACCAGGCTCTTTTCCGGGCTTTCCTGGCAACTGTAGCCGGTGCCGCCGGTGGCGACCCCCAGCACTTCGGCCAGCGGCCGCGCTTCGCGGCGCCGGGCGTGGTCGGCGGATTCCAGTAACAGCGCGCCGGCGCCCTCGCCCAGCACGCCGCCGTCGCGCCGGAGATCAAACGGCCGGCTGACTTTGGCGGGGTCCCCTTGATTTTCCGACAGCATGCCCCCCGCCTTGCAGAACACTCCGAACACGTACCGGGACAGGGTGGAGTCGGTGGCCGTCACCAGCACCGCGTCCAGCCGGCCGGCGCGGATCTCATTGAAGGCGTACAGCACCGCGTTGAAGCCGGAGGTGCAGCCGGTGGAGAAGGAGAGTACCTGGTCCTGGAACCCGGTCAGCCGTCCGGCCTCGGTGGCTGTGCTATGGGGAAAACATTTGGTCAGGGTGTAGGGCAGCACCCGGCGCAGGCCATGCTCCCTCAGGGTGTCGACGGCGGCCTCGACGGCGTCCTGGGCCGAATTGCTGATCCCGGCCAGCACCGCCGTTCGCCCATCGCCCGGCCGTTGCGGCCAGCCGGCGTCTTCCAGCGCCATCACGGCGGCGCTCACCCCGAACTGGGCGCCCCGGGCCAGCAGCCGCGCCTGCTTGCGGTCCATCCACCGGGTGGGGTCAAAATCCTTGACTTCCGCGGCGATGCGCACCGGAAAGTCCGAGGCGTCAAACAGGGTGATCGGACCCACCCCGCTGCGGCCGGCCAGCAGGCTTTCCCAGTACGCGGGAACGCCAATTCCGATGGGAGTGACCGCACCGACACCGGTGATCAGCACCCGTCTGCGCATTGCCGCTTCAGCACCGTGGTTCATGTTCATCAAGGTTTCTTCACCGGAACCGACAGAATTTCGGCTTCCGCGTGATAGGTCTTGCCGTTGGCATCGACCCCGTCATAGGTCCACTTGCAGCGGGGCGAAACGGGGGTGACGCCGTCGCGGTCCACTCCCAACGGCAGTCTATATCAAAATTCCGAAAAAACGAACCAGAGTCATCGATAGTCGAGCGTTTTTTGGCCGCTCCGGCGGGACGGCGGGCGGAGATTACATTGTGTGGATGAATGGCAGTATCTGGATTTTGGCGGGGGAGGCCTCGGGCGACACCTATGGTGCCCGGCTGGCCGAGGAGTTGCGGCGGCAGGCGCCCGCCGTGCCGTTGCGCGGCATGGGCGGGGCGGCCATGCGGGCGGCGGGGGTGGAGTTGCTGGTCGACTCGTCCAAGCTCGGCGTGATCGGCCTGGTCGAGGTGTTGCGGCATCTCCGAACCTTTCTGCGTATTTTCAAGGAGCTGGTGACGCGGGCGGCGGCGGAGCGGCCGGCGGCCGTGGTTTTGATCGATTATCCCGGCTTCAATCTGCGCTTTGCCCGCCAGATGAAGGAACTGGGAATTCCGGTGGTCTATTATGTCAGTCCGCAGGTCTGGGCTTGGGGCCGGGGGCGAATCCCGGAGATTGCCCGGCTGGTGCGGCGGATGCTGGTGCTGTTTCCCTTTGAAGTGGAGGTGTACCGGGGGACCGGGCTTGACGTGCGCTTTGTCGGGCATCCCTTGATTGAGATCATGGACGCCCGGCGTGAGGCGGGCCTGGTCCGTGAGCCCGACACGGTGCTGTTGCTGCCCGGCAGTCGGTACGGCGAGATTGCCCGGTTGTTGACCCCCATGCTGGAGACGGTGCGCTGGTTGCGGGCGCGCCGGCCGGAGCTGCGGTTTGTGCTGGCGGCGCCGAACGAGGGGATCGCGGCGCGTTGTCGCACCCGCCTGGCCGCGGCGGGGGAGACGACGGTGATGATTGACGTCGGGCGGACGCAGCATTGGATGCAGCGGGCCGGCACGGGATTGGCGGCCAGCGGCACGGTGACGGTCGAGGCGGCCATTCTCGGGCTGCCGTTGGTGGTGGTGTACCGCGTCAATCCGGTCACTTACCGGTTGGGGCGATGGCTGGTCAAGATTCCTTTCTTTACCATGGTTAATTTGGTGGCGGGGAAGCGGGTGTACGAGGAATTTTTGCAGGGTGAGGTGCAGGCGGCGCGGCTGGGGCCGGCGCTGGCGGCGATCCTGCCCGGCGGTCCCCGCCGGGTCGAGGTGACGGCGGGCATGATCGAGGCCGTGAGCGCTCTTGGCGGTGGCGGCCAGGCCAGTGCCGAGGCCGCACGGCTGATACTGGAAGTGGCGGGGGGGGCTTGACGGCGGGGGTCCGGCGGCTCATGTTTCCGTGTTCTTTTTGTTTTGCTTTTAGGAAAGGCGGCGTCTCATGGCGGTTTGTCTGCGGCATCCGGACCGTTCGGCCACCACGCACTGCGTGAACTGTTTCAAACCGATGTGCGCCGGTTGCGTGATGCGGCGGGGGCGCGAGGTGTTTTGTTCGACCCGTTGCCGGGATGATCATCTGCATCGGACGGGGCAGTCCGGCGCCACGTTGCATCACGAGCGCGAGGGGCGTCGCCGTCGCGGCGTGCTGACCGCGGTGGTCGTGGTGACGGTGGCGGTCGTGATCACGGTTATTTTATGGATGGTGCGGGGATGAGCAGGGAAGACGGAAAACGGCAAACGGAAGAAGGAAACTTGCAGATGGCGGATGGCAAACGGGCGGCGGATAGTGGGGACGGAAAAGCGGCCTCGGTCAAGCGCAAACTGGAGGAGATGCTGATCGTCAACACCGTGGCGGACGATCCGTTCGCCATTGATGTGGCCCACCATTTCGGCCAAGCCTGCGAAATCTCCGACCTGATCAGCCTCAAGCGGTTTGCCAACAGTGAGTTTTGTCCGCGGTTTATTCAGGACGAGGGGCAGCGCTACGCCACCGGCCACAGCCTGGACGGCCGCACGGTGGTGCTGGTCTCGACCTGCACCGGCAACTGGACGCGCAACGGGCTGGCCATGTGCAACCTGCTGATTGCCCGGGCCGCCAAGGACAACGGCGCCGCGAGTGTCATCCTGGTCGAGCCCGACCTGTATTACAGTGCCCAGGACCGCGGACCGCGCCCCGAGCAGGGCGAGACCGCGTTCACCCGGGATGCGCGGGACTTGGACAAGTTTGACGGCCAGCCGTTTTCGTCGTTGCTCTACGCCCAGCTCCTGCGCCTGGCCGGTGTCGATGAGGTGGTGACGGTGCATAACCATTCGCAGTCGGTGCAGAAATTCTTTGCCCGTGAATTTGGCGGGCGTTTCTTCAATCTGTCCCCGGCCGCGTTGTTTGCCGATTACCTGGTGCGGCATGAGGTGAACCAGGCCGACCCCGCCGGCCCCGGCCTGGTCATTTGCGGCCCTGATGCGGGTGCGGTTCCCTTTGCACGGGAGGTGCATGGGCTGATTGAGGCGTCGATGAGCCGGCTCCTGCTCCGGCCGCCGGTGGGGCTGCTGTTCATGACCAAGGTGCGCAGCGGCGAACGCAAGGTCGCCATCACGCCGGCCATCGACTCACCGACCCAGGCCGGCGACCTGGCCGGCCGCGATGTCATCGTCTTCGACGACATGGTGCGCACCGGCCATACCATCACCGAATGCTGCCAGGTGCTCAAGCAGTACGGCGCCCGCCGCGTCCTGTTCGTGGTCACGCATTTCCATTCCTCGGACGAGGTCAAAGAAAACCTCAATCATCCGGCCGTGGACGGCATTATCACCACCAATACCATTCCCGCCATTCTCAACCGCGACATGCAGGGGCGGTTGCGCAAGAAAATGCTGGTGTTGAAGATCGAGAAATGGATCGCCGGCTTCCTGCGCAAGAACTGGCTCGGGGCCGGGCCCTGCCATGACGGTCCGCCCTACGCCCTGGACATGTCGTCCAAGAACCCGCGCTGGGTGCCCCACGAGCATTTGGGCGACTGCGGCTGAACTCATTACGAACCATCAGAGCCGGGAACGAAGCGCCACTCCTGGGCGCGAGAGTGACCGGTCAAAGGATTCTACTTTTTTTAAGGCACAGTGAAAGCGTCGTGACCCGTCACTAACGTTCCGGGCTGCTGATGCCCGCCGCTCCCCGTGCGCACTCATCCCGGCTGGCGGTAAAGGTGCCACAACTGCCGGAGGCGGTTGGGGTGGAGCACCAGGATCAGCAGCCCCCCGACAATGTTGCCCAGGGTGACCGGCACCAGGTTCCGCATCATGACCCATTGGTCAGCCAGCGGCATCCCTTTGGCCAGCAGTCCCGCCGGGATCAGAAACATGTTGGCCACGCAGTGCTCAAACCCGCAGGCCACAAAGGTCATGATCGGGAAGATGCAGCAGAGGATCTTGGAGACAATGTCGCGGGCCAGCATGGCCATGATCAGGGCCAGCACCACCAGCATGTTGCAGAGGACGCCGCGGACGAACGCCTCTCCGAACGGCAGGGCCAGTTTGGCGTCCGCCACCGTGGCCGCCAGTGTGCCGAGTCCGTTCAGGGCGCCAACCGAGCCGAGCAGTCCCGCCGCCATGACCGCCACCGCAAAGGCATACGCCCCGGCCCAGTTGCCGAGGTAGACGGCCAGCCAGTTGCGCAACAGTTTCCCCATCGAGTATTGCCGGGTGATCGCGCCGACGATCATGATGATATTGCCGGTGAACAGTTCCGCGCCCGCGATCACCACCAGCACCAGCCCCACGCTGAACACGGTGCCGGCGGCAATGCGCCCCATGCCCTCGTTCAGGGCGACCAGCGACACCAGGCCCCCGAAGCTGATGTACACCCCGGCCAGCACCCCCAGCAGGCCCAGTTGCCAGACCCGCGTGTTGGCCTTTTTGATGCCCAGCGCGGAAATGACGCGATGGTGCTCTTTCGCGGTCAGGGTGGGCGCGTAACCGGCGGCGGCCGGCATGGTTCCCTGGCGCTGGGATTTTTTTTTGTCCATGTCGTCGAGCTTGTTGCAAAACGTCGTTTTACCGTCGAGGTGTCAGCCCCAGTCCTCCATGTCCTCTGCGTCCTCTGTGTCCTCAACGTCTTCGTTCCCCTTTGGTTATACTGCGTTAGGGTTATAATTTAAACTTTTATCGTTTGAAATTTCAAGCTCATCAGGCTGCGCATTTCATCAGCGTATTCAGTTGGCAAGTCGGCGATGCATTGCACGATGGCGGATTTGAACAGGC
>CAITYL010000057.1 GCA_903896595.1 uncultured Lentisphaerota bacterium
GTGATCACCACGGCGGCCGAGAACGACTGGCTGTTCACCACGTTCAACAAGGGCAGTGACACCACCTGCAAGGCGTGGATCGGCGGTTCCCAGGCCGCCGGTTCCAGCGAGCCGGGCGGCGGCTGGGGCTGGGTTACCGGCGAGCCGTGGAGCTTCTTGGGCTGGACGGCGGGTGAGCCGAGCAATTATGCCAATAGCGAGGACCGTGCGGAGATCCGCCTTTACGGCAGCAGCTCGAGTGCCTGGAACGACGCCCCCGGCGGCGTTCTGCGGAGCTATTACCTGGTTGAATTCGAGGCGCCGCGTAAGTTATCTGTAGCTTCGGTTGTGACCGCGCTGGTACCGATTGCGATCACAGGGGAATCGCAGTCTGTTTTGGCGTCCGCATCCACCAATGGCCCGGATTTTGTGGTTACGAGCATTTCCATCACGCCAGAACTGACAGCGGTGGGTGGGCACATCACGGCCATGGTCACAGTGCTGAACAAAGGCAATCAGAGTGGCAGCGCAGGCACGCTGTGCCTGTGGATGGACAAGGCGGAAACGGCCACGGTTGGCGAGTCGGACGACAAATCCGCGGCCATTGGCACGCTGATGCCGACCCAGCTCAAGACGTTGCGTGTGGCGTTGATTGCGCCACCGACGTGGGGCACGTTTACTCTGCGCGCCTTTGTTGACGCCAAGAACATCACCGCGGAGGCTGACGAGAGTAATAATCAAAAAGCCTGCGAGTACGCCACCGGCTTGCCAGAGTTTGAGATTCTGGATGTCCGGATCAGTCCGGAAATCCCGACCGTCGGCCAGACCTTCACCGCTTATGTGATCGTGACTAATTCGGGCGAAGTTGCCGGTGATGGGGGCTATCTCGATCTTTGGGCGGACAGCTCTGCTTTGGAAACGAGGCCCGTGCCCGGCAGTAAGACCGAAGGCGACGCGTATAAAACCGTCGGCACGCTCCAACCCGGTCAAGAAAAGAGCATCATCGTGACCGGCCTGAAAGTGCAAACGGCCACTACGGCGCCGGTTCTTGGCGTGCTCATCGACAGTCGCGCCAAGACCCAGGAACAAGACGAGGAAAATAACTTATTTACGGATGAATATGAGTGCGAATGACGCGAACTGGAATCTATGGTGTCCCGGTGTCAGCCGGTGGGGCGGTACCGGGGAGTAGATCCGACTGAAGTCGGTACAACCAACGTGGCGGCCCGTACGACTGGCGAACCGGCAACGCGGTAGAAACGCCAGCCTTTTTTCCCGGGGCCATGCGGCTCCAGGCTGCGGTTTTATTTTGCCGCCCTGCTTCCGACTTGAAACCTATGGCCGGATTAACCGGAGGCTTTGCGCTGAAGAGAAATAGGCATGAACGTATTAGTCTATCACATTGGATCGTTAGGTGACACGTTGGTGGCGGTGCCCGCGCTGTGGGCGATCCGCGACAACTTCCCGGACGCGCACGTCACCATGCTGACCGACGAGCAGCCAGGACGCGTTCGGGTTCAGGTTCAAGATGTCCTTGATGGTTCCGGCCTGATTGACGATTACATGGTCTATCCCGCCGGCAAGTCTCTGGCGATGGCGCGGTTGTTGCTGCAGTTGCGCGCGGGTAAGTTTGATTGCCTCATCTACCTGATTCGTGCTTATGCCACGGATCGGCGGTGTTGGCGTGACACGCTGTTTTTTAAGCTGGCTGGAATCAAGCGCAGGATTGGAATGCAGAAGGTTGGCAAGCCGTCCACAACTCGTGCCAGCCTCCCACTGGCGCCGCTTCCACACATGGCAGACACGTTGCTTGCGCGTCTCCAGACGGCCGGTTTGAAGACGCCGCCGGCCGGGCAGGGGCGGATGAATGTCGGCATCGGCAAGCGCGAACAGGACGCGGTGGCGCGATGGCGGTCGGGGTTGCCGGATGATGGCGGTCGGCCATGGCTCGCCCTGGGCCCCGGCGCGAAGATGCCCTGCAAGATTTGGCCGGCCGAGAGGTATTTGGCGGTTGCCGAACGATTGGTTGCCGAATACGATTTTTGGCCGGTGATTTTTGGCGGTCCGGGGGAACGGGAGGTTGGCGAGGCGCTGATCCGAAAGTTGGGCCGTGGCTACCTGCCGGCGGGGGTTTTGGGGGTCAGGGACTCCATGGCCGCCATGGAGCGCTGTGCTCTGTTTCTGGGGAATGACACCGGAACGATGCACATGGCCGCGGCCAGCGGCGTGCGCTGTGTGGCCCTGTTCACGTCGCGTCAGGCGCCCGGCGTTTGGTATCCGTATGGCGACGGGCATGCCGTCCTGAGAATTCGGGTTCATTGTGAAGGGTGCATGCTCGAAGATTGTGTCAAGGAACAGATGAAATGCATCCAGGCCATTTCCGTTGAACAGGTTCTGCAAGCCTGTCAGTCGCTCATCAAAACGTGTTAAGTGGGTTGGTGATGATAAAACGTTTTTTAAAAAAACAGGTCTCGACGCGCGACAAAAAGCGCTTGGTGGAAAATGTATTTTCACTGTCGGCCGTGCAGATGGTGAATTATCTCTTGCCGCTGATTACGTTCCCGTATTTGATTCGAGTTTTGGGGTTTGAACGGTTTGGCCTGATTGCTTTTGCTCAAGCCGTGATCCAGTATTTGGTTATTTTTACGGATTATGGTTTTTATCTTTCCGCGACGCGGGCGGTTTCGGTAAACCGTAGTGACCCGAAAAAGCTTTCATCCATTGTGGCGGCGGTTTTTGTGGTGAAGACGATACTTTTGGCATTAAGCGCCGCCGTCCTTGTCGGCATGCTTTTGTTTATCCCCAAATTCCGGGCCGACTGGTTGTTGTATGTTTTTTGTTTTGGTCTTGTACTGGAAAATTTCTTATTCCCGGTCTGGTTTTTTCAGGGGATTGAGAACATGAAATATATTGCGTTGCGGAATGGGATCACGAAACTATTTTTTACCGTTATGATCTTCGTTTTTGTCCATCGTCCGGAACATTATCTTTATGTGCCGTTGATCAACTCGTTGGGAATGGTGGTTTCGGGGGGAATCGGTTTGGTGGCGGTTTTTACCGCTTTTAAAGTTTCACTGGTTGTCCCGACGTTCGGCGACATCTGGGAGCAAGTAACAGAAGGATGGCGGATTTTTGTTTCAAAGTTGGCGATCAGTTTATATACAACCACGAATACGGTGATTCTCGGTCTGTTTATGAGCAATATTGTGGTTGGATATTACGCCGCCGGCGAAAAAATCATCAGGATGGTGACCTCCATGTTCGAGCCGTTGTTTAAGGCCGCTTATCCGTATGTCGCCAAGCGGGCCGCCACCGATCACAACGCGGCGGTTGGGCAGTTGAAAAAAGTATTCTTGGTTTCTTTCTGGGGATCGGTGGTTGTCTTCGTGGTCTTTTTGTTATTTTCCGGGGACATTGTGAGGCTGATTTTGGGCGCACAAGGTGCCGGTTCGTTGCCGATCGTCAGGGTTCTTTCGCCGTTGCTGCTCATCATCCCGGCGTCTTATGTCCTGGCGAATTTGGGGTTGTTGTCATTTCGATTGGATGCGCAATTTCTGGGGATTTATTTGGGTGGTGGGCTGGTTAATGCGGTGTTTTTATGGTTGTTCATCGGGGGCTTGTCTTTAGGTGGGGTTGGCGCGGCGTGTGCCAGCGTTTTGACCGAGGGCGTCTTGCTGGCCAGCATGTGGCAGGTTTTAAGGTCAAACAAGGTGAGACTTCTTTGATCTTTTGATTTGGAATGTAAAGATTATGGACATCTCGATCATCATCGTAAGCTATAACACCTGTGCCTTGTTGCGGAATTGTTTGGTTAGTGTATACGACAAGGTGCATGGGAGAGAGTTTGAGGTTATTGTTGTCGACAATGCTTCGGATGACGATAGTTGCGCGATGGTTGAAAACGAGTTTCCCCGCGTCCGCCTCCTGCGCAACGGTGAAAATAGGGGGTTTGCCGCGGCCAACAATCAGGCCATCAGGGTGTCCACGGGGGCATGTGTCCTGCTGCTTAATTCGGATACGATGCTTGAAAATGATGCCGTCAGCATCCTGTACGAGTTTATGCGGGCACACCCGCGCGCCGCCGTTTGTGGCCCCTTGTTATGGAATGCCGACCAGACGGTTCAGCGGTCGATTGACACCCATCACACGGTAACGTCTTTGATTTGTCGGTTGATGATCGGTGAAGGGCAGAAAGCCTCTTGGCGCCTCTTGCGCGACACGTATCATCCCGCCGTGTTTGACTATTCCACGCCATCTCAAATTACCAATGGATGGCTGACGGGGGCGGTCTTGCTGATTCGACGGGAAGCGCTTGGGGATGTCGGATTACTCGATGAATCCTATTACTTTATGATGGAAGATGCCGATTGGGGGCTGGCCGTGTCTCGCCGGGGGTGGGAAACGTGGTTTGTGCCAGACGCGGTGGTCACGCATCTGCTGGGGGGATCCCGAAAGTTTCTTTCAGAAGAAAAGGAAGTCGTGCTCAAGACGCGGATCATCCGGCAGCATCGATACTATGTTCTGAAAAATCTGGGATTATGGCGTTATGGCGCCTATCGTCTGGTGGTCATGGTGTGTTTTTGGGTTAACCTGATGCGCCGGGTGGTGGTGTTGCCCGTTCGTGTCACAAGCGACCGTTCGCTGGCACTGTTCAAACTCCGGCTTGGCTGGCTGATGTTGCTTGCGGCTATGGAGAGTGATGGCGGGGAACCTAAAGGGCAATGATGACGGGATTAAATACCGAGACGCCGGCCGGGAAGGTCGGGTCGCATGGTTTTTTTAAACCTTGCCCCTGGTTTGGTTCTTGGTGGTTTGGGTTTTCCCTCGCGGGCATGATTGTCCTTGCCGTCGCCATCGGATTGCTGACCCATGCACCGGCCGCTTACGTGTTTGGGCAGATGGCGTTGGGGGGGAGTGTTTACTTTTCGTTGTTGTTCCTTGCGAACCGTCCCTTGCTTAATCCCGTTCAGGCCGTGGTGGCGGTATTTTACTGGTGGTTCGGAGTGGGACCCGCCGTTATTGCCACCTGGAATTGTTTGCAGGGGATGCCCGAGATTGCTTGGGATGTGCAGGCGTCGAGCATGGAAGCCTTGTGGATTGTGGCTCCGGGATTGCTGGTCTATGCCGTTGCGGCACGATGGACCCTGCGCGCGTGTTCGGGCACCCGATTTTATGCCCATTTTCTGTTTCCGGCTGGCGGTAATTACCGCCCAAGAGTTTTGGTCATCTATCTTCTTTTCATGGGGTTCTCCATGCTGGCATTGTGGATGCTGCAAAAGGTGGGGATTAACGGCATGGAGGAAACCTCGTTTTTGGGAGGCACAAAAACGACCATCTGGTGGGTGGGCGTCATCGCCTCCATCGGTGCCATTGGGCGCTTGGTGAACTCGGCGCTAATGGCGGAATTGGCCCAACGACCATGGCGGAAAATTCCGGGGGTGGTCAGAATACTTATTTTGGTGGTGATTGCACAGACGGTTGTTATCGCGCTGTCTGGCGGCTGGAAAGGCCCCCTTGCCTTTTTGGGGGCCTATTATGTTTGTGCTTATTTATCCCGATATCAGCGTCTTCCATGGTTGCTGATGGCGGCTGGGGGGGCGGTGTTTGTAATGGTCATAACGCCGTTTGTTTCGTATAGCCGGGATGAAGCCCTCAGTTTAGGAGCTGAGAATGTGCAGATGCGCAAACAAGTTTCTTCTGAGATTCTTCGGGATCCGCTGGCGTTTCTTCCGACGACGGTGGCGTCGGTTGATCCGGCCATCTTTTTTCGCGGGATTGCGCCCCTGGCCAGCGAGTTGACGCGAAGAAATGGTTTTTGGGGGGGCGAGTGGCAGGGATATACCATCGCCTGGGGGTTTGAAATTCTGGTTCCGCGGGCCTTTATTCCGGATAAACGCGATTTGAGTATTGGGAATTTCATTGCCCGTACGGTGGGGGTGGACATCGGGATGTGTGACGTGACGGATACTCTGGTTAATTTGGCGCCCACCATTCCCTTTGAGGTTGTTGGTAACTATGGCCGGATTGCTGGCATTTTGTCGTTTGGTTTGATTGGCGTGTGCTGGTCGGTGTTTTGTGTGTGGATGCTTTCGCCAGCGCGGTTGTCCAGTCATCCATTGACGCCGTTCATGGTCCTTTTAACCCTGGGATTGGAAGCCCCATTAGGGCATTACCTTGCGGGACTGAGAGGGCTTGTCATTCCATTGCTGGTGTGTTTTTTCGTCTACGTGATCATGCGAGGAAAACTATCGGATGCTGCCGGCCGGGAGGCCAGGTAAGCGTACGTCGCCGCCCCATTTATCCTGCGCTAGGCTGAGACTTAACGTTGCTCACCAAGGGTGTTTCGCGCCCTGTAAGGCCATTCTCCATGAAGGTGTTGGTTGCCATCAACAGTCTTGCCAGTTGCCAGGGCGGTCCGTCGCGCTCGGTTTCGGGCTTAAGTGACGCACTGGCCTCGCAGGGGGTTGACTGTCTGCACCTCACCGTGTCTTTGCCGCCGGGCGAGGGCGAAGTCCTGCCGGTGTCGGCCGCCCGCCGCCCGCCGTTTCGGATTCCCGCCATTTGGTGGGGGACGCGGCCGTTCTATTGGCCGTTCCAGGTTGAGCGCGTGGCGGAACGCCTGGTTCAAGCCCATGCTCCTGACCTTGTTCACGTGCATGGGGTGTGGTCGCCGAGTATGCATCGGGTTTGTGTGTTTGCCCGGAAGCATGGGTTGCCGTTGATGATCTCGCCCCGCGGCATGTTGACGCCTTGGGCGCTACGGCATCGCCCGTGGAAGAAATGGCTGGCCTACCGCCTGTATCAGCATTGGGATCTGGCGGCGGCGACCGTTCTGCACGCGACGGCGGACGCAGAAGCGGCGGACTTGCGGGATTTGGGATTGCGCAATCCGCTGGCGGTGATTCCCAATGCGGTTGATCTCCCGCCCTGGCGGGAACCGGTTTTTGGCCGCTCGCCCCGCACTGTTCTGTTTCTTTCCCGGATTCACCCCAAGAAGGGGCTGCTGCTCCTGGTTGAAGCCTGGTCCCGTCTTCGCCCTGCCCATTGGCGGTGCGTGATTGCCGGGCCGGACGAAGGAGGGCATTTGGCCGAGGTTCGGCGGGCGGTGCATCACGCCGGGCTTGAGCGTGAATTTTCTTTTCCGGGTCCGGTTGAGGACAAGGAGAAATGGGCGCTTTATCAAGGCGCCGACCTGTTTGTCCTGCCCACCTATTCCGAGAATTTTGGCGTGGTCATTGCCGAGGCACTGGCCTGTGGTGTGCCGGTGATCACCACACGGGGCGCCCCGTGGCATGAATTGGAGACGCATCAGTGTGGGTGGTGGGTGGAAACCCGGGTCGCCCCTTTGGCGGCGGCGCTGCAGGAGGCTATGGCGCTGGCGGATGCCGAACGGTGCGACATGGGGCGGCGCGGCCGGCGGTTGGTCGAGGCACGTTATTCTTGGGACCGGGTCGGCGGGCAGATGAAGGCGGTTTATGAATGGATGCTGCGGCGCGGTCCCCGGCCGGACAGTATCGTCCCGGGAGGCGTTCCATGCGTCTGACCGTGATTACGGCGGTGAAGAACGCGGCGGCCACCCTGCCGGACGCCCTGGCCAGCATGCGGTTTCAGCAACGGGCCGGGATCGAGATCGAGCACCTGATTCTGGATGGCGCTTCCACGGACGGGTCGCTGGCGGTGGCGGAGGCCTACGCGGCCGCCTGCGCCGCGTCAGTCGTCACTGGCCGGGGGCCGTCGTCCGTCCAGGTTCGCTCCCAGGCGGACCGGGGGCTTTATGACGCCTTGAATCAGGGCATCGCCATGGCGTCTGGCGACGTGGTGGGCATCTTGCATGCGGATGATTATTTTCCGCGGGAGGATCTGCTGGCGCGGGTGGGCGCCGCCTTGGCCGCGCCGGGCGCGCCGCCCTGCCTGTATGGCGACCTGCTTTATGTCCGGCCCGCGGGGGCGGTTGCCGCCGGTCCGGCCGGCGCGCCCCGACCGGCCGGTTTGCGGCAGGCGGCGGATGGTGTCTGGTGGCTGGCCGGCGCCACACCTTACCGGCATTGGCGGTCCGGACCGTGCCGTCCGTCGCGATTCTACGGCGGCTGGATGCCGCCCCATCCGACGGTGTTTCTCCGCCGCGATCGGCTTCAATCGTTGGGGGGGTACCGCCTGGACCTGGGGGCGGCGGCGGATTACGAGTTTTTATTGCGGGTCCTGTTGAAGAATCGCGTTCCGGCCCAATATTGGCCCGTGGTGATGGTGCATATGCGCACGGGCGGCATGAGCGGTGGCGGAGTGCGCCGCCGCTGGGCCGCCAACCGGATGGATCGCCTGGCGTGGGCGATCAACGGCCTGCGTCCGGCGCCATGGACGCTGTTATTCAAAGTATTGCGCAAACTACCTCAGTTCATTACCCCATGTCTTGGTCACTTCTCGAACCGTACCTCAAATATGTGATCGTGCCGCTGGCGGGGTTTCTGCTGGCCTGGGCGCTGGTGCCGCTGGTCATCCGGCTGGCGCCACGGCTGGGGATGCTGGACCTGCCGGGCGGCCGTCGCGTTCATGAGCATCCCACGCCGCGGGGCGGCGGGGTGGCGGTGTTTGCCGGGTTTCATGCGGCTTGCGCGGTGCTGTTTCTGTTGCCCTGGCACCCATTTTCAGGCCGGTTGAATATGGGGTGGTGGCTGGCCTGTCTGGCGGCCTCAACTTGGTTGTTGCTGGGAGGCTTGTGGGATGACCGCCGCGGTCTGTCCCCGCTGGTGAAGCTGGCGTGGCAGGCGGTGGCCGGCATCCTCTTTATTCGCTTGTCCGGAAGCACGCTGGGCGGGGTTGAGGGCTATCTGTTTCCGCCCTGGGTCGATTGGCCCCTGACCCTCCTGTTTTTTCTATTGTTTATCAATGCCTTCAATTTGATTGACGGGATTGATGGGCTGGCCACCGGCCTGGCACTCCTGTCCGGCCTCGCGTTTGCCGCCATTCTGTTCGTGCAGCGGCAGCCGGCGGATGTGTTGGTGCTGCTGGCGCTGGCCGGGGCCTGCGCCGCCTTTCTGCGCTATAATTTTCATCCGGCCCGGATCTTTCTGGGCGACTCGGGCAGCATGTTTCTGGGCTTCATTCTGGCGGCGGTGGCGGTCGGCTCGGCCCAGTCGGCCTCCGGCCTGCTGGCGGTGTTGGTACCCGTGCTGGTGGTGGGGGTGCCGGTGCTGGACGTGTTGCTGGCGGTGTGGCGGCGGAGTGTGCGGGGCCTGGCGCATCTTCAGGATGGCCAGCCGGTGGCGGCCGGCGGCGTCATGACCGGGGACCGGGAACATCTGCATCACCGGTTTTTGGACCGGGGACTGTCTCAACGCCAGGTTGCGTTCACGCTGTATGCCGTCAATTTGGCGCTCTGCCTGCTGGCGTTGGCGTTGCTGGTGGCGCAGGGGGTACGGACGATCCTGATGACGGCGGCCGCCGTGGTGGCGGTCATCCTGGTCATGCGGCATGTGGCGCATTTGGAGATGTGGGACAGCGGGCTGGCCATGGTGAAGGGCGTGCGCCGCCCGCCCCGGCGCGCCGTTCCGACCATTCTGTATCCGGTGTTGGATACGCTGGTGCTGGCCGTGGCGTTGCTGATTTCTTTTTGGCTGCGGGAGTGGCTGGTCACCGGGCAGATGCCCGCCCACTGGGCGTTGCCCCGAGAGGCGTTTACCCTGCTGGTGCCGGTGGCGGTTGGCATGCCCTTTTTTGCGTTGGTGCTTTCCGGCGCCTACGCCCGGGTGTGGAGCCGCGCCCGGTTATGGGACTTTTGCGCCTTGGCCGGGGCCTTGGCCGGCGGTTTCGTGGCGGTTGCCCTGATCCTGCGTTTGGCCAGCCCCGACGCCCTGGCCATGGCGTGGTGCCTTCCCCTCTTGCAGGGGGTGGTGGCGTTGCCATTGCTCTTGGGGATTCGCGGCTGGGCGCATGTGTTTCGTGACCTGCTCTGCCTCTTTCGTCCGGCGCAGCGGTTTGCGGGCGGCAAACCGGATTGCGTTCTGCTGGTGGGCGCCGGTTGGCGGTGTCAATTGTTCTTGCGGGAACGCCAGACACCGGAATGCATGCTGTCCGAACGGCGCCGGATCGTGGGCATTCTGGATGATGATGTCAACCTGCGTGGGCGCCTCGTCTACGGCCATCGGGTGGTCGGCACGCTGGATGAGTTGTCCAAACGCCTTGGCCCACCGCCGGTCAAGGAGCTGGTCATTCTCTGTGATCTTACGGCGGCGCGGCGCCGCTTGGTGGTGGACACGGCGCGGGAGCACGGCCTGCGTTTGACGGAATGGCGCATCGAACGGGGGCCGCCCGTTTGGGCGCCGGCCTTGCCGGCCACGGCTGTCCGCCCGCCCGCGTCCGGCTGATAACGGCCTGCCGGGATGATGCATGGACCCTATTCGTTGCCTGCTGTAGCTGAGTGCTTCATAGCGCGGCGGAGACTCGCCTTGCCCCATCTCTTATACGTATTTCTCCCGCAGAGGCGCGGAGGCGCAGAGAAACCGCAAAGGCGTCAAAAAAAAGAATTGGAACAGGAGAAATCAGGAGATAACGGAGAATAGCTTCTCTGTGGCTTCCTGTTCAAAATCAAGAACGGGTGTTTCTCGCATTGAAACAACGGGGAATCACCCAGGCTAAACTGGCAAGCCTTGGGCCTGCCGCTTCGCTTCTTTGACTTTCAGGTCGATTAGGTGCTCGTAGATCATGCGGAGCACGCAATAATGAAAGCCGGGGAGGCCGTCCAGAAACCCGGCGCGCCAGACATACAGGTAGGCAAAGGCCAGCAGCGGCCGTCCGGGCAACCGGAACGCCAGTTGTTTCAGCCAGCGCCGGCGCACCACCGGGTCCCGGGTGAAACAGCCCAATAGTTTCAATGGCCGCCGGGTTTCCGCAAGCAATGCCGCCGCCTCCAGGCTGGAATAACGGTTGTGCCGCTCCAGCCAGTGGGCCAGCCCTTTGCTGAAGGGGTAGTGGACCAGATGCCCGTGGAGCATGCCGACGCCGCCGTGGGTATGCACTTCTTCGTTGATCTCGCGTTCGACCCAAACCTGGTCGGGACGGAGGAGTCGGGGAAACCAGGTCGGATAACCGCTGCTGCCGCGCAGCCAGCGTCCGAAGAACAAGTCGTGGCGCCGCAGGCGATACAGCGCCATCTCTGGAGGGGCGCTGGCAGCAGTTGCCAAGAGTTCGTCGCGCAGCGTCTGGGGAACGCGTTCGTCCGCATCCAGCACCAGCACCCACGGATGCTTGAATCGCACTTCCTTCAGTGAGGCGTTCCGCTGGTCGGCGTAGTGCGTGAAAACGCGCTGCACGACCCGTGCCCCGGCCGCTTGGGCGATGGCCACCGTGCGGTCGGTGCTGAAGGAATCGAAAACGACCAGGTCGTCCGCCCAGGCCACCGAGGCCAGGCAGTCGGGAAGCGCCCGCTCCTCGTTTAAGGTCAGAATCAGGACGGAGATCATGGGGGTGACGCCCCCTCGGCGAGGGCTCCGCCCGCCCCGCTTTCGGCTTCCGGCTGGAGCTGCCGGGGGCCTACCAGGCGCGCGGGATTCCCGGCGACGATCATCCACGGCGCCACGTCCCGCATCACCACGGCCCGGGCGCCAATCACGGCGCCATCGCCGACCTGAACACCGGGGCCGATAAACGCGTCGGCACAGATCCAGGCTTGGTCGCCGATGGTGATCGGCGGCTTCAGGAGGGGCAGTGTGGCCTGCCGGTAATCATGGGTTCCCGCGCATAGATGGGTCCGCTGGGAGATGGTGGTTTGTTGGCCGATACGGATGGCACCCAGGTTGTAGATCAGCGCCCATTCGCCGATGGCGCTCCAGTCGCCAATCTCCAAGTTCCACGGGTAATAAATGACGGCGGAATTGTAGATGTGGACCTGGTGACCGATGCGGGCGCCGAACAGCCGGAGCACGAACCGGCGCCAGCCGAAGGCGGGGCGCGGACTGAAACGGAAGAGAGGCTGGAAGATGCCCCACGCCACCCGGCGCAGGAGTTCGCCCCGGCTGTATTTGCGGGCGGCGCGGTTGGCGGCGATGTCAAGTTTGGGCGTTGTCCCATGGGGGGTGGCGGCGGTGCCAGGCACGGCGGCCGGTGCGGCGCCGGCGGCCAGGGCCAGGCAGACCCAGAAGGCGGGGGCCACCGCGACCACGCTGTCATTGAACAGGCTGGCGGTGAGGTAGCCGGCCAGGCCGGCCGCCAGCCCCGCCATCAGTGATCCTTGGGGGCCGGGGAGTGCCGCCGCCCGCGCCGCCCGGCCAAGGCCAAGCGTCACCAATGCCAAAAAGGCGACCAAGGCCGGCAGTCCGGCGCCCAGGGCCAGGCCCAGATAGAAGTTGTGGGGTTTGTCCACGAAGGTGTCGGGCGAGCCGAACGCCGCCAGTTTGCCGGCCTGGTCGGCCTGCGGGAAGTAAAAGGCCAACGTGTCCAGGCCATAACCCCGCCACCCGCAAGCCGCCAATAACGGCAGGGACCGCGACCAGATATAACCGCGCGCCGACCCCATTTGCGACCAGCCGGAGGGGGCTTGGGCGACGGCTGGCGTCATGGGCGCAATTCGGATGAAACGGTTTTTTCCGCCCCCGCGCGCCACCGGGTGAAAGCCGTCCGATTCCGCCAGGAAATAGTAGGTGACGCCGCCACTCTCGGTTGCCCGCAACACCAGGCCGTCAAGGGTCGGGAGCCAGACCAGGCTCCAAACCGCACTGGGGGGCGTGAGCGCGATGGAGATGGTGCCGAGGCGGCGTTGATTGCTGGACGGAACCTGGTTGCTTGACAGGGCCTGGCCCCGACCGTTTCGGAAGGTGAAGCCCTCGGCATCCATTTCGATCCGGATGGTTTCCACCGCGGATTCGAGAAACAAGGTGCCATCTTCTTCGATGCGGTAAATGACTGTTTTTTGGGTTTCAACACCCCGCATCTGGCCGCCGGTCAGCCGGGTGAGCAACGGATGGCCTCGTAGGAGGTCGACGGTCACCAGCAGTCCGGCGGCCAGGCAGAGCACCCCGGCACCGGTCAGGAGCCAGCGGAGCGACCAGCGCCCCCCCCGGCGGCGGTACCACAGCCAGCCAAACAGCGCCATGCCCACGGCCACTCCGGTCAGCCCAGCCCGCGACTGGGAACCGGCCAAGACGACCACCAGCAACACGGTCACGCCGGCGGCGGCGAGCCGGAGGATTCGGGACCGTTGCGAAGCGAGTGCCAAGCCCAGCGCCAACGGCGCCGCCAACGCCACCAGACTGCCAAGATAATTCGAATTGCCCAACGTTCCGCAGACCAGCATGTGGTTGCCCTTGTAGCGCATCGTGCCGGCAATCCGGTCGTGGCCCCCGGCAATCCAGTGGCGTCCCCAGTCACTCAGCAGCGGATCCCATCCCGCCGTTTGTGCCAGGGCGATCACGCCCACGCCGCCCGCGCCGGCGACCACGCCCGCCGCCAGCCAGTCCCTCATGGTCTGGTTCGCCGCCGTTAGCCAGGCCACCCAAAACAACGCCAGGTAACCGGCCCAGGCCGCCGCCCCCTCCCAGTGTTCGGGGAAGCCCCAGACCGCGGTTTGGGGATGGAGGGAAAAGGCAGAGGAGACCAGGATCGCTCCCAGCAACACGCCCGTGGTCGCCAGCAGCCAGCCTGCCTTGGCCGGCGCCACGGCGGATCCGCGGCGACGACTGACCAGGAAAATCGCCGTCAGTGCCGCCGCGGTTGCCGTTCCTGTCAGCAAGACCTGGAGTTTGATCCAGGCGAAAAAATCAACGCCACCATTAGCCATGCCGAGCTTGGCCAGGTCGGGGTCCGGGGAAATCCGCTGCCAGCGTACCATCCATAAAGTGCCCAAAACGGTTAGGATGCAGGCGGCCGCCATGGCGTAGCGGCACCCGTGCGCCACCGGGCCGCAGGAAACCGCGGGCGCCAGGGCACGTTTCTCTTTGCCGCCGTCCGGTATCGGGTCATTTGAACGACCATCCATGAAGCTGCCTTTGGCTTTTGGGGTATTTTGAGCCGTTTTTACCAGTCCGGGAAAAGGTAATGCCGTTCTGGATTTTGAACAGGAGGCCTCAGAGGAGTTTTTCTCAGTTCTCTCCGGATTTCTCCTGTTCAAAGGTCTTTTTTGGCGGTTTTGGCGGTTGCTCTGCACCGTGGTTTGATGGCTACGGCTGGCGCGCGCCCAACAGGTAGTCCGCGAGTTCCGGCAGCGCCTGGATCACCAGGTCGTTGCCTTCCTGGCGGGCATCGCCAAAGCCGAAGGTGCAGAACGCGCGCTTGACCCCCGCCCGGCGGCCGGCTTCCAAGTCGGTGAAGTGATCGCCGATCACCCACGACCCCGCCCTTTGGCATTCGCATTGGCGCAAGGCCTCCAAGACCGGTTCCGGATCGGGTTTCATGGGCTGGCCGACGGCGCTCCCCATTACCACCGTAAAGAAGGGGGCCAGCCCAAGCCGGTCCAAAATTTCCACCGTGAATTCGTGCGGCTTGTTGCTGAGGACGCCGAGCCGGTAGCCGGCCTGGTGCAACCGCTCCAAGGTTTCCCGGGCGCCCGGATAGAGCGTCGTGGCGTCCAGCAAATGCGCCCCGTAATGCCGGCGGCCGGCGGCAATCGCTCCATCAATCTGGGCGGCGGCCAACTCGGGGATGGCGCGCGTCACCAGGTTGCGCAAGCCTTCGCCGACGCAGGCCGCAATTTCTTCCACGGGCCGCGGTGGGAGACCGAAGTCGGCCCGGGTCCGGTTGATCGCCGCCGCCAGATCGGCCCGGGAATCGATCAGGGTGCCGTCAAGGTCGAACAAGAGCAGGCCGCGGGGAGAGGAAGCATTTTCCATGGCGGAATATAACCTCGGAACTCCGCACTCGCCTTTCAAATTCAATGCCAATCCGAGCCGCGAACGAAGCGACCGCAGGGAGCGAAAGTGACCGGTCAATAAAGAATCCACTTGAATGTCCAATAATCAACAAGGAATATCCAATGTCCAAGTCAATGCGAGGGGGCGCTTTTTACAGAACTGAATGGCTTTTTCCTTCGTCCTTGGACATTCCTTGTTGGATATTGGATATTCAATTTTTCCTGTGAAACGGCAACCTTTTAGGACCCGTCACTAACGTTCCGGGCTCGGATGGAAGCGGTGTCGAGCCGCCACATGGATTTCACGAATGCCGTGGGCTATCTTTCCCATGCCAATGGTGGCGAGGGTGCGCAAGGAGTGTCGGGCTCATGTGGTTTGATCCATTTTACCTGTTGTTTGTGCTTCCTGGACTGGTCTTGTCTTTGTTCGCAACATGTTATGTCAAGAGCACATTTGCGAAGTACGCCCAGGTGCCGTCGGCGCGCCGGTTGACCGGTGCCGAGGCGGCGGCGCGGATGCTGGAACATGCCGGAGTGAGCAATGTCACGATCGAACAGGCGAACGGGTTCCTGTCCGACCATTACGATCCGCTTCACCGTACCCTGCGCCTGTCGCCGGATGTGTATGACAGCTATTCCCTGTCGGCCATCGGCGTGGCCTGCCATGAGGCGGGGCACGCCCTGCAGCACGCCCACGGTTCCGCCATGATGGGCCTCCGCTCGGCGTTGGTGCCCGCTACCAATATTGGCAGCAGCCTGTCCTATATTTTTGTGGGTCTTGGTGCACTGATGCACAATCCGCGGCTGATCTTGCTGGGGGCCATCCTGTTTTCGGTGGCCGTCCTCTTCGCCCTGGTTACACTGCCGGTGGAATGGGACGCCAGCGCTCGCGCCAAGGCGTGCATGGTCCGCTACGGGATCGTCACCCAGGCCGAAGCGGGGGATGCCGGCCGTGTGCTCAATGCCGCGTTTTTGACCTATGTCGCGGCGGCGGTTACGGCGGTTTTGACGCTCCTTTACTACCTATGGCGGGCGGGGGTTTTTGGCGGCCGCCGCGATGAATGACCTGCGCCGGCCGGGATCGCTTACCCTGAATCATCCGAATCATATGTTTTGGATTTTGAACAGGA
>CAITYL010000058.1 GCA_903896595.1 uncultured Lentisphaerota bacterium
GGCGTTCCCAAGGGGGTGGGCATCCGAGCCCGGAACGTTAGTGACGGGTCAACAGGATTGCACCTTGCCTTAAAAAAGTGGATTCTGTTGACCGGTCACTCTCGCGCCCAGGAGTGGCGCTTCGTTCCCGGCTCTGTCTGATGCTTTTTTTGCCATGGCGTAGCCTCCGCGAACTCCGCGTCTCCGCGTGAGAACGGTTTTTACGCAGGTTGTGGTCATGTCGGGTTGGGTACGAGCTCGCCGCCGCGGCACTGTTTGAGGTGGTTGAGGGCGTGGACCTGGCCGGTCATTTCGAGGGCGTCGCGGTAGACCGGGTCGTGCCAGCCTTCGATGTCGATGCACCCTTTGAACCCGGCCAGGCGCAGCTCGGAAATAATGTTGGTCCAGTTGCTGTCGCCAAACCCCGGCGTGCGGTGGAAGGCGAACGGCACCGGGCTGACAATGCCATACTCGCGGATGACGTCCCAGCGGATGGTGGCGTCCTTGCCGTGGACGTGAAAGATGCGCTGGCCGTACTTGCGGATCTGGGGCATCGGGTCGAGCAGCTTGACCAGCTGGTGGCACGGCTCCCATTCCAGGCCGAGGTTGTCGCCGGGCACCGTGTTGAACAGCATTTCCCACACATGCGGAATGGTAGCCATGTTCCATTTGCCGTCGGCCCAGCCTTCGCTCATGTCGCAGTTCTCGAAGGCGATGCGCACCCCCTTGTCTTGGGCGCGCTTGACCAGCGGCCCGAACACTTCCTTGAACCGCGGCAGGCACTGGTCGATGGGCAACCCGGGAACGCGGCCGGTGAACCCCGACACGATGTCGCAGCCAAAATCAGCGGCGTGGTCGATACAGGCTTCCCAGCCTTGGCGGGTTTCCGCGTCAATGGCTTCGCCGCCGAGCGGATTGCCGAAGATGGAGACGGTGGAAATTTTGAGGTCGCGCCCGCCGATCGTGTCCCTGACCTCGGCGGCCAGTTTCTTCAGGTCACAGCCGCCCAGGCTCTGCCAAAAGGTGATCGAGAACGACTCGAAACCGTGGGGAATGATCTGGCGGATGTAGTTGGCGTCCGGGCGGACCAGGGTGCCGATGCGGATGTCGGGATGCATGGGATGTAGCGCCTCCAAACGATCCCGGCCGGTGGCTCCGGAACCGGATCGTTGATAGGTGAATTTGTATTATTTATTGCTATATTCAAGCTTGTTTTATATCAATCTTTTTTCATTTATTGCACAAAAATTATATTTATGGCGACCCGTTGCCAATCCCGCGTGCCCCGTAACCCGCTCGTTTTACCACAGAGGACACAGAGAGCACAGAGCAAGGCCATTGGATCGTATTGAAAGTAATTATTTCCCGACGTTTCTCTCTGTGTCCTCTGTGCTCTCTGTGGTGAAATAATGCGCACCTTAGCAACGGCTTTCGCGCGTAAGGAACCCGTGAATATGATGTCATCCGCCTACGACCTGATCCGGCGCGTGGACGCCGGCAGCGACCTTGGCCCGGTGTTGGCGCAGATTCTGCGGGAGCAGTTGGCCCGGCAACAGGCCGGCAACGGCGTGCTGCACCTGCCGTTGGTCGGGGCCGAGGCGGTGCTGGCGGCGGACACCCAGTACCACGTCACCCCGGAATTGTTTCTGCAAGTCTCCGGCGTGGAACGCTTCCGGTGCGGCACGCAGGAACTGGCGGCCCGCGCCGGCGAATGCACGCTGCTGCCGCGTTTCACCCCCCATGCCGAGCGCGGGGCGCGGGCGGCCGACGGCCGGGAGTTCCATTTTCTGGTGGTCTGTCCCAACGAACAGGAACTGGTGTTCATCCTGTGCGGGGCGGCCGGTGACGGCGCCATTCAGCCCATGGCCAGCCTCAGTTGTCCGGAACCGGGACTGGCCCCATGCGTCCTGCACCTGTGCGACGCCCTGACGGAACGCCGTGAACTGCAGGTCGCGGCCGGGGAACCGCTGACAGCGGATGTCGGCGCCCGGCTTCTGTTGTCGGGCCTGCTGCTGCTCCTGCTGCAGTTCGTGGAAGGGCGGCAGCGGCACCAGCAGATGGAGGCGTCACCGGTCCTGCCGGACAAGGTGGGCCGGACCCGGCGGCTGGTCGCCGTGCATCTGGCGGACCCGCGTCTGTCCCTGGGCATGATTGCGGGCATTTTGAAATGCTCACCCGCTTATCTGTCGCATCTGTTCTTCACGGAAACCGGCCGGCACCTGACCGAGCACATCAACCGCCGGCGCGTGGAAATGGCGGAACAGTTGATCCGCCGGGGCGGGCTGAACCTGAAGGAGATCGCCTGGGCCTGCGGTTTCCGCAATGCCGCCTACTTCTCCCGCGTCTTCCGCCGCGTCAACGGGCAAAGCCCCCGGCTCTACCGTCACTCCCACCTTGCGGACGCCGCAGGCTGAACGCGGGCGGAATGGAAGACGGTTCTCTCACGGAGCCACAGAGGCACGGAGAAAGACGTCTTGCCCCCCCCTCTGGGAACGCCGAGCCCCAGCTCGGCGTGTCGACCTGCTCGATGTCCGGTTCAAAGCCATGGCCGATGTCGCCTGGCCCTCTGGAACCAAGGACGAGCCAGTCATGGTTATGGGGGCTTACCGGATCAGCAGGGTCTGGATGCCGTGGCGGTGCAGTTGTCCCTGCCATGAGGTCGCGGCTGCCGCGGTCTCCGCGGAGGGGCGTTCGAGGAGGTCGCAGGGCGTGACTTGGCGCGGGGACGGGAAGTCGAGGCAAACCGCGGTGCCCTCGCCGCTGGCGTCTTGCAGTCGGAGCACCCAGGCATCGCCCCGCTGGGCCAGTTTCCAGGCGGTGACCACGACATCGCCGGCAACCGTGAACGGCGGCCGGAGGGGGGCGGGCTGGTTGTAATCATAGCCCATCCGGACCACGTCGCCGTGGGACAGCGGGGCCGTGTACGGCAGGATGGCGTATTCAAAGAAATGGCGCCCCGCGTCGCGTTGGCCGTCGCTGTCCCAAAATTCGTAGCTGCCCGGTTCGACACAGGAGAAATTCCATTCCGGCGAGCGCAGCAGGGAGAGTTCCAGGCGTCCCGGCACCCAGCGGTTGCACGGGATGCCCCGGTTGAAGAGCACCACCCCCGAGGAAGGGTCGATCTCCTTGAGCACCCAGTGGAGGGCGCCGAAGTCGCACTGGTTGGCCTGCCACTGGGAGTAGTCGAATTTCCCGGCATCATAGGTCCGGGAGATGAAACCAAACGGAACCTCATAGAGTGCTTCCGGGGTCTCCGAGGCGACCGGGACCCAGACGCGGATCCGCCGGCTGCCGGTGTCCCAGTCGATCTCGGTGGCGAAGTCCAGGCGCCGTCCGTCCGCCGACGGTGACAGGGTGACCGTCCAGGCCAGTCGCCTGACCTTGTGGTCGCCGCCCCGGTACCGCCCGTGCCAGCGGACGGAATCTCCGGCGGTTTCGACCCGGGTATGATAGTCGCCGAGGAAGATGTCCGCATAGCCGTTGCCGGGGCCTGCGCCTGTGAAGTCCGGCGCGATGCGCGTTCCCCAGGCATCGCCGAAGTCTGGTTGGAGGATGAGTTCGGCGATCCGGCTTTCCCGCCGCAGGGGGTTGAGCTGGCGCGGCGGGTTGCCAAAAACATTCCGGCCGTCCAGTGTGATCTCCAGGATGCCGTGAAGATCGAAGCGCAGTTCATATCCATTCAGCACCAGAGTGTGCTCGCCGGTGCCGGCCAGGGGCTGGAATTTTTGTTTTGGCGGGCTTTGCCGCCGCGGCTGGGGCAGCCGCTGGTTGGCGATGGCATCGGCCTGGTCCAGCAGGGCCATCAATTCACGGTAGCCGCTGTCAATGTGCGTTCCGGTAATGGCATCGTGGAATTGATTGAGGCAGACTCCGCGCCAGGCCTTGGCGAGGTTGGCCGGGGGGCGCCGCGGGCGTCCGGCGGTCCATGCTGCCGTGGCCAGGGCCGCCTCCGCCGCGACCAGCCGGTACGCCGACGCGCGGGTCCGCTGCTTGCATGTGATGCGGGTCACCAGACAGCCCGGCATGGCCGGATTGAGGTCGCACACGGGGGCGCGGCTGGATTCCGCGCCGGCTTTTTCCGCCGCGGGCTTGAGCCGGTTCCAGACTTCATGCCAATTGGAAAAGACGAGTTGGTCGGTGTGTTCGGCGTTCCACTGGCGCACCAGCGCGGGCAGTTCGGGGCAGGGCAGTTGTTCCTCCGCGAAGAAGCGCAGCACGCTCCAGCCGCCGTCGGGCGTCTTGGCCAGCGCCTCGGCCACGGCCGGCGCGAAGCCCGCCAAATCGAACGGGGCAAAGCGCATGCCGGTTCCGGCGCAGGCGCCGCAGCCGCGCCCCTTGCAGGCGGGGCAGGGCGGATGTTTGGCAAACGAACCGAAAGTGGTGGACGGATGGCGGTCGAAGTTCGGAATGGCCGAACCGTCCAGGCCCGTCCATAAGTCGCCGTCGACCGGCCGGTAGCTGATGAAACAGGCCGCTTCGGCGCCGACGCCCTTCAATACCTGCGGATAGTTGGGGCTATGTCCAAAGGCGTCCTCCACCCAGGCCAGCTTGAGGGCGGGATGCTCCGCCCCCGCCAGTTCCTCGTACAGCGGCATGGCGGCGAGAAAATTGCGGATCAGCCCCTCGGCGGCGGGCATCACCGAGTCCTGAACCGTTTCCCCGGCCAGCACAATATTGAGCCGTCCCGAGGCGGCATGCGCCTTGATGGCGGCCTTGGCCTCCGGGCGCCGTTTAAGATAGGTTCGGAGGATGGCCGCCTGGCCTTCGCTGTAGGAATAGCCGCCGCCGGCCAGTTCAAGCCAGTGGTCGAAGCAGGCGGCCTCAACGTCGGCGTAACTCCGAACGATCCAGCCATTGCGGACGGCATTCCGCGCGAAACACCGCCGCCAAACCGGATCGAAATGATTATGGGGAATGAGCAGGAGTTCTTTTGACATCGCGTCATCAATCCAAGGCCGTTTGTTCGGCGGTGCGGATGGCGTCCAGCAGTTCGGCGGGGGTGGCCGCGTCGTGGAGCCGGTCTTCCAAAAACTCGCTTTCCAGCATGCGCGCGATGCGGGCCAGGAACAGCTGGTGGACGCGTGGCGTGGTGGTCGGGGTCAGCAGCAGGAACAGCAGGTGAATGGTTTCGCCCGGCACCGGCGCAGGGATGGGGGTCTTGAGGCGGAGTACGGCGACGCACGGCTTTTGCAGGCCGGCAAAACGGGCATGGGGAATGGCCAGGCGCTTGCCCACGTAGCTGCTCAGGGTTTTTTCGCGCTCCTCGACGGAGAGTTGGATGGTGGCGGCGGGCAGGGGCAGGGAGGCCGCCGGAATCCGTTTCAGCCCCTGGCGCACCGCTTCGACAATGCTGCGCGCCTCGATGTCGAGGATAACGCGTTCCGGGGTCAGGGCGTCTGACAGGTAGACCGGTTCCTCCACCGGGAACTCCTCCTCAATGGCGCCGATGACCTCCTCGACCACATCCTCCAGGGTGATGATACCGGACCACTTGCCCTTGGCGTCGTAGACCAGCGCCAGGTGGTTGCCCCGGCGCTGCATGATGGCCAGGAGCGGTTCCAAGGGGTCGTCTTCTTTGGTTTTCAGGCAGGGGCGGGCCAGGCTCTGCATGTCTTGGCCGGGCGAGCCGCCGTGTTCGGCCAGGAACCAGTTTTTGACATGCACGTAGCCGACGGGCTGTTCCGGGTCGTCGGCCAGCAGCGGGTACCGGGAATGGCGGAAGTCGCGGATCACCTTCTCATTTTCTTCCCGGGTGGCCAGGATGGACAAGGTCCGCACCTGGTTGCGCGGCCGCATGGCGTTACGCACGGCCAGGTCGCCGAAGTCCAGCACGTTTTCAATGAACAGCAGGCGGCGGAACGACATCATGCCGCTGCTTTGGGACTGGTCCAGGATGATGCGGATTTCGTCTTCGGAGTGGGTTTCCCGCAGACTCATCGACTGGATGCCGATCAGCCGCAGCACCACGTTCACGCTGGCGTTGAGCAGCCACAACGGCAGATAGAAGACGTAATAGCAGAGCTTGACCCATTTGGCCGTGTACAGCGCGGAGGCGTCGGTGTGGCGGATGGCCACCGCTTTGGGTACCTGTTCGCCGATGACAATATGCAGGTAGGAGACCAGCACATAGGCGATGCCGATGGCCACGCCATGGGCCACGGCGGTGGACACCTGACCCGCGCCCGCCCAGGCGACCAGCGGCTTGATCAGCGCCGCCGCCGCCGGCTCCCCGACAAACCCCAGGCCGATGCTGGCAAAGGTGATGCCGACCTGGCAGAGCGAGAGAAACTGGTCCAAGTGCGTCTGGATATACTGGACCACGCCGGCGCGTGGGTCGCCCGCCGCTTCCAGTTCCTCAATGCGGGTCGGCCGCGCCTTGATAATGGCGAACTCGACCAGCACAAAGAACGCGTTGAGAAACAGCAGCAGAACGGCCAGCAATAAGAATAATAGCGTATGCATCATTTGAAAAGATTGGCGTTATTTCAAGACCGGGAGCCGCCCGTCCTCGGGCGGAACTCGATGGCGTCACACCAGTTCCGGCCATGAATAATCCAGTGTTAGGGGGCTGCCGGTTCCGGCGCATCCGGATCGGGAAGGGTGAGATTGGGGGTGAAGGCGGCCGGTGCGAACAGGCCGGCGAGGACGGGGCGGAGTGTGGTGTCGGGTGCGAACTCCGCCAGCAGGGTCCAGGCGGGGCCGAGGGTTTGGCGGGTCCATTCGGCGAAGTCGAGAATGGCGTTGATGTCCCAGTGGGCCTGGCCGTTGGGGTTTTGCTTGTCCAGGTGCGCCGGATCCCAGCACGGCCCCGGTTCCAGCCCGCGGAAGACCAGGGTGCCGGCGGCGGCTCGGAGCCCCGCCAACTGGCGGATCAGGCGGCGGGCGCGTTTCTGCACGACGCCTGATTCCCAGCACAGGCCGGGGCCGCGTTCACCGCGGCCGTAGGCGGCGGGCGAGGAGCTGCGCCGGACCTCGGGGGGCAGGCCGGGGAGGGTGTTGAAATCCACCAGGAAGCAGGGCGCCGCCGGGGGTGCCGCCGGTTTCTTGGGCCGCCGGCCTTTGCTTTTGCCGGCGGGGGCGGCGGCGGACAGCACGGCGTCCCCGTTGTCGCGGAACGGCAACGGCAGCACGTCCGCGGGAATGGGGGCGGGACCGGGGTCGCCGGCCAGTTGCCAGGCGGCGTACCAGGAGAAGCGGTAATCCCGCCCGGCCGGTGCGAACTCCGCACAGGTCATCAGCGGTTCGCGCACCAGGCGCAGGCCGGTGGCGTTCAGGAACAGCTTGAAACTGGCATGTTCGGGGCCGGCGCCGAGGCCGGATTCCCAGCGCCACAGGTCGCTGCCGGTGCCGATTTCCAGCCGGGTGCCGTCGGGCCGTTCAAAGACCAGCGCCAGCGGCGGCCGGTGCCAGTGGCCGATCATAAGTTCCTGGCCGGCGGCGGGGGCGGCGGGAATGGCCTGCCACGCCGGCGCCTGCCCCTCGGCCAGGTGCAGGGCGGGGGGCAGGACGAACAGGCGCGCCCAAGTGCCGGGCAACTGGAGACAGTCAAATCCGAAATGGCGGCGCACCAGGGCGCCCTTGGGCCAGGACACATCGACGGTGCGACGGAAATGCCGGGCGGCATGGAACGTGCTCGCGGTGAATTTGATCTGGCGACCAAACGGGTAGTAACCCGACTGCGACACCAGCGCGGTAATGCCGCGGCGGCAGCAGCGGGCGATGGTGGCCACGCCGGAGGTGTCGGTGACGTCATCCACATGGCACTGGCAGTCGCGCATCACCTCATCCGCCCCCAGTTGGAGCGAGAGCGGGCCGCCGGGGTGTGTGCTGGGGTAAAAGGCGGTCCAGGAAGCATCACCCGGCGCGACGCGCAACCGGTCATCAGGAAATGAATTCATCATAATCCCCTACTATCGACTCCAAACGTGCCTGAATCAAGTTGAGGTTGACGCTTGGGGGGACTCGGGGGACCTCATGGGCGGGAGAGACCGGAGTGTGTTCGCCGTTCCCCCCAAAAAAACTCCGGTCTCGTGGGTCTATCTGGTCACTAGCGTCCAGTGTTCAGGGTGCATTTCCCCGACACGCCTGCGTCAGGCCGCGGGCTCGCCGGCCGGGCGGGCGGCGCGGGTGACGATGAAGACGCCGACGCCGAGGAGCGCCCAGGCGCTGATGATCAGGCTCATGGTGACCGGGATGTTGCCGGTCTGCGCCGCCGGCGCGCCCAGGGCGTCAAAGAACAGTTTGATGCCGAAGTCGCGCAGGCCGAGGCCGCCCGGAGTGACCGGGACGGCCGCCACGGCATTGGCGACCTGGGTGGCCAGGGCATACCCCGACAGGCTGAGCTTGGTTTCGCCCAGGGCATGGCCGACGGTGAAGAGAAGCAGGGCCAGGGTGGAATGGACGCCGACCGAAATGGCGAAAGCGCCGGCCATGGCGGCCCGGTGCCGGCGGCACAGTTCCAGGGCGGTGACCAGCCGGCGCACCAGATCCGCCAGTTTGTGCGGGGTGCGGCGGGCGGCCATCGCCAGCAGGCGGGCGGCCCAGGGGTGGCGCAGCAGGGGCGCGCGGTATTCGACCAGCAGGACGGCGGCGATCCCGCCCAAGCTGCCCAAGCCGACCAAGAAGGCGGCGACCTGGACCGCCCGATGCGCGGGCGGCAGGGCGAGCAGGAACGGCAGGTTTAGCAGCACCATCAGGCTGGCCACGGTGAACAAACCGAGGATGCCGATGAGGCGGTCCAAGACAATGGTCAGCACACTTTCCGCGACCTTGCCGGCCGGGACGCGGCGGGCGATGTAACTCATCTTGACCAGGTCGCCGCCGACGGCGCCGGGGATGGCCAAAGAGAAGAATTGGCCGATCATGGTCAGGCGCCACAGGTCGGCAAAACGCAGATGCACGCCTTGGACGCGGAGCAGAATGCCCCAGCGCCAGGCGGTGAGGCAGATGACGCCGCCGTACAGCGCGGCGGCGAGAACGAGCAGTCCCCCATCGGCGTCGCCCAGGGCGGCACCCAAATGGCCGCCGGCCGAGCGGAGGGTCAACCGGATCATGAACGCCGCCAAGGCCAGGCCCAGGCCGATCCGGAGGACGGAGAACACGGCCTGGCGGATGGCGGCGGGGGTGGGCATGGAGGGGGCGGTTGAGGGGTTGAGGGGTTGAGGGGTTGAGGGGTTGAGGGGTTGAGGGGACACGCGGAAATGGGGACATTACGACGGCCGATTGCGGTCGAGAATTGGAGGCTGCCCGAATGCGTGTCCTCTTACGGCAAGGCGCGGAAGCGCTGGTAGGCGGCTTCCCAGGCGGCGGCGTCCTCGGGCTGGTGGCGGCCGGTTTCGGTGGAGGCGCGGACGACCTGGCGGATTTCCTTGAGGTTGCGGAGTTCGCCGGCGCCCATGATCTGAACCAGCAGGTTGCCCATGGCGGTGGCCTCGACGGGACCGGTGACGACGGTGCGTTGGACGGCGTTGGTGGTGAGGCGGTTGAGCAGCTGGTTCTGGCTGCCGCCGCCGACCAGGTAGAGGGTGTTGATGCGCTGGCCGCTCAGTTGTTCCAGCTCTTCCACCGTCTGGCGGTAACGCAGGGCCAGCGACTCATGGGCGCAGCGGATGATGGCGCCGGGGGTTTCCGGCACCGGCTGGCCGGTCTGGCGGCAGTAGTCCTGGAGGCGGGCCGGCATGTCGCCGGGGGTGAGAAAGACGGGATTGTTGGGATTGACGAAGGAACGGAACGGCGTGGCGGCGGCGGAGAGTTCGTTGAGCTCGGCGAAGCTGTGTTCGCGCCCCTCGCGTCGCCACTGGTTGCGGCATTCCTGGACCAGCCACAGTCCCATGATGTTTTTGAGGAAGCGGATTTTGCCGCCGACCCCGCCTTCGTTGGTGTAGTCGAGGCGGCGGGCCTCTTCGCTGACGCAAGGCTGGTCGAGCTCCATGCCGAGCAGGCTCCAGGTGCCGCTGCTCAGGTAGGCCCAGTCCCGGCCCGCGCCGGCGGCGGCGGGAACGGCGGCGACGGCGGCGGCGGTGTCATGGCCGGCGGAGAAGTAGAATGGCACCGGCTGGCAGTTCAGCTCCTCGCACAAGGCCGGGCGCAGCTGGCCGGCGGGGGTGCCGGGTTTGACCAGTTTGGGCAGGAGCCGGGTGGGGATGGCGGCGCGGCGGGCGACATCGCGGGCCCAGCGGCGCGTTTTGGGGTCCAGCAACTGGCTGGTGCTGGCGATGGTGTATTCGGCTGCCGCAACGCCCGTGAAGAGGTAGGTGAGGGCGTTGGGCATGAACAGGAGGGTCCGGCCGTTGCGCAGGGCGGGATCGTTGGCCTGACGCATGGCCGCGAGCTGGAAAATGGTGTTGAACGGCATGAACTGCAGGCCGGTGCGGGCGTAGAGTTCCTCCCGCGGGTAGGTGGTCAGGAGGGCGTCCATGGCCGGGCCGTTGCGCGGGTCGCGGTACTGGCGCGGAAAGCCCATGAACATGCCATGGGCGTCCAGCAGGGCGAAGTCCACGCCCCAGGTGTCAATGCCGACGCCGGATAGTTTGACCCCGGTGGCCAGCGCCTTTTTTAGGCCGGTTTTGAGTTCCTGAAACAGGCCCAACAGGTTCCAGAACAGGCCGCCATTGACGTCCACGGCGCCGTTCTCGAAACGGTGCAATTCTTCCAGAACCAGCTTGCCCTCGGCGAAGGTGCCCAAAATGGCGCGGCCGCTGGAGGCACCGATGTCGAACGCGAGATAATGGCTAGCCATGAATGACGCCCTCGTTTTGTTAACGGACGAGGCAAAACATATCACCGCCAGGCGCGGTTTGTAACCGGATTGGCATTTTGGCCGGCCGGCGTATAAATTCCAAGGTTTAGGTGATGGGAATGAGGACGGGTGACGCTTCGACGGTGTTGATCACCATAATTTATGCCACTTCAAAGTGTATTGACCCCTGAACGGGTTGTCATGCGGTTGCGGGCGGTTACGAAACCAGATGCGATCCGTGAGTTACTGGACGTTTTGGAACGGACCGGGGTACTCGGGGACCGTGCCGCCGCCGAACAGGTGGTGTTCGAGCGCGAAGCGATCCTGTCCACCGGCATGGAGAGCGGGGTGGCCATTCCTCACGGCAAGACGGCCACGGTCAACCGGGTGTGGGTTGCCGTGGGTTTGGCGCCGGCCGGCATTCCCTTTAATTCCGTGGACGGTTCTCCGGCGCGTATTTTGGCTCTCGTGGTATCCCCGGTGGACGATCCGGGCGCGCATCTTATGGTCATGGCGGGCTTCAGTAGGGTGTTACGCCAGGCCAAGGTGCGCGACGCCGTGTTGGCGGCAGGCGGGCCGGAGGAGATGATTCAAGCACTGACGCACGAGGCGCCATGAGCGTGACGGGGGTTGGAGTGGTATATTAGAGGTCAGGGGAATTTATTGAACAACACCGAGGTGTCGGGTGTCAGGTGGATTTCCAAAACCTGCCCCCTGAAACCTGACACTCAGTGGAACGTGGGTGGGGAGGCGGGGGCGCGAATTGCCAGCGACATGACGAACGCTATCGAAACAATTCATTTGACCAAGCATTACCGGGGTGCGTTTTTTCGGCTTAAAAAGACTCCGGCCTTGCGGGATTTGAGTTTGACCGTGCCGGTGGGTGGGGTCTTCGGTTTTCTCGGACCCAATGGCGCGGGCAAGACGACCACGATCCGCTGTCTCATGGGCTTGGTGACGCCCACGTCCGGTGAGGCCCACGTCCTGGGGGCGCCGTCGTCGTCGACCCGGGTTAAGGAACAGATCGGGTTCCTGCCCGACACGCCGTCCTTTGCCGGCCACCTGACGGCCAGTGAGTTTCTCCACCTGTGCGCGCGGCTTTTCAAGATGGGCGGCGCGGCGGCCCGGCAACGGGTTGAAGAAGTGTTGGAGGAGGTGGAGATGTCCCCCCATGCCCATTCGCGGCTGGACGGTTTCTCGCGCGGCATGTTACAGCGCATCGGCATTGCCCAGGCCATTCTGAACCGGCCGCGCCTGTTGATCCTGGATGAACCGCTTCTTGGACTCGACCCCCATGGCCGCGACCAGTTCAAGCAGATCATTCGCCGGCAACAGGCCACGGGGGCGACCATTTTTTTCTGCAGTCATATCTTGTCGGACGTGGAGAAAATTTGCGAATCGGTCGGCATTTTGGACCACGGCGAATTGCAGGCGGCGGGAAAACTGGCCGACCTGCTGACCCGCAATGGCCAGACTGTCACGGTGCCGGCGGACCGCCCCGGAGTGGTCCAGGACTTGCTGCCGCTCTGCACCAGCAGCCGCCGCCACGATGACGGCGGGTATGGGTTTGAGTTTGATGAAGCCGGCGTGTCGCGGCTGGCGCCCTTGACCGCCGGTTTTCCGCCCGGGGTGGTCATTCAGCCGCATTATGAAAGTTTGGAGGATTTTTTCTTCCGGATGACCGGAAGAAACCAGACGGGAAACCCCCGGAACGATGCCGGCGGTCAGGCGGCTTGAAGCCGTCGCCGCCGGCGTTGTGATCAGCAACAAAGAAAGATAGAGAGGAGCTCGATATGCACGAAATTATGGCAATCGCAAGTTCGGTTTGGCGGAGGTATCTGCGCTTGGGCGTGGTGTACTTCCTCGTCATCAGCGCCCTTATCATCATCGCCGCCATGAATCTGTATGGCACCCTGATGATGGGGGAAGAGCGTGCCCTGATGGTGGACATGTCCATGTTCATGACCACCCTGGCCGGCTTTCTGGCGGCGTTGAGTGTGGCCTTTGACATGCCGCGCGAAATCCGCGAAGGTGTCGCCTCGACCCTGCTGGTCAAGCCGCTGGGCCGCTCCCAGTACCTGGCCGGCAAGCTGGTCGGCACCGCCGCGGTGGCGATTATGGTGGCCGCGGTGGTCTCCGTCGGCTTCTTCATCATCCACAAGCTCTGTTTCGGCAACTTGCCGGTGGAAGTGGTGCAGAGCCACGCCCTGATTCTCGCCTCCATGATTCCGGTGACCGCGGTGGCCCTGCTGTTCGCCAGCTTCCTGGGCGAGACGATGGCCGCCCTGCTGACCTTGGTGGTGGTGTGGCTCGGGTTCTCGACGGGCATCGCGGGCAAAGTGCCGCTGCTTTACGGCGGCATCCTGCCGGACTTCAATTTCTTCAACGTCCGCGCGGAAGCCGCCTATGGCTTGGTGGTGGGCTGGCCGTACGTGTTGACGGCGCTGGCCTGGGGCGTGGTTTATGCCATTGCCGTGCAGGCGCTGGCCGCGGTTATTTTTGAATTCAGGGACGTGAAATAACAGGGGGAGCCGAATTATGAAAAAAAGTATTATTTTCCATTTAGTGGTGCTGGTGGTGGCGGCCGGTGTCGCCGCTTTCCTGGCCCATGACTTGAAGGCGAAGCAGGACGGTTTCTGCAAGAGCCGTGAGCAGTTGTCCCGGGCCCCGCTGGCCGGGTTCCACAAGTTGCTGGCCGATATCAAATGGATGCAGTTCATCCAGTATTGCGGCCGCACGGAAAAGTTCGATGACCAGGCGGTGGCCGAGACTAATGTCATGCTGGAAGAGCTGTTCCGGCTCGATCCGGATTTTGGCAAGGCCTATGAGACGGGGGCCATGATGATCTATACCCAGGACCCGGCGAGCGCCATCAAGATGCTGGAAAAGGCGGCCGAAAACCCCATGCTCAAGACCAACTGGCGGATTCCCTATCTGGCCGGGTTTGTGCATATGCGCCAAGTGAAGGGCAAGACCGTCGAAGACCTGCAGCATGCGCGCAAGGCCAAGATCTACTTCGATCAGGCGCTGGCCGCCAATGCCTCGCAGGGATATGTGCTGTCCTCCCGGGTGCGGGCGGACGCGGCGCTGATGGCGGACAAGCCGCCCAAGCTGGCCGAACTCATCGCCTGGCAGACCTATTACGAAGGGCGCCGGTCGCCCATGGGGGGCATGCCGGCGGCGCCGCCGTTTGTGGCGGGTTCGGGCAAGTCGTTCCCGGCGCCCCAGTTCTCCATGGAATACATGGGGTTCTACGGGCCTGACCGTGAGCGGGTCGTCAGCCGGATCGTGAACTTGGCCCAGCAGTGCCGGGCCGAGATGCCGGACAATCCCGAGGTGATGAAGGTCACCGGCGAGGTCGTTGGCAAGCTGTTGTCCGACACGCATCTCTGCACGTACTGCTACGCCATCTACGGTTCCGGCGACCATTTCTGCAAGGAATGCGGCAAGCCGGTGGCGACCTACGGTGTGTGTCCGAAGTGCGGGGAGGCCGTTTCCGGCGGCAAGTTCTGCATTCACTGCGGCCAGGGCCTGGTTAAGAAGTAAGGTCCTAGTCCCTTGTAACCGTTATAACATTCGGATTCACCACGAAGTCACGAAGAGCGCGAAGATAAATCGAAGAAGGCGGGATGTTTTTTGCTTTCGATCCGATCTGTAAAACGCTTCGATTCACCTTCGTGTCCTTCGCGTCTTCGTGGTGAAGAATTTAATCTTACTGGGTACTAGCAACTAATGCTTATGCGGCATCGGCGTCGGGACATGGCGGTCTATGGCGTGGCCGTCGCAGCCTTGGCGGCCCTGTATCTTGGCGCGGAACACACCGTGCGCAAGGCCGTGTATCCGCGTCTGGATGACCAGGTGCAGAGCCGGGCCATGCAGACGGTGGTGGAAAGCCTGCCGTCCTTTTTGCGCCTGCCGGTGGAGCGGCATCTGCGCGTCAACCGGTTGCGCGCGCAATTGGACGCCGCTGCCACGCCCGACGCCTATTTCAAGATTGTTTATGATTTGGCCCACGAACTTGGTGAGGACGAGGGGGGGCGCCTCTACACGGCGGCCATGCGCCGCTATCCGACGGCCCCGCAGGGGTTGACGGCCATGACCGCGCTGACCGCCGCCGGAACGACCTGCCGCCTCTCCGATTTCGCCGCTTATGCCGATCACGGGGATGCGGCGTTCCAACGTCAGGCGTGGAGCCGCCTGTGGGGCATGCTGGCCCAAGTTTCGGACCCGGTGCGGGCGGAATGCCTGGCCTTGCTGACGCAGCGCGGAATTGTGGCGCCGGGCCTGGAAAGCGCTTACGCCGAGGTCGAACGCCAGTGTGTCAAGGCGAACCGGATCCCGGAGGCCGACCAGGCGGTGGCGCGTCAAAAGGCCTGCCGGGCGTTGCCGGCCACGCCGTAACAACGTGAAACGTGAAACGTGATACGTGAAACGTGATGTAAAACATGAGGCGTGAAAACCGTTAAGGACTACCTAGGGAACGCTGAGCCCCGGCTCGCCCCGAGGCTTCATCGGGGGGGGCGTGGTTGGCCGGTCACTGACGTTCGCGGCTCATTCTTCACGTTTTACGCATCACGCATCACGTATTCCCGAGGTCTTCCACCCCATGTTCACCATTGCCAAACTTACCCTCTATCGCGTCAAGGAACCCGCGTATATTTTCCTGACCGTGGTTGGCTTGGGGCTGGCCTGGGTCTTGCGCCATGCGAACAGCGCGGGGTTGAATGTGTCGCCGGTGCTGTTTGGCCCCGACCGGCCGTCGCGGATTTTTAGCGCCGGCTTGTTGCTGGCGCTGGCCGTGGTTTATGCAGTTTTCACGGGCGCCGGCGAAGTGCCGCGGGACATCCAGACACGCTTTGCCTCGCTTCTGCTTAGCAAGCCGTTGCACCGCTGGCAATATGTGGCGGGCCGGGCGCTGGGCGTGTTTGTCCTCTGCTTTGGGACCTATGCGGTGTGGCTGGCCGCCCTGGCGCTGTTTTCACACCTCGGTGGCGGGGGCGGCGAGGCGTCCCCCTGGACCTGGGGGAAATATGCCGACTATCTCTTGCCGGGCTTGCTACTGGCGCCGGTGACCGGTCTCGCCATCGCCCTGTCATGCTATCTGGATGAGATTCCGGTCATGGTCATGGTGTTCATTTATGCGCTGCTGGCGTGGTTGGCCAGTTTGATCCCGGTGGTGGGTACGGTCTTGCCCAAGCCCATTTTGGGTGTATTGATGGCGTTTTATTACCTTTTTCCCAATCCGGTGTTTTATTTCATGGAATTGCCTGGGGTGCTACCCCGGGTGATGATCGTTGTCTATAGCCTAAGCCTGGCGGCCCTGTGGATACTGATCGCCATTCCGGGGTTCACCAAGCGCGACTTGGCGTGAACGTTTTTTTTGCCTGACAAGCACGATGTTCCCAAACCCCACGACAGGTGTGACACGTTGGCGGCTGGCGGGTATATTTAGGACAAGGGTGAGGCGTTTTGGAGGATTTTTTAGGTATGGCAACCAAAACAAGCCGTCAGCGCATGAACGCCTATCATATTACAATGGTAGAATCGGATGAGGGAGTGGCCGTTTGGTGTGATGACTTGCCGGGGTGTTGTTCGCAAGGAGAGACGCGGACGGCGGCGGTGGCAAACATTAAGGAAGCCATCCGGGAATACATGGCGGCGCGGCGGGAATTGGAAGTTGCCGGCGGAGCCAAGGTGTTGCATGAGATGGTGGCGGTCTGATGCCGAAGATTCCGGGCATTCACCACGCGGCCGCCGTGAGGGCGTTGAAAAAAGCCGGCTTCAAGGTGATCCGGGAAGGTGGGCATACGGTTATGAGTGACGGTGCACGGATCGTGACGCTTCCGCGTCACAACCCGATTAACGCTTTCACGATGGGACAAATTGCCAAGGGAGCCGGCTTGACACCAGACGACTTCAAGCAGCTACTCTGATGTTTGGCCTCGCGCGTCGTGACCGCGCTGGATTCGGTGATCTCTGTTTTGCCGGTCTGGAGATCGTGGAATTAGTAGTATGGGGGGTGGACGGTTCTCGCGCCCATCACGATTCCGGCCAGGTGGCGGTGAGGGCGATGGTGGGCGGCGGCTCTCCGGGCTTGACGAGCCAGAACAGCACCGGCGGTTCACCTTTCAGCACGTCCGGTTCCGGAGTTCCTTGGTGCAGGGTCCAGGTGGCGTCACGGGGCAGGCGCAAGGCGCGCACCTGGACGAGCGGTTGGCGCTGGCCGTTTTTACCGCCCGCCCAGTGCAGATCCCAGCCCCGGCCGTTGCTCGCTTCCTTGAACGGCGTGGGGGTGCGCTCCACCTGGATGACCGGCCGCGTTTCATTCGGCGCCAACGGCGGTTTTAGATGCAATAACCACATGCCGGAGTTTGGATCGTTGCCGGGCCGGCGCCGATCCACGGTGATGGGCTGGCCGTCAGCCGTGAAGAAACCGAGCAGGCGTTCCGTGCCACCATGGGCGGGACACTCAAAGACCGCCCTGGGGGCGAATCCGGGATGGTGCAGCACCACGGTTCGCCATCGGTTGCCGTCCCGGGGTTTGCCGGGGTCGGCCAAATCCCAAAACTGGAGATTGCAGGGCGCGTCACCGTTGGCGTGGACGAGGGCTTCGGCGCGTTGGCGCAACTCCAAATATCGTTGCCACGGCGATTGCGGCCGGGAATCCCGGAGGTCGAGGTGGGCGGACAGATGTTCCAACACCAGGCCGCCGGGGAGAAGCGTTGGGCGCCGCGGTCCGCGGGCGTACCACCAGACGCCGGCCAGCACCCCCAGCAGCAGGCACGCCGCCGCCATGAGTGCCCGCCAGTTTCGGACCTTCCCATCCCTCCGGGGCGCCGTGGGACGCGGGCGTGCCTTCATTGGAGTGGGAGTGGGCATGAGGTGGTTCGGTAATGGTTGTTCGTTGCCTGTTGTAGCTGAATAGTGAATTTGAACAGGAGAAATCCGGAGAGAACGGAGAAAAACTTCTCCGTGGCCTCCGCTGCCTCCTGTTCAAATCCAGAACGTGTATTGGCCGGTTTTTGTGAATCGTTCAGGTTAGGGCGGCGCCGGTTTTTGCCAGTTGGCCAGGGTTGCGTAAAAATAAGTCGCGCCGGAAGTACTGTATGTCTTGGTGTTGAGGGCCGCGACATGGCCGTCGGCAAAGAGAAAATTCTCCAACCCCTTGTGCAGTCCGGGCAGGTTGCCGGCGCCGCCGCCGAGGCCGGAAAGATCTTTCATTTCATTGGTGGGGTCGATGTCGTCGGCGGTGGCGGCCGGGTCCAGATCCTTGCTCATCAGGATGAACGCGCTGGTGCTTTGGATATTACGAAGTGTCAGGGTGTATTCGCCATCCCCCGCCCCGCCCGCCTGGAGGTAGCCGGGGAGAAGGTTGAGATAGTAATCAACTCAAGTGTTGCAGTTAAATTCTCGCACAAACTTTGCGGCTAAATGATAAAAAATAAGCCTTTATCTGTTATATTGCATGGTGTTACGTCCAAATGCAAAAACAGGATAAAGGCTTATGGGGAAAAACATAGCGGACAA
>CAITYL010000059.1 GCA_903896595.1 uncultured Lentisphaerota bacterium
CCGGGAGCCGCCCGTCCTCGGGCGGACGAACCCGTCATCGTCGGAGACGCGCATCATTGGTTTGACGGACGGTGGCCCAATAAAAAGGGCGGAACCGGTATGACGCCGTCGTTGTCCGCCCGAGGACGGGCGGCTCCCGGTCTTGACGTAACGCCGACATTAAAAAACGGCAAAGGGATTACCGCACTCCAACAACAGTGTCACTTGGATCGGGACTTTTTCCATCATGTATCACGGTTAGACGCTAAGGGTCAGGCGCCACGGATCTCTACCTTACTGACGTATTCGCGCAGAATGACCGCCATCTCTTCCAGGTGTTCGCGGTGGGTGCGTGGAACCTCGCGCAGGGCGGGGTCCGGCAGGTCCTCGCGCGGCAGAAAGGGTTGCAGCACGAAGCGGGCCGCACCGGCCGCCGCCTCCCCCATGGCCCGGATCTCCGCCGCGTCATGCACGCCGCCGACCACGGTGGTGCGCAACTCGTAGGGAACGCCGCCGGTCTTGAGCAAGGCCAGCGAACGCGCAATGGCAGCCGTGTCGCCAAAACCCGCAGCGCATATTACAGCCGGAGGTGAAGAAAACCGCCGCCACCTGGCCGGGGAAATCCAGCAGCGACGGTTTTTTTAGATAGGCATGAACCGGCGACCGTTCCCCCGAGGTCATTTCGTCCCCCCGGCCGGGGCGCCCGTCAGAATAGAGGTCGGCGGCGGGCACTTCTTCAGACACATGAACCAGTCCAGGCACACGTAGTCATCCCCGGCGCGGTCCACCCGCTCCTTGGCGGTGCCACAGGAGCCGGGCGGCGGCACAATGACGTCGTCGCCGGGCTGCCAGTTGGCGGGGGTGGCCACCTGGTGGACATCGGAATACTGCATGGCAATCAACAGGCGTTTGATCTCCTGCATGTCCCGGCCATTGGACAACGGATAATAAAACAGGGCGCGCACGATGCCGCGCGGATCGATAATGAACACGGCGCGCACCGCCTGGGTGCTGCTCGCGCCTGGCTGCAACATGCCAAACGTCTTGGACACTTCCATGGTCAGGTCGCTGATCACCGGAAAAGTCACCTCCACCTCCTTCATGCCTTTGTACACGATTTTCTCCTTGATCGTGCGCAACCAGGCGATGTGGCTGTAGGTGCTGTCAATGGAGAGGCCCAGCAGTTCACAATTCAAGGCCCGGAATTCCGCCTGCATGGAGGCAAAGGTCATGAACTCCGTGGTGCAGACCGGAGTGAAGTCCGCCGGATGCGAGAAAAAAATCACCCACTTCCCCTTGAAATCGTCCGGAAAGGTGATTGGCCCCTGGGTGGTTTCCGCCGTGAAGAACGGCGCTTTTTCACCAATTAACGGCAGGCGCGTGGAATTTGCGGGGGTGATGCACATGACACATTCTCCTTACGGTTGAAGCAAATAATCGGCAATGGCGCGGTACAGGGTGCTGACCGCCAGAATCGCGCAATGCCGGCCGGCCGCCGGTTCGCATTCGCCGGACCGCGGATCACGCCCGCGGCGGTCGGGTCATTCATCTGACCAAAAAACGGATCGTCAGCCATGGAGTTTTTTCCGTCGCTTTGCATGGTGCTGGGTTACGGCAGGTCGTGGGCGGCAGTCTGATCCAGCTCCTGGATCTGCTTCCGCGTCGCGGCCAGTTCCTTTTCCAGTTCGGTTTCCCGCTGCCGCAACCGTTCCAGTTCGCTGACGGGAGCGCGGCCGCGGCCATGAAGGCCATTGCCGCGGCCGAGGCCGCGACACCGTCCGGCTCCGCCGCCCGCACCCAGCCCCGCACCCCGGCCGGCACGCGGCCCTTGTCCCAACGGTCCAGTTCCATCTTTGCCTGGCATGATCCACCTCCATCGTTTGTCGTTTAGCGTGGCAACAACGGCGTCAATGTGACTCCGCCGCCACACTCTTTAATATGGACATATGTTCATAATAAAGCAAGTTCACAACGCGTTTTTTAGGGCGACTGCCGCGCCATCCGCAGGCTTAACTACTTATGAGCGATGTGATTATTAAATTATTTCTCTCGCCAAGCACGCCAAGATCGCAAAGAAAATCACACATCTTTGTATCGAGGACCTAACCTGTTCCCAAAGCTCGCGGATGTCGTGTGCGCTCCCCTGGGTCTGGCCTTCCACCACCGCCTGTTCCCGCATCTGGGCCAGGGGGACGGCGCGGTCATAGCGGATCCGGCCCGCCACCTGGGCGCCCGCCTCGCGGGCCCGGGCCTCGATGCGCCCGGCCAATTCAGGATTAATGTCCCATTTGTTCACGCACAGCAGGACCGGCAGTTGAAAATGCCGGGTTAGGCGCAGCACCCGCTCCAGGTCGTGCTCGCCGGCCACCGTGGGCTCCGTCACCACCAGGACCAGCGAGGCCCCAGTCAGCGAGGCGATGACCGGGCAGCCGATCCCCGGGGGGCCGTCCACGATGATGAGCGAGCGCTGTTGTTCCTCCGCCACCCGGCGTGCCTCCCGGCGCACCAGGGAAACCAGCTTGCCTGAATTCTCGGCCGCCACCCCCAGCCGGGCATGAACCATGGGGCCGCAGCGTGTTTCCGAGACCCTCCACTCACCGCAGAGGCGCTCCGGAAAATCAATGGCCTTGGCCGGGCAGAAGCGGACGCACACGCCGCAGCCCTCGCACGCCATGGGGTCGATCCAAAACGCGCCGCCGCCCGCCGTCTGGTGTGTCGCCTTGACGGCCTGAAAGCGACAGCTGGCCAGGCAGTTGCCGCAGCGGATGCAGGCGTCAGGCCGGATCACCGCCTGATGGCCGCACCGGAACTCATGGCGCGCCACGGTCCGGGGGGACAGGATCAAATGCAGATCCGCCGCGTCAACGTCACAGTCGGCAATGGCCGGCCGGCTGGCCAGGACGGCAAAGGATGCCGTCACGCTGGTCTTGCCGGTTCCGCCCTTGCCGCTGATGACAACCAGTTCTTGCATGCCGTGGCTTTCTCTTTTTGACCGGAAGATTCTTTCCCGGAAATCAGTCTGACAGGATTCGACATTGTGGATGCGCCAAGTTTTTCAGGTTCTCCCCCCGTTTGCTTAGTGCGCAGACGCGAGGCGCAGCGCGATGATCAGGGATTGGAACCGTTCGCGGTATTCTGGCAGCGCCTCCACCAGCAGCCCCCCCGTCGAGCAGACGTCGGCAATCCGCCGGTCTTCGGGAAGCTCCAACAGGATGGGAATCCCGCGCGGCCGGCAGAACGCTTGCACCCGGTCGTCGCCAATGCCCATCCGGTTGACCACGACGCCAAAGGGCACGCCCAGCTCCCGTGCCGTATCCATGACCAGCGTCAAGTCGTGCAAGCCAAATGGCGTCGGCTCGGTGACGAGCACGGCGTAATCGGCCCCCCGCAGGGTGGCGACCACCGGGCAGGCGGTTCCCGGCGGGGCATCCAAAACGACCGGCCGGTCGCCGGTGATTCGTGCCTTGACCGCCCGGATGAGCGGCGGGGCCATGGCAACGCCGACATCCAGGCACCCCTGGACCAGGAGAATGTCGCCCGCCTGCGTTTTTCTGATGATGCCGATGCGCCGGTCCGTCTCCTGGATGGCCTGCCGGGGGCAGACCCGCGCACAGCCGCCGCAACCGTGGCACATCTCGGGAAAAATGAGCGGCGTGTTCCCCAACGCGACAATCGCATGATACTCGCAAAAACGCCCGCATTCGCCGCAACCGTCACAGCGGCTGGCATCCACCACCGGCACGCGCACATAAACGGTCTCCTCTCCGGCCGGGGTACCCGGCAAAAAAAGATGGGCGTTCGGCTCTTCCACGTCACAGTCCAGCAGCTGCACCGGCATGGCCGCCGTGCGGGCCAGGTTCACCGCAACCGTGGTTTTGCCCACTCCGCCCTTGCCTGAGGCGACGGCGACCATCATGATGCTACTCCTTTGCCGGCGGTCTTGGCGCCGGAGCGCGCCAGCACATGCGCGCCAACCGGCACCCCGAGATGATCGGCCACGACAAAACACTTGGCCTTGAACAGGAAGAAAAGATTGTATGGCTCGTCGCTGAGCGCCTCGAAATTGCCCTGTCCTTTGGCAAGGATCAAGTCGGCCGCGGCAAACCGTTGCCGGAATTCCTGGCTGCAATCGTCAAGCAGCGTGCTCGGAGCATCCGAACCGTTGTCAATAATGTCGACGATGTCGTGCAAGCCAACTGCCCGTGCATCCGCCATGGTGGCGTCGTTGATGACCGCTTTCCCACGCACCGCCACGGTCACCCGGGCCGGCGAAAGCTGCTCGATCAGCAGGCGGTCGAACGCAATTTCGCCCGCATTGTCGGCCAGGTACAGGATTCGCCGCGCCTTGGCCACCGCCCGGCAGAAGGCATCCTGCTCGCCAATGAGAGGCTCGGTCAGCGCCTGCCGGATGTCGTCGCGCACGTCCGCTTCCGTCACGTTCGCCTTTGCCCCCAGGTCAATCACATTTCCCGCAATGGCCAGATGCAGTCCAGTGAACTTTTCACTGCCAATGCCCGTCCACATCCGCCATCTGAAGTTCCGTCAAAACTCCCGCCCGATAACGCTGTAGAGCCTCGGCCACGGTTGCCGCGTCAGTACAAAAAATCCTAACCCCCGCCCGTTGAAGCACCCGGAACGCCTTGGGGCCGCAATGCCCCGTCACCAGCGCTTTCGCTCCCAGCCGGGCCACCAGTTCCGCCGACTGAATGCCGGCTCCTTGAGCCGCGTTGAGGTTCGGCTGGTTGTCAAGCACTTCGAACGTCTCACGGTCCAAATCGTAAACCAGAAATTTGGGAGCCCTGCCGAACCGGCTGTCCAGCGGGGCATCAAGACCGTTACCCGAGGTTGTAAACGCGATTCGACCGCTCATTGCAGCATCCTCCCAAAAAGATCACGCCATCAAAACAATGGTTATCTGCCGGCCCGCATGAACACCGCCGAGGCCTGGACGGCCCGGCCGCCGTCCTGCCAAAGTTCCGCCGCCATGCGGCAGGCCGGCAGCCTTGCATCCACCAGCCAGCTGCGAGCCGTGACGGGCTGGCCAAGGCGGACCGGACGCCGGTAACGCACCTCCAGCCGGGCGGTCAGGGCGGCGACGCCGCGGGCGAACAGGGCGTTGGTCATGGCGGCATCCAGCAGGGCGGCAATCACGCCCCCGTGCAGCAGGCCGCCATAGCCCTGACGCGCCCGTTCCGGCAGGTAACACGCCTCAACGGCGCCGTCGGCCTGGACCACGAAACGCAGACGGAAACCGGCGGGCACCTCCGGCCCGCACATCAGGCAGGCCGCGTGCTCCCGCCGGGCGGTGGCCTCCAACAACGCCTGGCTGGGCTCAGTGGTCACAGCAGTTTTCTCCGGTCTGCAACTTGCCGGTGAAATAGTCGCGGACCAGGATTTCCGGAGCGGCGGCCGGGGCGCCGGTGACGACGGTGATCTGTTGCTCGGTGAATAGGTCGCGGGCGCGGCCGCCCATGCCGCCGGCAATCACCAGCTTCACGCCTTTTTCCGCCAGCCAGCGGGGCAGCAGTCCCGGCTCATGCGGCGGCGCGGTCAGGAGTTCCTGGCGGGTGATGGCGCCCGTTTCCGGGACGGCATCCAGGATGGCAAACTCGGCGCAGTGCCCGAACTGCATGGACAGCAACCCATTGACGAGAGGAATGGCAACTTTCATAACAACTCCTTTGGCGGGATGGCCGGCGTCGTGCCGGTTCCACTGTTCGCAACCGGGCAGTCAGGTCAACCGCACCGCCGCGGCAACTCTATCGTGCCAGCGGGCCGGCACTCCCGGCCCATCCGGTCACACCGTCCGCCATGATCTCAATATGAGCATATGTTCATAAAAAGCAAGTTACGGCGGGGGGTGACCGTTGGGTTATACCGCGTTAGGGTGAAAAATTAATTAAACCGCAGATTGCCGAATGTTGAACCGCAGAATCTTGAGGTCATTGCTGTCCTTTAGCTTGAATTATTCATGAATTAGAACAGGAGAAATCAGGAGGGACCGGAGAAAAACTTCTCTGTGGCCTCTGCGGCCTCCTGTTCAAAATCCAA
>CAITYL010000060.1 GCA_903896595.1 uncultured Lentisphaerota bacterium
AATCACCGGGAGCCGCCCGTCCTCGGGCGGACGAACCCGTCATCGTCGGAGACGTGCATAATTAATTGGTTTGGCGAATGGTGGCCCAATAATAGAGGGCGGAACTGGTGCGACGCCGTCGTTGTCCGCCCGAGGACGGGCGGCTCCCGGTCTGGAAATAACGCCGACATTAAAAGGCAAACCTAATGCAGTATAGATTAAAGCTTGTTAGGCTGTAGGCTGAACGGTCAGCGGGTCAAGGAATACACCGCACCGGAAACGGTGGGAAAAGTCAGTACGTCCAGCGCATTCTCCAGTGGCAAGGGAACCTCAGATGCATCCGACATCAGGATGACCCCCTGGCCTGGCCATGGATTATGCACCCGGCAACGCCCTCCCTGCTCACTGTGAATCGACACGCGAACGACACCACCGTCACGCCATTCCGCGCCAACCAGGAAGGCGCCCTCCGCGCGCAGCGTGTCAAAGGCGGCATCCAGGTGGCGCGGCCAGCCGGGGAACAGCTCGATCACGCCGCTCCAGCTTTGCAGCAGCATTTCCTGGATCGCCCCGTTGATGCCCAAAGACTCCGTCCAGCCGCCGACACGTCCGTAATTGGCCAGCGCCATCGCCCACAGCAGGCCGTTGGGATGGACCCAACGCTCCAAGAGAGCCTTGATCGCCGGCCAGTCGCGTGCCGGTTCCCAGGCGCCGTTACGCAGATGCGTGATCCATTCATAGGGAATCTTGCCGGGATACCAGTCATGGAAATCATGGCCGGAATGGAGAAAAGCCGGGGGCCGGGCCGAGTCGCGCGGCGGCAGGGCACCGTCAAACCCGAGGAATTCCGGCGCCAAGCGGTAAAACCGTTCATCTGAAGTGACCAAGCGCTGCCGGTCCGGATCACCATCCTCCGGCGTCAGAAGCGCTAGACGTTCGCGCCATTCCTCCCGCAAAAGGGCATCGGCATCCAGGACGGCGGCCATTTCCAGCGCGGCTTGCAGGCAATAACGGGCATGACGCATGACTTGGGCGCGGTCGGTGTACGGCTTGGCGTCCCCGGTAAACCCGTCCTCGCCCTGGTTCGAAGGAAAGGCATGATAGAGACCGTCATCGCGCTTGCTTAAAAAATCGGTATAGAACAACGCCAAATCACGCACCACCGGATAGCCCTGTTGGTTCAGCCAAGCCCGATCCAAGGTGTGCCGCCAGCGGCTGAAGTAATGCGCCGCCACCCAGCCGGTCATGTACGCCATCCGGCCCATTGGCACGGCCCCCAGTGGGTCGTCGTTCGGGTGGGTTGGATAGCCGCTAAGCTGAATGAAGGCACCGCGGCAACCATAATAGTCGCGGGCGATCTTCCGGCCGATCTCCAGGAAATATGCCATGCCGTCAAAATAGGCGTCCCCGAGTTCCAGGTGGTTCGCCGCGTAGTCCCCGAGGAAGATGGACTGGAAGTTGTAGTTCGTATGGTAGTCGCCATGCCAGAGACTGTAGTCACGCACCGTGCTGGGCAGGAAGAGCCCGGGTGGGGTCTTACCGGCTTTCAGGACACAGCGCTTGGCATGCAGCGTCGAATGCCAGAGCTTGTCCAGGAACGCGTCCGCCAGGGTGAGCTTGGACTTTGACCAAAACGCGGTGGCGGCCGCCAGAGCCACGTTACGGTCGGTCACGAAACTCGAAGCACGGGCGACGGCCAACGCAAGCTCAACTTCGGCGACGCCCAAGACGGTCTTGCGCCGTTCTTCCCGCAAGTCGCCGCTGGTCGCTACCGCCACAGATAACTCTCCTGACAATGCGCTGGGGCCGGAGGGAAGCACGTGGATGCTGGCTCCGTCCAGACCACATTTGGCAGCCGTTGCCTCAAATCCCGTCGCCTGGACGGCAACCGCAAACGAAAATCCGCCATTGAAAAGGGTGTCCTCGGGAAAACATTGCGTCAACACCGGCGTTCCATCCAGGTTTGAGACGAACGGCGGCGGAAGGGGCCGGACCCGTTCAGACGAATAACAGAGGAAACCGGGATGGCGGCAAGCGTTGAAATGCCGCCGTCCGAAGGCTTCCACGTCCTCGTCCGCCTGGCGATACAGCGCGAACCAGACCGGATTTGGCACCGGCGCATAAAAGGAGGCTTCATAACGGTGGGAGGCGTCCCAACCATCGACGCGCCAGCGCAGGCTGAAACGGTTCTCCCCGGGATGAACGACGCATTCGACATTCAGTTTGACGCCGTTTTTCCAGTTGCAGGAGATTTCGATGCGCCCCTCCTCCAGGATGAGACGCTGGGAAATTTTCAGGCCGGCGAGGTCGCCAGGAAAGCGCAGGGCCAGCTCAGCCACCGGCTTGGGGCAAGGGAATGGATAGTCATGGTAACTGGGCGGGCAGCCTTGGCAGATTTCGCGCATCCGCTCCGGATTTGAACTCCCCTTGGTGGCTTCGACCGGGCCGCCGTAGGGGCCGCACTTCCATCCCTCCTCAAGAATCCCTTTGGCGACTTCACGGATATGCGCCGGCCTGGGGTCGCGGCTGAAGTCGAGACGCCGGTCCCAAACGTCGCCCTTGCCGAGGCGGAACCGGATTTCATCCACGCCCTGGTAGACGCTGACGGAAAGGTCGCCGTTGCCAAGGATCAATCCTTCATCCGGGGTCAAGGTGACCGCATCAAGGACACATTCATGCATGGGAATTGCCTTCTCACGATAGACGTTCGCACGTCACCGGTCAGCCGGTAGTGTTGAACGCCAATACAGGAATTTAAACTACCTAGAGGGTTGGGGACGGGTGAATTATGGGCAGGTGAATTATGGGCACCTTGGGGTGGCTCTTGGTGTTGATGTTTTTAAGGTGGGCTGGGCTGGACGCGAGAGACTCCCGGGACCGGAGCGACCGGATGAGGTTCGCCACACTCTGGTCTCGCGAGTCGTCTCAAGTCCCTCGCGGCCTCGCCCGTGGCAGGCCATTAGTCGTAATTCACCTTATCGTTTGGTTTTGCAAGAGTCTTTGGTATTAATGACGGCAACCGTGTCTCCCACCTGCGGGGGACGGTAGTTGTCCGGACCACCATACTTCCGCCAGCCGCGATAAGCCATGACCAGAGGAATGATCGTGGCCAGGAAGAATACCGCCTGCCAGGCCAGCAGGTAGCGGTAATCACCGATGCGGTCCACAAACCAGCCGCAGGCGGCGTTGCCCAACACAATGCCCAAACTGGAAATCATGGAATTGGCGGAACAGAACTGGCCAAAGCGCTCCTTGGGAAACAGGGTGATGTACATCGGCATCATGGCGGTGATGTAGGCCAGGAATCCGACTTGGTACACCAGGTAATAGATCAGCAGGCTGCGCGGCCCCTGAACCCAAAAGAAACCGGCGGCCGCGCCCAGCCCCATGATCAGCACTCCCAGGAACGACAGGCGCAAGCCGTTGATCTTGTCCACCAGCCAGCCGAACACCAATGCCAGGGGAATGGTCGCCAGCGTGCCCCAGGCATTGATCTTGCCGATGGCGTCCAGGGTCAAGCCCAGGGTGTCGCGGCAGAAGAAAATCCACAAGGTATTGGCGGCGTTGGCGAACCAGCAGACCGTCACAATCAGGTAGATCCACAGGTAGTAGCGGGTGTGGAAACATTCATTGAAGTAGGTTTTCAACCAGCCGGTCAGGCCATGGTGGCCTTCGCGGCGCGGTGGCGGCGGCGGGTATTCCCCCTCTTTCACGCCCCAGCACATCAGCAGGAACGAGACCATGTAAAGCAAGCCGATGCCAACATAGATCGCCCGCATATGGTCGGCCGCCATGCCAAAGATGTAGCGCCCCCACAAAAACAGCGCCGCCTGCCCGACGATCCGAAACAGGCCAAGAAAGCGCCCCATGACCGGCGCCGGCACCACATCGGCGAACAGGTAGTAATAAACCGAGGTGACCGAGAGGTTGAAAAACTGGTAGAGCACGACAAACACGCAGACCAAAATCAGGATCAAGGCCTTGGCGTCCAGCCCCAACGCCCGGCCGGCCGTTGTGCCGTACAGCCAACTGCCGAGATCCGGCGAAAATCCGATCAGGATCAGGAAAAACGCGATGAACGGCGTCGGCCACACCAGGAACGGGATGCGCCGGCCCCAGCGGCCGCGGTAACGGTCACTGGCGGTGCTGAAGGTGGGCACCAGCACCAGGTTCATCGCCGTCGGCAGACTGCCGATGACAAAGGCGATGAGCGTGTTGCTGGCGCCAATCTCCTTGAGCGACAACGGCAGCAACTGCGGCATCACACTCAGCATCAGGGTCAGCGTGAAATCGCCCCACAGCAGCCAGAGGATCAGACCGCCCAACTGCTTGCGGTTGTAGGAGAGCGTTCCGACCGTCCATTGGGCCGGCGCGGATTCCGGCGCTTGGCGTGCGGCGGTTGGAACATCAGCGGGCATGGGGTTGCTCCACGAGGTTCCCGGCGACGTGGCGCCTTCTGGATTTTGCGACGGGCACCAGGTCACCTGGCAACGTCAGATTTACCATTTGTAGTCGGCCGTGCGATAGAGATTGTCATTGTACCCCGGAACAATGGCCTCCGCTGGCAAGATCGCCGGCTGGCTCTTGACCCACGCCACATGGCCGTCCGCAAAGCCCATTTCCAGGCGGGGAGCGGGCCCGATCTCATGGACGATTCGGTCGTCCGTCGGTCCGATGATGAGACTGACGTCGGCGACCAAGAATTTCAAGGACGGTTCCGAAATATTGATGGTCTTCCATTCCCAGTGCGGCGCATGCCCTTGGATGCCGTACGCATTCCAGATGTAGCTGTTGCCGGAATTGACAAATTGGCTGATCTTTTCGGAGGGACATTTGAAGACTTGGAGGTTCGACAGGTACGGATTCAACCACCGGTCGGTGGTCGCGGTGTCGAAGCCATACCAAGCCGCGCCGCCGATTCCGCCGCCCCCGCCCCAATGCGACCAGCCCCAAACGAGAGTTGTGGTGTTGGGCATGGGCAGGGTGTCGCTGGGAAAACAATCGCGATTATCGCCCGTGTACAAGATCCACGCCGTCGTGATCTGGCGCTGGTTTGAACCGCAGGCGGCCCGCCGGGTGGTCTCGCGCGCCTTGCCCATCGCCGGCAGCAGCATGGCGGCCAGGATGCTGATGATGGCAATCACCACCAGCAGTTCAATCAAGGTGAAACGAAACGTGTTGGGCGTTGCCGGTTTCATTATGGACCTTTCAAGACGCGCTCGTCAACCAGATACCCGTCTTGGCATAATTTGAGGATCACGCGGCGCGGCCGGGTGGCGAACGTCTGGCCAATGGCAAATTTCGCCTGGCCGTCGCGCAAGTTGATTTTCACCCCTTTGGATACAAGCAACTGGGAGTCGTCCAGGTCCGGATAAACGCGCAAGTCAGCCTGCCGGAAAGCCGCGGGCACGCTGACCGAGACGTTCTCGCCGGACACCGATGCCTGCAGGATGTTTTTAAGCAGGGCCACGCCTTTCACGGTTTCGGGAGGAATGGTCAGGGCAAGAGTGCCCGCCGGGCCACCCCCGAGCTCCTCGTCATCCACCAGTTCCACATAATGCCCGGCGAAAGGGGCCGCTTCCGCAATGAAGCCGGTAATCGGCTGGTCATGAACGTTGTAGAGTGTGTAGACGACCTTGTCCGGCGCATTGAACCGGTTGGCGAGCAGTTGGGCGTGGCTGGTCGGAACCAGCGGCTCGGGAGTCCCGGTGCTGATGGCGTCCGAGGTCTCCTTCAAGGTGTTCCCCAAGACCCGGGAGAGTGCGGTGTCGCCCGCGCCAAAATCCCAACCCATGCCGTTGAAAAAGTAACGGTTGACATGGCGTTTGCTCATGCCCCATTCCGCCAGCTTGAACGAGGGAAAACAAAAACGGAAATAACAGAGCCGGTTGGCATCGTAGTATTGCTCCGCAAACGGAAACGCCTGGCAAAAGGTCTGATCCCACGAGCCATCAATGAACTGCGTCAGGTAATCGCTGCCGGCATGTTCGGTCATCAGAATTGCGTCGGGATTGGCCGCCTTCATGGCGTTGCGCACCATGGCCAAGTTCTCGGCCAGCCGTTTGGTGGACGTCTGGCGCGGTCCGTTCCGCAGATGCTCGTGAAGCGGATTGTAGCACGGTTGCTGAATGGCCAGTTCATCAAGATAAACACCATCCATGCCGCTGTCCTTCACGAGTCTCTGGCAGGAGGCGGCAAGGAAGGACGCCCACTTGTCCCGGTCATAAAAACACATGCAGAGAATCTCCTTGGGAAAAGGGGGCGTGTGGTAATCCCCGCCCGGATTCGCAATGGCGGCCCAATCCTCATGCCTGGTGCCGACTTCGCTGGCCCGCAGACAGAACCGATAATTGATGTAAGGGGTGAAACGGGTGCCCTTCTGGTGATAGGCGGCAATCTCTTGCTTGAAGCTTTTGAGCCCGCCGCGGGCGATGGCCGGCACAAAATCCCCCGGCTGGTAGTCGGGGCTCCCGTTGAACCCTGACCAGGCGTAAGGAACTTTCAGGCTTTCCCACATCGCCCATTGCGCCACGCTTTCCGACCCTTGGAGGGCCTTCGCCCCCTTGTAGTTCTTCGTTTCCTGGTCGTAATAGGATGGCGGGTGCTGGTTCAAGAAGGTGTAACTGTCCTGGAACCACCGGGGTTTAGGCAGGGGGCGGTACCAGCCTTTGGTCCAGGCAACGTACTCCTGAAGCGGTTCGCGCCAGTCGCCCGCGTATGCTTTCAGCCGCGTCGTCGGCAGCGTCATGGCCGCGCCCGGCGCCAGGCTCCGGGCTGGGTAGTAACAGGCCATCCCCAGGCCGTCTGCGGGCGCCAGGTTCAAGGTCGGCAGGTCGGCGGGATGCACGATCTCATTGAAATTAACCTTGTCCTGACCGCCCTTGACGGTTTTTTTAAGCATCAGCCCCTTGAGCATTCCGGTGGCATCCTCCGGGAAAAAGAAAATGCCGCTCCGCGCCTTGGCGTTGAAGGCGGCCATCACCTGCATCCACCCCAGCGTGCCATATTCGGTCGCCAGATTGCAGGGCACCGTTCCCATCAACCCGCCGCGCCACGGGAAGAAATAGCCCAGGCCGTCGAGGTCACCCGCAATTTCGAGGTTCTGCAACAGGGGAAAGGTGGGCCGCACGGGCTGCGCCGAAGCGCTCTGGTTCGTCAACCGGAGCGAGAGAACCAGGCTGCCATCGCTTTTGAGTTCAGCCGCAACCTCGGCTTTGAGCCCGGCTTGGGCATCGGCTTGCACCATCTCGAGGCGCGGCCGTGCGGCGGAAAGCACCACCTTCGTCAACGGGAGATCCCGCGAATCCAGCTCCCGATCTCCCACTTTCACGGCATAGATCGCGGCGGCCGAGCCCGGTTTCAATCCGGGAATGGTGCCGCTGGCCGAGAACCGGTCAATGGCCTTCCAACAGAGCCCGTCCTTGACCGAGAACGCATAGGACACCGCCGGGGACGACAGGGTGATGACCCCGTCCGCCATCGCGGTTTTCCAGCCGGGGCCGGAAAACGCTTCCCGCTTGGCCGCCAGCCGCCTCTCGTCCTGGCTGAGCTGGCGGGGGGGGCGCAAGTCGGCCGCCTGCGCCTTGGCGTCGCCATCAATCTGAACCCCATCCACTTGCAGATCGGCCATGGTCGCGCCGCGGATCGTGTTGGCGCCAAAGAACGCCGACATCGGACGGTCGGAAACCTCCGGGGCGCTGAAATCAGCCACGGTTTTGCCGTCCATCCGTACCGTCACCTGCTTGCCGTTCCGGATCAAGGCGATCTTGACCCATTTCCCCACCGGCATCTCCCCCAGTTGCCGTTCATAGGGGCGCCCGCCGTTCTCCTTGGCCTGCAGTTTGATGGCATTGTCTTGGACCACCAGCCAAAGCAGGTCCTGCGTCCAGGGTTGGGTGTTGTGAAAACCAAAGTAGTAGAAAATGCTTGAATCACGGCTCAGGGTGTTGGCCTTGACCTCAAACTCGATGGACGCCCGCCGGAATTGTTCGTCGCTGAAAATGTGGCAACTGCCCTCCTTCGGGCGCAACCGCACGGCGCCATTGGTTTGATTGAGTTCGTTGCGGAAAACTATCTCCGCGGCGCCGGGCTTGGCCCCCCAGGTCTGCGGGTTGTAGCGGTCGAAGTCGTCCCGCAACAACTCATCTCCCAGCACCGGGAACTGGCAAAGCAACAGGACGGCGAGCCATTCAACAACGATCAAGGTGCGCGGTATCAGCATGGTTGTCCAGGTTCTTTCCGGTGCGGTGTTTGCTCTGGTGTGATGTACCTTGGGAGCTGGACGCGAGGGACTCCCGGGACCGGAGAGACCGGAGATTTTTGCCACTCTCCGGTCTCGCGAGTCGCTCAAGTCCCTCAAGTCCTTCGCGTCCTTATTGTCATGAATAATCCAGATTACGCCTTGGGTGTGCGCCGCCGGACCAGCAAGCCGCACACGCCGACGAGAACCAGCACCGCGCTGGCGGGCTCGGGAACCACAGCAACCAATTGCAAGCCGTTGAAAGGGGCTTGATCGTTTGCGCCAGCGGGGTTTGCCCCAATGTAAAACTCGATATTCCCACCGAATGATACAGCTTTATTGAAGAGGACGTAATTGGTGCCCGCCACAAATGAAACGGCGCTTGTTCCAGTCGTTTGGAGCCAATTGAAGCTGGTGCCATCCGGTGTGCCGCCGGTCCAGTTGTTGTTGTTAATGATAAAGCGAGCTCCCCGGCCGGTAAAGCCACCATTGATGCCGTAAGTATAGAGATCATAGGTTCCTGCCGCTAAACCGCTGATAACGACCCGTGCAACGCCACCGCCGTTGACGCTTCCATCACCTTGAAACCAGCTGCCGAGGAGATTGTTGGAGATTCCCCCGTCGTTGTAGGCGCGGTTGTATTCGACCAAGGCATTGATCCCGCTTGAAGTCACTCCATCGGAGGCGGTCAGATTGCTGATGGTAGCACTGTAGTTTCCAATGCCATTTTGGGTCTGTTGGATTTGATTCCAGTAGGTGCCAGTATCCGGCGCGGCGCCAACCCCCGTGTAATTGGCGAGATAGGTTCCGCCAACGCCACCGTTGAAGTTCAGGTTGTACACGACGGCTGAATGCGAGCTGGCCACGATACCGGCGTTTGCCAGCGTGAAGAGCATCAGGAACGTGACGATGCGGGAGCGCGGCGTTTTTATGGCTTTTTGCCTCCGTTGACTCATGGCGGCGGCGACCAGGGTTGTGAGGTGCTTCATCATGGTCTGGATTCCTTTTGCTTGCTCTTGGGTTTCGGGTTTCCGGATCCGGGAACAACGGCAACATCACTAGTACCTTGCAATACTTAAACGTTCGGATTCACCACGAAGACACGAAGAGCACGAAGATAAATCGAAGGTGTTTTTTAATCTGTATTTGCTATTGAAACGCTTCGATCAAGCTTCGCGTCCTTCGCGCCTTCGTGGTGAAAGATTTAAGGTTACTGGGTACGAGGAGGTTTGGCGCGGACGCGGGCTTGGCACCGGTGCGTATCGCCGGGCGCCCAATGATGGTACAAGGCTTGACAGAACGGTTCATGGTCGCTGGATTGCATGAACCCCAACACGTTGTCCAGCACGCACTGGGCATACCAGCGCGGGCGGAACTGCATCTGGCTCCAGGCAACGCCCGCTGGCATGGGCAAGCCTTTGACGGCCATGGTGATGACCCCGAAATCGCGGCCCGGCGTCAGATTGGCGTCGCGCAGGGCCAGAGCCACGCCGGGCAATAGGTTGTCGTCAGACACATAAATGGCATCGGGCGCTTCCGCGCCACGAAGTTGCAAGAGCAGCACCCGGCGGCTCTCGTCCGGCGTCACCACGTCCGCCGTCAAATGACAGCGGTAATCGAGACCGGACTCGCGCATAGCCGTGGCGTAGGCGAAAAGATGGGCATTCAATTTGGCGCCGGCGTAGGAGAACAAGGCAATACGCCGGTACCCCTCCCGGGCCAGCAAGGGAATCGCCCGCTGGATGGCTTCAACATCGTCGCTAAGCACCGCCGGTTCATGCCGCACCGGCGGGGTCGCGCCGAAGACGATGAAGGGTTTTTCCGTGGCTTCAAACAACGCCAACACCTGATCGGCGACAGAGACATTCAGCAAATAGCCGTCACACGGGTCATGCTTCAACTTGGCCACGATCTGCCCCGGGGACAGGTAGACGCCCTCCGCGGTGGTCGCGCCAACCACGGTCAGGTCGTGACCGCTGGCCGCGGCGGCCTCCGCGAAGCTTTTCAACTGCAACTGCAGGCTGGGGGTGTACAGATGCAGGTGCGTCCATAATTGCAGTTTCAGCCGGGTACGCTGGTCAACAGCAGCGCCATTCTTGGGCGCCTCTTCCGGCGCGAACACCTGGTCGCCTGTTGGGATCTTAGCTCCCTTTGACAAGTGGCGACCGTTTGCTGGCGGCAGGCAGCGCAGGTAGGTGCCACTGCCTTGTTGTTGGGCCAGCACCCCCTGTTCCTCCAAGACGGCCAAGGCCAGGCGCAGGGTCGGGCTGCTGACGCCGAACAATTCCGCCAGTTCATGCCCGGAGCGCAGCCGCCTGCCGGCCTTGGCCGGCGGCCGGGACAACGCCTGGCTCAGCGACTCCACGATCATTTGCCTGGTTATTCGCGCCATATTTTATTTTAACTTATTATAAGTTTGTAAATTGTTTTTTGTTAATTGCCAATACTCAGACTGCTTACGTCACAAAATATACAAACATTTTAAAAGTTTGCAAATTTGGCGGGATTTTTGTCACGGGGGGTGTGGCTGAACGGGAGGGACTCCCGGGACCGGAGCGACCGGAGGAGGTTTGCCACTCTCCGGTCTCGCGAGTCGCTCAACTCCCTCGCGTCCTCACCCGGTGCCGGCCATGGGGCGTAATTCACCCGTCACTCTAGGACCTCGGAGTGAAGCCCGAGCCATACGCCATTTGCGAATCGTAGGTGCCCCCAATCGCTCAGTTGTTTTATCCGCGTTAATCCGCGTCATCAGCGGTCAAAAAACGAATTTAACTGCGGATGGCGCGGATGTGCGCGGATAAAACCAAGGAGAGTTCACCGCAAAAAAAATGCGCCTGCCGGTTTTTCTTTCGCGCTCCCTGCGTTCTTTCGCGGTTAATCAAATGGGGGTGAATCATTCAGACGATGACGCCGTTGCTGTCCGCCCGGGACGGGCGGCTCCCGGTGCCGGGAACCGCGGCGGTTGAGCCCCGGCTGACCAGGGTGGGCGGCAGCATGATCGTCTGCGGTGTGAGGTCGCCGCCGAGCAGGCGCAGGAGCTGCTGCACCGCCAGATGGCCAAGCTCGGGCCGCCGCTTGTCCACGGTGGTCAACGCCGGCTGGCTGGTCGCCGACCACTCCGCATTGTCAAACCCGACCACCGAAACCGCCTCCGGCACCTTGACGCCCGCCGCCGCCAGTTCGCGCATGACGTTGACGGCCAGATGGTCGTTGGCGCAAAACAGCGCCGTGGCCGGGCCGGCGGCGGCCAGAAAGGCCCGGGCGGCCTGGACGCCGCCGGCGACATCAAAGGCGTCATCCACAAACAACGGCAAGCCGCCGTCCCGCCGCGCCAGGCGGCGGACGGCGTCCCGAAAGCCGTTCAGGCGCCGCTCCAGGAGCGGATCGGCATGGTGGTGGTTGACCAGGGCGAAATGGCGGTGCCCCAATCCCCACAGATGCTCGGCCGCCAACCGCCCGCCGCCGAAGTCGTCGGTCACCACGCTGGTGAACCCGGGGAGATCGCCCTCCAGCAGCACGAGTTTGGGGCAGCGTGCCGCCAGCAGGCGGGCATAGCCCTCGTCGGCGTGGTACACATAAATCAGGCCGTCCACATACCCCTTGGTGACCATGGACGGCAGTTCGCGGCGCTGCAGCTGTTCGGGCGTCACCGCGCCGAGCAAAATCTGCAAGTCGTTGTTGATCAGCTCGATTTGCATGGCACTGACAAATTGCTGAAAAAAGCCCACCGGCTGCGGCACATTCCCTTCCCCATGCATGTAACGGTTGAGCAGCAACAGCCCGGCAATGCCGGTCTTGCGCAGCCGCAGGGCGTTGGCGAACGGATTGGGGGTGTAGTTCAGTTCCTGGGCGATCGCCCTCACCCGCGCACAGGTGTCCGCCGCATGCCCGGGCTTGCCGCTGAGAATCCGCGACACGCTGTAGCGGGACACCCCGGCGCGGGCGGCGATTTCCGTGATGGTGGCGCGTTCCATGGCAACCTTGAAAGAACGGAGTGAAACTTTCCTGCTAACCCCGCGGGCGTAACATAAGACCGGAGAGCCTCTTTGTCAGAAGGGAAATCGTCGTCGCGTTCGTGCTCGTCATCGAATCGTGTACGACGGACGACAACTGAACCGCGCCAGCCGGGAACCGGTAATTGGTTTCGGCTATGCCGGGCCGGTGGGCGGCACGTAATGAGCGGGGCCGCCGTGGCGGCGGTAGAGCACGCAGGCCCGGGCGACGGCGGGGATCATGACCGCCCAGCCGGCGGCGCGCCAGACCAGCAGCCAGCGGTAATCCCCCAACCAGTCGATCAGCGCGCCCAGCAGGACGCTGAACAGCATGACGGCGAGCATGCCGAGCATGTTCACCGCCGAGCAAAACTGGCCGTAGCGCGCGGCCGGGAAAAACTGGATGTACATCGGCATCATCGCGGCCTGGACCCAGACCACGCCAACCACCGCCAGAATGCCGCAGGCGATCAGGGAGGAAGCGCCATGAATGCTGAAAAAACTGGCGGCGGCGACGGCGCAGGAGAAGACCGCCCCGGCCAGCACCATGCGGGCCGGCCCCAAGCGGTCCACCAGCCACCCCAGCACGATGACCAGCGGAATGGAGATCAGGCTGCCCCAGCCGGCGATCTTGCCAATGACGTCCAGGGAGCAGCCCAGAGTGTCACGTCCAAAAAACACCCAATACAGATTCGAGATTTGCGCGACCTGAAAGGCAACCACCGCCAAAATGATCCAGCGCCACAGCGGGGCGTTGACACAGCTCTGAAAATAGTCCTGGACCCAGGCCATCCAGCCGGGGCCGTGCCCCGCGCGTGGCGGCGGCGGCGGATACTCGCCTTCCCTGACCCGCCAGCAGAACAGCAGGAACGAGGTGGCGTAAACCACCCCGCCACCCAGGTAAATCCACGGCATGTAACGGTCCGCCAAACCGAAAATGTAGGCGCCCCAGACGAAACTGGCGAACTGGCCGATGATGCGCAGCAGCGCCAGGAACCGTCCCATCAGCGCGTGCGGCACCAGGTCGGCAAAGATGTACCAGTAGACGCAGTTGACGAACAGGTTGCAGGCCTGGAACAGGACCATGCAGGTGAACATCACGGTCAGGGTCACGGCGTAGGCGGAGAGCCCCCAGCCGGCCGGCAACTGCCGGTGCAGCCAGGCGCCGATCTGCGGCGAGAAACCGGTGAGCACCAGAAACAGCGCCACAAACGGGGTCGGCCACAGCAGGAACGGCAGGCGGCGGCCACGCGGGCCGCGATGCCGGTCGCTGGCGGTGCTGATGACCGGGTTCAGCACCATGTTCATGGCGCTGCTGATCGTCACCGTCAGCCCGATGATGGTGTTGCTGGCGCCGATCTCCTTGAGCGAGAGCGGCAGCAACGACGGCATGACCGATTCCATCAGCGTCAGCGTGAAGTCCGCCAGCAGAATCCAGAAAAACAGCCAGACCAACTGCCGGCGGTTGTAGGTGAGCGTGCCGACGCTCCAGCTTTTCGGACCGGGCGCGGTGGCCGCGGCGGCCGACGACGGAGCAGGCGTAGGGAAGACGGAATTCATGGGGTTTCGGAAATGCCCAGAGATGAGGTTGAGGATGGCAGGTGGCATGCCAAAACCGAAGCGGGGGACACCGACGGAGGCCAAACAACGTGGAATGACACCGCATTTTCTTTCAGAGCCGGGGAATGAAGCGCCACTCTTGGGCGCGGGAATGACCGGTCAAAACGGTCTTGCCCCCTCGGCCGCCACCGCATCACCGCCGGTGGTGACGCGCCGGTAAAAATAAACGGTGCCAAGGCGGTCCCTGGCGCCGACCGCCAGCGTCTCGCCGTCCGGCGAGAGCGCCAGGCAGCACGGCTCGCTGCTGGAATAGATCCCGTTTGAGGTGGAAATGAAGGTGCGCCCGGCCTCGCGCAGCCCGTTCCGGTCGTCGTATGAGAATACCGTGCCGAGATCACACGGATCGCCGGCCGCGCCCCAGGCGACGGTGCGGGCGGCGTTGGTGATCAACTGATGCACCGGACCGTGCGCAGCCACCGCGCCCAGGCCGTACACCGCGCCGGTGGCCGGACTGACCTTGGCCAGCATGGCGTCCCTGGTGGCGACCAGCCAACTGCCGTCGTGCCACGGCACGGTGGCGGCGGGCTCGGCCAGAAACCGCCGCCCGGAACGCTGCGGCAACCGCGCCTGGCGCACCACCGCGGGAAGTTCCGGCCCGGCCGCCGTCGCCATTGCCGAACCGAGCCCGGCGATTTTCGCAACGTGCCAGACACCATCCTGCGCCTCCAGCGTCACTTGATGCCGAAGGTCGGCGGGGCCGCCGCCGCAGGTGGCGATCACCCGCCCGTCAGCCGCCCAATCCAGGGCAAAAATCGCGCCTTCGCCAATGGGCAGCCGTTCCCACACCCGCACCGCCTGGCATTCCGCCGCCTGGATGGCCGAACTGTTTTCGGCGTAGAACTCGCCCATGCGGCCGTAGAACGCCTCCAGGTCGTAGTGGGGTTGGGCCGCCGCCTTGAAATCGGGGACCGGACACAGTTGGTCGGCGTCCTTGAACAGCAGGTAGGCATGGGTGTCCTGGCTGCGTTCGCGCGGCAAGGCGGCATCGCGCACCACGGCATCCAGGTCCAGCCGCACCACCACGGGCATGTCGTGGCTGTGGTTGCTGTCGGCGAGGTGCAGGGAGTTGTCGGCGGCGCGGGCGATGACCTTGCTGGTGATGGCGGTGACGCGTTCCCGGCTGCCGAGCACGCCCATGGCCGCCGGCGCCCGGCCGCGCAGGACGTCCCACCGGTAAAGCTGGATGAGATTGCCAACCCCCCAGGCAAAGGGGAACATGCCGGTGACCCAAAGCACGCCGCCGGCATCGAAGGCCAGGCCTTTGAACACCATTGGCGTGGCGGCGCGGTGCGCCTCGGGAATAAAGGTCCCCACGCGTTCAATTTTCTTGGTGGCGGGATCGAGGGCGAACATGAAATCGCTGAAATGGCAGCCGAACCAGACGCGGCCGTCGGGCCCGGTCTTGGCGTGGGCCAGCAAGCGGTGATGCCGCCACAGGTCGTTGCTTTCGCCGCTGCCGTCAATGCACACGCCCAGGTCTTCCAGGGTCAGCGTGTCCACATTGGCGCGGATCAGGTGCCCGGAGCGGCTGGAGGTGTAGACGTGCCCCTGCGGGTCCTTGAACAGGCAGTAGGAGCCGAACTCGGTGACCTGGCCAAAATCGCGCAGCTCGCGGGTCGTCAAGTCCAGCCGGAACAGATGCCCCTTGAGGAAGGTGGTGAACCAGTAGGCGTGATGCCGGTCGTCGTAGACCGCGCCGTAAATGCTGTCGCGGCGCACCGGCACGCCCAAGCTGCGGACATCGCCGCTCCTGGGATCAAAGATCAGGATGTGCGAGCCCGGCCAGCCCTCCCACTCGTGGTTGTAGCACTGGTCGAACAGCCAGTAGCGATGCACCGGCGACGGCGAGGTGGTGTGCGTGGTCATGATCAGCCGGCCGTCGCGCAGCGGCTGGATCGAGGTGTGGATCTTGCTCGGCGGGATTTCGCGCCCGCCGACCAGGGTTTCGCGGCCGGCATCGAACAAAAAGCGCAACTCGCCGCTTTGCGGCTCATATTCGTACAGCTCGACATGGTTGGCGCAGGTGCCCTCATTGCAGAGCGCGGCGTACATCAGGCCATTGCCGCCGTCGGCGAAATCCCAGATCGCGTTGTGCGTCGAGCGGTTGGGGAAATGACTGGTGCGCAGCGCGCCCTGCGGCACCAGATCGAAAAAGCCGGCCGGCAATTGGCTGGCGTCGCGGGTGTGAAGATGACCGTAATCCATGAGGGAACCGTGTTTCCGTTGATCGGTTACAGGGGTGAGAGCAAAACGGCCTGGCGCATGGCGCCCAGGAACGGGGCGCGGCGGTCGCCATAGCCTTTGGCGTCCGGCGCCTCCCAGGGGAACCCGGAAAGCCGCAGGTCGTCCTTGACCTGCCGCGCGGTGATGGCGAGTTCGCGCCGCCCTACCAGCTTGCCGTTGAGGAAAAGCTGCATGGCCGCGCCGTCGTACTCCGCCCGCACCTGGTACCAGGCGCCGGGGGCGAGGAACCACGGGCGGCTCGCCAGGATCACCTGGCCATTGTTGAAAACCCCAAACTCCACGGCCCGGTCCGCCGCGAGGCGGACAAACCAATTTTCGCCCTGGCCGCCAAAATAGGCGCCTTCCGGCAACACGTTGTCCACCTTGATTTCCACCTGGTACGCGAAGTTCGCGAGGTTGAGCACGCCGCTGATTTTTTCGCTGCGCAGCGAGGCGGTTTCGCCATTGGCAAAGCTGGCGGTGGCCGGGGCCTGCCACACCGCCTTTGGCGGCGCGGGTGGCGCCACCGGCGGCGGCGAGCCCTGCAACTTGAGGATGGCGTCGGCCAGGGCGCGCCGGTGCTGATCAAAAGTGGTGGACGGATGGGTGTGCAGGTAACGCTCCCGGGCCGCACGCTCGACCGGGATGTCGGCCAACACGGCGGCGAGCACGGCCCGCGCCGCCTGGGCCCCGGCGCGGTTGCCGCCGGCTTCGGCTTGTTCGGCCAGCCGTTGCAGGGTGGTGTAATAGCGCGCATCGTCAATGCCCTCGCGCACCCCTTCCCACGACATCGTCGGCACCGGCCCATCCGCCGCCGGATAGACGTAACGGTTGCCGTCCTGCCCCGCGAAGTTGAAGAACCAGGTGTAGACCCACTGGAACACGCCGCGCAACTCGCTCTTTTGCGCGGAAAGCCCCCAGTAGTAGCGGTCCGTATAGGCCACCCGCCCGCCACCGCCCTGGTTATACGCCCATTGCTCGATGCCGAACTCGCGACAGAGCTTGGCCCGTTCCGCGCCATAGGAGTTGTAGCAGAGCACATTCAGTTCTTTGGCGAACTTGCGGTCTTCACCGACCCAGGGGCCGCAATCGAGGAACAGTTTGATGTCGGGAATCTGCTTGCGCAACAGTTTCTGGTAATAGTCGGCAAAAATCATTTGTTCGGGATAAAAACCGGGCTCGTCGACCACTGAAAAATAAGGATCGGGCAATCCTTTGGCAGCGGCCATCGTACGGACTTGGCGCGCCAGATCCAAGGCAATCGCATCAAATTCCGGGGTGTACGGTTGGATGCTGAATTTTTGCTTCATGATGGTTTGCAACCCATCAAATGAGCCGTAAACCCAAGGCTTGGTAAAACCGGCTTTTTTATAGCCGTCGAGAATTTCACTCAGGGAATGGTGGAAATAACGCGGCGTTCCACCCCAGCTTGGGTCTGCGGGACGCGTGGCAAAGTCAATCTTGATCTTGCCCTCGACCTTGGTGATATTGGCCAACGGCCAGGTCCACATGCTGTTGAGGCCGTGCTCGCGCATGTCGGTGAAGTACTTGTCGAGATTTTCCGGGTACATATTGTTATCGCCGTTGAGCAGGAAGCAATTACCGAACAGCCGGTCGGGCTCTTGCAGGGTGATCGGCAATACCTCCAGCTCCACCGCCAACTGGCGCCCGGCCGACGCGCCCGCAGCCAGCAGCTCCGCCCGCCCCCGGTAGAGACCGGCGGGCGTGCCCGTGGGCACATAGGCGGTGAGCCAATACTGGCGCGTCGTCCCCTTTTTCAGGTCAGCCGGAACGGAGTGCTCCAGCACGGACGGGTAATCCAGCGACACCTGCTTGCGCGGCTCTGGCCAGGGGATCATGCGGACTTCGCGCAGGTCGAGATTGGCAACCGCGAGTTCGTGCCCGGCGGCATCGCGCAACGGCGACAACCGCACCTGCAACATCGGCAGCTCGGCCAACGCATGAACCGCAAAGGTCAGCGGCTCATACTCGCCCGGCGCGGCAAAGGCGCGCACGGTCTCGATGCGGTTGTCGGGCAGGCTCCACGGAAAGACAAAGTCCGCCCACGGCCGGGCGAACAGCACCAGGCCGCTCTGTTTTTCCATGGCATTGGGGGTGATGCGCCATTCTTCCTTGGCCAGGGTCGGCCAACTTTCCAGGTCCCAATTGTCCAGCAATGGCCACTCGTCCAGATGGCGCAGCGCGCAACCGCGGTCGCGGCCCAGCTGGGCGAGCCCCGCGTAAATCTCCGGGGCGACGCGAGCGCCCTGCACGGCAAAGCCTGGCGGCACCCCCGGGCGCGGCGGGGCGCCGCCGACGTCCGCCGCCATCGTGCTCACGACACTGCCGGCGGCGAGCCCGAGGCGCATGCCCAGCCACCACCCCGTTGTTGCCCAACTGCGCGTTGTCATCATCATGAAACTCCTCGCCCGGGCGGCTTGACGCCCTGGCGGTTTTGCGGAAGACCAGCACGAAACAGCATCCCGACTGTTTGCCAGTCAGAATTTCAACGCAAGACACGACGTCGCGGGAAAAACCGCCCGGGGTTAGCGCCGACGGCGCAACAGTGCCATCGCGCCCAACCCCAACAACGCCAGTGAGGCCGGCTCGGGGACCGCACCAAACACATCCACTTCGCGATACATGGTTTCAGCGCCGACACCCGTGTCAAGGAAGGTGAACTGCAGTTTCTGGATCCCCTGCATTTCCGCTCCCGTGAAGGCCACCGACACCTTGACCGAGGTGTTTTGATTGCTGATGTTGTTGACGTCAGTCATCCAACTCCCTAGGTTCAAGGTGGTGAATGAGGCGCCGCCATCCGTGTTATAGCCGATCGTCCAATTCTGCTGACTGCGTGTTTGCCCGGAACCGGACGCCGAGTAGAACGCGATGCTGGAGAGGTTGTAGGCCGCGCCAAGTGTATAGGTCAGCGTGCTGTTATTGGCTGGGGTGAGGGTGTACGCCGTGTTGCCACGGTCGCTGGGAACCTCGAAAAAGATGCCGTCGGTCATTTTGACGGCGGAAGAGCCGTACAACGCGCTGCCAGCCAAGGTGCCGGTCATGCCGTTGATGAGATCGGTGCTGGACACGGTGTACGGATAATAGACGTTGGCGCCACCGTTTTCCACGGTGACCACGGCCGCGTTGCTGGCCATGGACAACAATACCCCGGCGCAGACGGCGACGATACTCACGGCTTGATTCGTTTTCATGTGGCTGGTTCCTTGCTTGCAGATGGGTTTGAGAACGTAACAACGAACGGAACGGATTGGACTGAACTGGCTGATAACGGAGCGCGTGTATTACCTCCTTTCGACGTTGAATGTTCTTCGCATCACCAATTCCCATGTCCCCAGTTGTCGGCGGCATCGGCGGCGGCGCGGTCAAAGGACAGCCACTCGACGTGGCCGTCAACCATCGCCAGATTGCCGCCGCCCCGGTGCCACGCCGACAGTTTGCCCCAGGCCTGGCCGCTGCGCCAATCGGCGCATTTCGGGCAGCGCGAGGTCATGGCGGTCGCTTCCGCGCCGTTGACGATCTGCGCCGCATCGGCCAGCACGGCCAGGGACGACGGCCGTTGCACCTGGGCGTATTTCAGGTAACCGTTGGCGGCGCTGTCATAGGCGCCGCCCCAGTGCCGCCGGCCGTCCGGCACGGTGCGCCAGGTGAAAAACTCCAGGATGCCAATCCCCCCGCCCCAGCCAAAGGCCGGCGTGGCCGGGCAGGCGAACAGGCCGTTCCACCGGGCTGTGCCGTAGGGACCGGCATCCCTGGGCGGCAGGTACCCCAGGCTCAGCAACAGATCCGCCCACTCGCCGGAATTGTAGGGGGCGGCCAAATTGGTGGCACCGGCCGGCAGCACCGTGTCACTGTGATCGCTGCCGTATGCCAGCAGGGCCAGGTTGAGTTGCCGTAACTGACTAACGCAGGCGACCCCCTTGGCCGTGTCCTTGGCCTTGCCTAACGCCGGCAACATCAAGCTGGCCAGGATGGCGATGATCGCAATCACCACCAGCAGCTCGATCAGGGTGAAGGTTGTGGCGGCTCTCCGTGGCATCGCGGCACCTGTGGTCTCCCGACGTCCGTAGCCTCCGGTGGATCGCGGGTAATAAGCTTACTGTTACCCGTAACATACACGGCTTTTTCCCGGATGCAAATACTGGCCCGCTGTTTTTGCCAGCCGCCTTTCGAGAGCGCGAAGCGAGCGCGAGGGTTGCGTGAAGGGACGGGTGAAGTGGGATGGCCGCCGCGTCCTCCGGGTCTTCAAGGTCCTCGGTTGGGGATTGGGACCAAGTTCCTCTCCGTCCTCAGCGGCGACGTGGTTCAGCCAGCTCTGCGGGAGGCGGGGCGAGGACGTTGAGGACAATGGCGCACCGCGGACTCCCCGGCGTGCCCCGACATGGGCGACACGCCCGTGCCTGCAGGAGCGCGGGAAAAAGCGGCAAAGGAATTGCCGCACTCCAAAAACGGTGCAACCTCGTCCGCGTTCTGATGGACTTGAGCGACTGGAGAGACCGGCGGGACCGGAGAATGGCGGACTCATGCGGATTCCGCAGGCCGCTCCCGTGCAACCATCCACGACGGGGACGACAGAAGCGGCCAGCGGAATCCGCAAGATAAATTATACATTTTTTGTCTATAATCATACATTTTTTGTCTAAAAGATTACCGGAATGGCCAGAAAGAAAACAATAACATATCAACAATAGCTTAATCAAAAACAAGTTACACAAACAGCAAGCGCCATGGCATCATCCCCGCTTTAGGGGTGACAGGAACGCCGGCCATCCGTCACCGCCCGGCGACCCGCCGGCGGTCCCGTCACCGGCCAACCGCATCAGTATTCACAAGGATTCATCGTCATGAGCGTCAGCACCATGAGTTGGGGAGTTGGCCTGGTCTGCCTGTGGAACAGCTGCCAGGCCGCCAATCCGCGCCTGCCCATCGTCCCGGCAGCGCCATCTCTCCCGCCACCGGCCGCGGCGGAAACCGCAATCATCCAACAAAACCTGTCGCGCCACGTCCACACCCTGGCGGGCGAGATCGGCGAGCGCAACCTGGCCGCCTATGCCGGCCTCAACCGCGCGGCCGACTACGCCCTCGGCCAGATGTCCGGCATTCGTGGCCTGGGTGGCCAATGACGCCGGCTCCAAGGCGCTGCACCAACGCTGCCTGAAGGTGTTCCGGGAACATTCCACCTTCCCGGCGGACGGCGCGGTGGTGCCGAAGTGGATTCCGCACGCGGCCTCCTCCGACCACTGGGCGTTTGCCAAGGTCGGCTACCCGGCGCTGATGATCACCGACACCGCCATGTACCGTTACCGCTACTACCACACCATCCACGATGACCCGGACCAGCTCGATTACGCCAAAATGGCGCAGGTGGTGGCAGGCCTGCGCGCCGTCGTGGCGGACCTGGCCAACCCGGCCGCGGACCCGACGACGAAGCAATGAAATTGGCAGAATTCAGGCCTGTTACAATGAGTATGCCACGTTAGGGTGAAAAAATGAATTGAACCACGGAATTCCGATGACCCACTTTGCATGGATGACCGGTGAATCCAGGGAAACGTCTGGTTCACCACCCGCTACGCTAGAGACACCGAGGCACGGAGAAGACAATGCAGGAGAGATCGGCATTCGCTCCTTTCCCGCTCCAGTTCAAACCATTTGGCGGCATCGCCTCGCCGTCAAACCGGCGAGGCGATACGCAGTATAACCGCAAAGAACGCAAAGGGCACAAAAAAGGAATACGTCCATGCCGAGTTTCACTCCCCGCCTGACCCGGACGCACGGGATCATCTTGATGGTCCTGCTGGGGCTGTTTACCCTGCTGGATTTCCTGATTGCCCGGGCCGGGCATGCCGACTCGGTGGCGCTGGCCACGTTGGGAACCGTGGCCGGCCCGCTGGCCGGCGCCCTGGCCCGCAACTGCCAAAGCTGCTGCCTGCGTGTTTCCCTGCAACTCATGGCGTGGTGCGCGCCGGTCCTGCTGGCGGCCATGGCGTTCCAGTTCCTCCGCCTGCCCGACAAAGCATGGATCAAGGTGTTGCGTCTGGGCGTGTGGGGCGCCGGCTGGCTGGCCTGGTTCCTGGGCGGCATCCTCGCCTTCGGGCATGCCCTGAGTTGACACGAATTCGCGTCATGGACGGAACACGGAAAAACGGAAGGACGGAAGAATCATGCTGAACGGGGCACAAAGAGGAAACTGGGTTTTTACTCCGTGCCTCTGTGTCTCCGTGAGAGAATGTGTTAACGCGTTCCCGTCTCATCCTCCGCCAGCCCGACGTATTTGCGGACCGTGCGCCGGTCGAGGCCGGAGATCCGGGCCACCGCCTCGTAGCTGCCGTGCCGCCGGTGGAGCAGCGCGCAGTACGCCGCCAGCAACCCGGAAGCCGGCGGCGGCTGTGCCAGCAGGCCGTCCTCCCGGAACCAGGCCGCCGGCCCGACGGCGGTCCCGGCCGGGACCGCCGCCGGCTCGTAGCGCCCAGCCACCAGAATGCGGCGGACGGCCTGTTCCAGCTCGCGGACATTGCCCGGCCAGCCATACTCCGGCCCGGGACTCTCGTTCAGACAGACGGCGACGCGCCGCTGCAAGTCCGGGGCCGCCTGGCCAACAATATGGGCAATGGCCACCCCCAGCATGTCCGTCAATTCCCCCGCATCCTCCCACAACCGCTGACGGAGAGGCGGCACGGTGATCACGTCGGAACAGAGCCGGTAGTAGAAATCGGCCCGGAATTTGCCGCTGCCCAGCAGGCCGCCAAGATCCCGGTTGGTGGCGGCAATGACCCGGCCACGAAAGCGCCGGACCTCGTGGCTGCCCACAGGGGAGAACGTACGCTCCTGCAAGACCTTCAGCAGCTTGAGCTGCACCGGCGGTGCGACGTCGCCAATCTCGTCCAAAAAGATGGCGCCGTGGGGACTGCACCGACTAAAAATCCCCTCGTGATGCTCCACCGCGCCAGTGAACGCCCCCTTGCAATGGCCGAACAGTTCGGACTCGATCAGGTTTTCCGGAAATTGCGACAAGTTGATGGCGATGAAGTTGCGGCAAAAACTCTCGGCAAAGCCCCCCTTCTTCGCCGCGAACGGAATGAACCCCGAGCGCCCGAGGGCGGCGGCGGCGGCCCCCTTGCCGGTGCCGGTCTCCCCCAGCAGCAGCGTGGAGAAATCCTCCATCCGGTCCCACAACCGTTCCGTGTAGGCGAGCAGGTCGTGCGTGAAAAGATTGTTCCATAGCCGCATGCGAAGCTCGCGCATGCCGGGGCTGCGGCCGACCAGTTGGTGCTTGATAAAGAAAAAGGCGCGCCGGAGCTGGTAAAAAACGGCCAGGGACCGTTCCGCCTCGTCAACGCTAAAACCGCGACCGGTCAGCAAGCCCAGGGCATCGCGGGCAAAGGGCACGGCACAGGGGTCGTCACCGGCGGCCATTTGCCGGCGGATCAGATCATCGAACGCGGCAATAAAGCGATGAAAAACGTCGAACAGCAGAAAGTACCGTACCGCCTCGCCGTCGCCGGCGGCGAATCGGCGGAAATCGGCGCGCCCGGCCCGCTCCATCTGGTCGGCATGGGCGTTGACGCGCCGGATGACCGCCTCGATCACGTCGTCCGCCGCCACGGTCGGCGCGAGCCCGACAATGGCCGCATCCAGTTCGAGGCGTTCGACACTGAAAGGGTTGGCGACCACGGCCGCCCGCACCGTGTTAAAAAACGCCCGTTCCGACGACGTGAGTTTCAACTGTCCGTTGGGCGTCATGCCGTTCGTCCTCCGCCTGGATGCGTTGCCGATTGCCAATGGCAAACAATGAATTTACGGCGCCGGCTGGCTTTGGCTCTCGGTGAGCAGGCGGCGGAATTCACGGGGCGTGAGATTGATTTCACGCCGGAACACCTTGGTAAAATAGCTTTGATCCTGAAACCCGCACCGCCGGCAAATTTCGCCGATGGACAGGGAGGAGAAAGACAGGAGGCGCTTGGCCTCGCTCATCCGCGCCGCCAATAGCATGTCGCCAAAGGTGTTTCCAGTCTCCTTCTTCAGCTTGTGAATGAGATTGGACCGACTGACGCCGATCGCGGCGGCCACATCATTGAGGCCCACCGCTTCGGCGTAATGCTGGCGCAACCAGTCATGCACCCGGTCAGACAAGGAATGAACCGGCACCAGGGCCGTCTTGGCGTTCGCCGCCGCCGAGTCGGAAAAAAACAGGTTTTCCGCCCAAAAACAGAGGGCTTCGGCATCGGCCAGTTTTTCCAGTTCCAGCAATTTTTCATCGATGCGCCCCATGATGGCCGGCCAAGTGGCGCCGCGCTCGGCCTGCCGCCGCGCCAGCAGGCCGCACAACACCAGCAACCCCGCCTTGATGCGGGTCAGGTCACCCCGGGCGTCCAACAACAGACTGATCAGAAAATCGTCCATGGCCTGGCGGCGGCCGATCTCCTGGCCGACATCCCCCGGCGCGGCCACCAGGGCCATCATGGAACTGAGCGGCCATTGCGGGGTGTCGGCGGCCGTGGACAGACGGTCCTGGCGGCGGCGGTTCAGCCGTTGCTGCTGCTGGAAAATTTTCTGCCGCATGGCAAACGTGGAGGATTGATTCAAGCCGTTGGCAAAGGTGGCGTCCAACACAAAATGGGCGGTCGCTTTGACTTGACCAAAGACGAGTTCGCGCATGCCCTGCAACGCGGTGACAAAGCGTTCCGCCATGCCGCTGCTGTCCAGTCCGGACAGGCGGCTGAGAATTTTGTGCTGGGTCGCCTCCCCTTCGCCAGGGCTGAAATAACCACCCACCTCAATGGCCCCGATGATCTCGTTATGGGGCGCCACCGGGACCACAAAACAATCCACGCCCAACCAACAGCGGCAATACCAAACGTCACCGATGGCAAAGCCCTGAACCGCCGCCGCATTGGCGTTGTTTTGACAGAGGCTGCCAGCCTTGGGATGCCGCAGACAGCCGGAGCAAAACCGGCAGACGCCGAGCCCTTCCAGGGGGGAGCTCCGCTGGTCGAATCCGAAATAGACCCCGCCGAAACCGGAAAAGCGGCTCAACTCGTCCAACACGTTGCGGATACGGCTGTCCAGATCGCTCTCCGCCCGCCCCCCGGTCGCCCCGCCGAATTTTGCCATCATGACGCGCGTCTCCAACGATAACGTCAAAATCAGGCACCCCGCCGCAAACCGACGTTTTGCCAGAACTTGCACCAACACCTGCCCCGCCCCTCAACCCCTCAACCCCTCAACCCCTCAACTGCCCAACCGCCCAACCGCCCAACCAGGAGTCAATATTACCTAATTCTACCAAAAATAAACCCGTCTTTGCTGGCAAACTTTTAAATAATTGGTATTTTTACTGGTAACAATGCCGTTTTGTTCCGGTTGCGACGGGCGCAACCGGCCAAGACGGTGCCACCTCATCCCGGAAAATCCCCCACACATGGCCAACGACATGCTCATCCAAATCTCGGAAAACGTCATCAAAGGCAAGGCACCAGTGGTGAAAGAGCTGGTTGAGAAAGCCATTGCCGCCAACCTGCCGGTGAAACAGATTCTCGATGAGGGCTTGATCGCCGGCATGAACGTGGTCGGCACCAAGTTCAAGGCCAATGAGTTCTATGTTCCCGAGGTGCTGATCGCCGCCCGGGCGATGAATGCCGGAATGGCCCTGCTCAAACCGTTGTTGAAGGCGGCCGGAGTCAAGGCCAAGGCGACGGCCTGCGTCGGCACGGTCAAGGGCGATCTGCACGATATTGGCAAGAACCTGGTGTGCATGATGCTCGAGGGCGCCGGCTATAACGTGGTCGATTTGGGCGTCAATGTGGACGCGGCGAAATTTGTCGAAGAGGCGAAGAAACACGACGCCCAGCTCATCGGCATGAGCGCCCTGCTCACCACCACCATGGGCGCCATGAAAAGCACCGTGGACGCCATCAAGGACGCCGGCCTCAAGGGCAAGGTCAAAATCATGGTCGGCGGCGCGCCGCTGACCCAGAGCTTCGCCGATGAGATCGGCGCCGACGGCTATGCCGCGGACGCCGCGTCGGCGGTGGATCTGGCCAACGCGCTCATTGCCTGAGCCCCGGCTCACGCGCCTTAATGCACCTTTCCGCCTTGGGGCGGCACCGGTACGCCGGGGCCGCCCCTTGTGTTAGGCTGAAGCTTGTCAGGCTGTAGGCTGAAGGTAATGACGATGTCACCCGAATGCGGTATAAACGTCGTTGTCCGTCAGTCAGCGGGAGCCGGACCGGTGGTGGAGCCGATCTTTAGCGGCCCGGGGATCATGTGCTGGGTGCCGACGGCGGCGGCGTCCATCCGGGCCACCCGCTTCAAGAGCAATTCCACGCCGAGAGTGGCCATTTCCCCTTCCGGGAGCTTGACGGCGGTCTCCATGATGGTATCATAGGCCATGTGATTGTAGGCGATGAGCGCTGTCGGCCGCAGCGGCTGCTGCAAGATGGCGGCCAAACTGCTCAAGGGAGCCACCCTGGCGTGGAAAGGCCGCAACGAGGCGCACAGTCCGATCTGCCTTTACGACATGCCGTGGTCCCCCCCTGCCCGACCGCATGGTCGAGTCCATTGAGATCACCAGCGGCAATTCCGATGCGAGTCCCATCATTGCCAGCATGACGCTAAAAAAGGAACCGCCCGGCTACGGCGGCACCTTCCAGCCGGTTCTGCATTTTACTCAATGCCTGAGTCAACTCACTCCGTCACCGAGGCATTGGGATCAGGTGAAATACTGAACGGTCTGGTGGAGGAATTCGGCTTCGGTCTTCATCTCCTCTTCATCTTTCTGATTGGTGGTGAACTGGAGCAGTTGGGGCTGAATCCGTTCCGCATTCGGGCAGATGCCCCGGTCCGTGTTGAACCGGCCGTCCAACCCGATCGGGCCAAGCACCCGCCGGCGGATGTCGGGAACCGAATCCTCGTTGTAGCACAGGCTCCAGGCGGCGTAGAGACTGGAACCGCCGAACTCGATGTATTTCCGACGGAAATCGTCCCACTTGATCGCGTCGGTGGCCAGGCGGACGGCATAGGTGTAATAGGCATTCCGGTCGCCGGCCGGTGTCTGCTGCGGGCGCAGCCACGCGCAGTCGCCGATGGCGGCGGCGTAATGGGCCGCACTCTGTTCCCGGAGGCTGACGAACCAGTCCAGTTTTTCCAATTGCGCCAGCCCCATGGCGGCGGCCACTTCCGGCAGGCGGTACATGAAGCCGAACTGGGAATGCCGCTTGTATGACGGGTTCTGGAACAGATCCTTGGAAACGCGGATTTTGCCGCTTTTCGCCGTGGCGTTGCGGAAGCCCTGGCAGTTGAGCCGCCGCAGGTTGTCCCCCAGCGCCTCGTCGTTGCAGGTGATGATGCCGCCGTCGCCGGTGGTCAGGTGCTTGGAGTTCTCGAAACTCCAGCTGCCGACATCGCCGATCGTGCCGCCCATGCGCCCCCGGTGCGTGCCCAGATAGCACTGGGCACAGTCTTCCACGACGCCCAAGTGGTGCTCCTTGGCGATCTTCATGATCTCCGTCATGTCGCATACCTGGCCATACAGATGCACCGCCATGATCGCCTTGGTCCGCGGCGTGATTTTCCGGCGGAGGTCGGCGGGATCGATCAGGAAGGTGTCGGGATCGACATCGGCAAACACCGGCACCGCGTTGCAGTACAGCACCGCATTCATGCACGAAATGACCGTCAGCGGGGTCAGAATGACCTCGTCGCCATACCCCACGCCGAGCGCCCACAACGCGGCGTGCAAGGTAGTGGTGCCGGAATTGAAGGTGATTGCAAATTTCGACCCCATCCGCTGCGCGAACGCCTCCTCCAGACGGGTGTTCATGCCGCCGCAGGTGCTGCTGGCAAAACCGCTGTCCAGCACCTCCCGGATGTAGGCGTATTCGCGTTCATCAAAGCGCCAGGCGAGATTTCCCATGGTCAGTTTCTCCTTGGTGGTCGTTGTATTGAAACGTGTTATATGAAAAATACAGTATTAAAGCGGTGTCGAGCCACCGCCACTCAAAAGGTTCCGGCCGCGGCCGGAACCAGTCAACGCGTTGGCGTCATGACATTCCTTATGATTCCGGTTGCACGCGCTTTGGCTGTAGACGATTTCTCTCCACGCACGGGCAGATAAATTTCCAGGTGCCGGCGCATGGCGTCGCGGAACCCCGCGGCGTCGCCGGCCTTGAGCAGCGCATAAAGGTCCCGGTGCGACGGCGGGTGGGGATTGTCGCGCAGGGGAATCCCCTTGTTCTGACGCAGAATGCGGAGAAACGGATGCAGGATGCCCTGCAGCCGCTTGAGCGTCTCATTGCCGCTGATCTGGTAGAGCTTGGCGTGGAACTGGTACTCGACCCGGTCCATTTCGGGCAGGTAATGCTGCTCCGGCCGGTCGCGTTTCACGATTTCCGCCAACTCCCGCAGGTCGGCGGCCGTCACCCGGGCGGAGACATAGTCGCACATGCCGAGTTCCATGACCACGCGAAGTTCCAGCAGTTCCAGCTGATCGCGGTCGTCGAGCACATTGGCGGTGGCCAGCCGTTCCAGGCCGATGAACGGGTCCGGCTTGACCAGTTCCATGCCCCGCCGTTTCCGGGACTCGACCAGCCCCAGCATTTTGAGCCGGCTCAACGCCTCCCGCACAATGTGCCGGCTGACGCGCAGCGTGGCCGCCAGCGCCTCCTCGCCGGGCAGGACGTCGCCGATGCCCAGCCGATTGGCGCGGATGAATTCGTACAACCGCTGCTCGACGGAGTCGGCAAGGGTGGTGGCGGCGGCCGGTAAGATGGGCGGCATGGGGGCGTACCTGGGTAACGGAATGGGGCGGTTTTTTTGTTGAACATATTATACAATTAAACGGGGCAAAAGCAAACGTGCCGCCCCGGCCGGGTGTATGACATTATTGTCGGATGATGTTGGGGCCACCCTTTTGGAAAATGGTGCTCCCCAAACCCCTTCCTAAAACTTTTGTTTCCTAAATACCGGAGGGCGCTTCCACCACAAGCCATGCTGGCAACTCATTGCCGTTGTGCGTGTTGACTTGTGGTGGAAGCGCCCTCCGAGTTACACGGAACAAAAAGGTTTGACGGAGGGTTTGGGAACCGCCTTTCCTTAAAAGGGGGTTCCCAACATCGTCCGACAAAACTGTCATGCCCCACCCCGGCCGGGATGCTTACTTCAGGCTGGCGTTCACCGGTGACGTAACCAGCAGCGCCAACAGGGCGTCGGCCACCAGCCGGTGCCCCGCCGTGTTCGGGTGCAGCCCGTCCAGCAGCAGCGCGTCCATAGAGCGCCCGCAGTTCCGGCGTCCACCGCCCCGGATTGGGCGTCATCAGGATGACCTGGCTTCCCGCCTCGCGGAGCTGCCGGATCATGGCGGTCAGATTGGCGACGTACTGCCGCAAGGCGACGCGGGACGTGGTGGCGGGCGGGTCTTTCCAGACGTCCACGGCCGCATCATTGATCCCGAATTGAATGATCGTCAGGTCCGGGTGGTGCGCCAGGACGTCAGTGTCGAACCGGGCCATGGCGTCGGCGGTGGTGTTGCCGGGAACGCCCCGATTCAGGACCGTGCCCGTGATCCCCCATGCGGGCAGTTCTGCGCGGAGCAGGTCGGCATACACCGGGACCGGCGCTCCGGCAACCGTCCGCGGTGCCGTAGTGGAGTCACCAAAGGCAAGAATGGTATGGGTTCCGGGGGACAACGGTGCGGTCATTGGTCATTTTCCGCTCAACGTTACGGGTGCTCCAACAGTTTCCAGATTTTATCGCACTCCGGGTGTTGCAGCAGGAAATCCGCTTCGTAAAATATTGAGAAGAAGAAAACATAAGCAAAAGTGTCAAACGGAAATCAGGACTTGATAATCAGGGTGAAGCGTTTTACGAAAACAATCAGGGCAGTAGTGAACCTTGTGCCCGGTGTCCACCGGGGCCACAAGTTCCCCCTCATTTACCGCCGACGGCACGTCAACGCCATAATTATCCCCATCACGAAACAGGAAATGCCATGGCATCGCGACAGTTCGCCAACCGCCCCACCGGTTCCCGTCTGAGTTCTTTCGTACATCAAACGGCGGGTTTCATACATCAAAAGATAGATGTTTATTAATTTGCTTCTCCGACCCGGCGTTTACGGTAGGAAAATAGCCATTTGCGGCCCATCCCTGAACAAGAAGGAATTTCGGCCATGCCCACACCTTTGCATATCACCATCGACTGCCGGCAGGAGCACGCCGCCGACACCTATTTTGCCATGGGGGCGACGCGCATCGTCGACAGTCCGGCCGGCACCTATCGCGAGGCGGCGGCCAAGCCGCTGGCGCGCTTCGGCTATCGCTTCCAAATCAAGCACATTGGCCGGCCGCACGTGGCTATCATCCGTTACCCGGACGACAAACGCCGGTTCATGATCATCAGTGACGGCACCGGTTACGATCTCTCCACCGGCGTAACCACCGGGCATGCCTACCCGGTCAGCGGCGCGATGTGCGAACTGCGCCAGATTTTCTGGCCGCGCTGGCATGACTGCAGCCTCTGCTTTATGACCTGGGGCCACGGGGAGCCCGCCGCCGTGGCCAGCCTTGAGATTCAGGAACTGCCGGAAGGACTGCCACCGTTGGCCCTGCCCGCCGGCGGCGCCGCCCCGGGACGCGACCTGGGCATCCAATACGAGGATCCGTGCGGCACCGGCGCCAGCGAGGGCGCGGCCACCTTCGACCAATGGCTGGACCATGTCGTAACCTACGCACGGCATACCGGGCAAAACCTGCTTGCCTATCCGATCTGCTGGTATCATGGCCCGTGGTTCCCGTCCCGCCGTGAACGCGCGGACGCCTTTTCCGTCGTGGTCGCCGCCGACCGCAAACAATACATCGCCTGGACGGACGATCCCCCCGACTGGCCCGCCACGCTGCTGGAGCGGTTTGACCGGGAAGGCCTGTCCTTCCAGGGCGTGCTGACCCTGCTGCGGCTAAGCTCGCTGATGGCCAAAGCCAACCCTGACCTCAAGGCGATCCAGGCCGGGGCCGACACCATCAATAACCTGCTGTGGAACGACCAGGTCCAGGCCGGCACCATGGACTGGACCCCCATCTACAACACGCTCAACTACCCGGAACTCCTCAAACGCCCCAACCCGTTGGGGGTGGGCGCCGATTTCGCCTGGGCTTATGGCGAGAAAACCGGCCAGCAACTCGCCCCCGGCGAAAGCTGTCCCATCGGCCCCATGTTCAACCCGTTGCATCCGGTCGTTCAGGAGGCGGTGGTCGGCCTGGTGCGCGAGATCGCCGAACGCTACGGCCGGTTTGCCTCGTTCAAGGGGGTCGCCATCACGATGTGGGCGCCGACCCTGATCTGGTTCGGCTCCATTCATTCGGGCTATGACGATTACTCGGTGGGGCTGTTCGAACAGGAAACCGGCATTCACGTGCCCGTGGAACCCACGGCGCCGAACCGTTTTTCACGGCGCTACGAGTTTCTGACCTATGCCTGCCGGGCGGCGTGGGTGGCCTGGCGCTGCCGCCACCTGCACGCCCTGGCCTGCCGCATGCGCGACGCCCTGGTCCAGGTTCGCCCCGACCTGCGGCTGACCTTGAACCTGTGGAGCGAACCGTTCGTCCCCGCCGTGCTCGGAGCGGGCCAGGCGCAACAGCAGCTTGGCGCCCGGCCCAGTACCTGCGATTTGTACCGCGACGCCGGCATCGACCCGGAGCTGTTCCAAGACACCCCCAATGTCGAGCTGGATCTTCAGACCGAGGGCGGCGGCCGCGACCGCACGCCGGGCAATCTCGATCCGGCGCCGCTGGAAAATTTCTTCATGTTCCGCGACCACGACTTCCTGGACGGCAAAATGTTACATGCGGCGGCCCGGCAACACCATCCCGGGGCCTTCATCTTCAATGCCTGGCATGAGGCCTGGGGGGAATGGAAGTGGTTCCCCTGCGAGACGAACGACCCCAACCTCCCGGCCGTTTCCGAAGTCTACGGCCAACCGACCGCCACGGTGTTCCGCATCAATTCCGAATACCCGAAGGACGGCTTTTGGTGGGACTCGCAGTTGCGGATCACCGCCGCCTACCCGCCGGCCCCGCATTTCCTGGAACCCTACGCCCACGCCTTGGCGGAGTTGGATGCCTGCCGGATCACCCGCGGCGGTCTGTTCCTCGACAAATGCCATGGCGACGAAATCCGGCACTTTGCCCTGGCGTTCCGCGCCCTGCCGGCGGAAAAATTCGACCCCGTGGGCACCTCGACCGATCCCGTGGCGGTGCGTACCCTGGTCACCGGCGGCCGACGCTATCTGTACCTGGTCAACCGTGAGTATTACCCGGTGGCGGTGGATCTGGCCTTCGCCAAAAATCCCGGACCGCTGACCGACCTGGCGAACGGGGAGACGATGCCCGGCACCGCCCACGTCACCCTCACCCTGGCCCCTTACGAACTGCGGTCACTGGCCTTGGCCCCGGATGCCGCCGTCCCGCAAGTCACCGTCCGTCCGCCGCCCGCGATCATCGCCGCGCTGCAAACTCAAGCGGCCGATGCGCTGGCGGATATCCAGGACACCCAGGCCGCCGGCCAGTTCATTGCGGGTTTGACGGAGCTGGCTACTGGCATCCAAGCCGCCGTGAAGGAACAACGCTGGGCTTGGCTGCGCCACGCCCTCACCTCCTATCCCGTCTGCAAGTCCCGCGAACTCCGCACCCGGACCACCCAAACAGCTGCATAACGTTATCGTCAGTTGGGGCCACCCTTTTGAAAAAGGGTGCTCCCCCCGCGCTTCGCGCTTCGCAGTCCCGGCTCCGCCGGGTCGCTCACATGTTCGCTCTGCACCCCCCTTCCTAAAACTTTTGTTTCGTTTTGCGGAATCCGCAAAAGGCACAAAAAGGTTTGACGGAGGGCTTGGGAACCGCCTTTCCTCAAAAGGGGGTTCCCAACATCATACACCCACCCAAAAATCAAGGCGCGCCTCTTGCGAAGCGCGCCTTGGGTATGCGTTCCGCCATTCGAGGCGGACGAGCGGATTACTTGTTCAGCAGGCCGCTGGCGGCCTTCTTGGCCTCTTCGGCCTTCTTGTCGGCATCCTTCTGGGCGGCGGCGGCATCCTTCTCGGCGGACGCCACGGCGGCATTGGCATCGTCCTTCATCTGGGTCTGGGTGTCTTTCTTGCCGCACCCGACCACCAGGAATGAGCCAACCACCGCGGCCATCACCAACAGAGTCGTGAGTTTCTTCATGCCACATCTCCCCGTTTTTTTTGAGATCACGTTCCGACAGGCGGACACACCGGCGTCCCCCTGCCCTCAACGGTCTGCGCATCCATGCCGCACCCCGTCAAAACTAGGGTAAGGTAGCGGGCCGTACAAACAATGGCAAACGCTCCGGCACGGCGGGTGTATGACACAGTTGGGAACCCCCTTTTGAGGAAAGGCGGTTCCCAAACCCTCCGTCAAACCTATCATTCACCAAAAACCAACGGCGGCCGGGAATGCCGGCCGCCGTTGGGATGAAGTCACCGTATCACCGTCCTCAATTCCAAACCATCCCACAGAAGGGAATGGCCCGGCGCCAAGGACGGCCGGGAACCTGGATTACAGGCCCTTCTTGATCATCAGGCTCAGCAGATCGCCAACGCGGTTGCTGTAGCCCCACTCGTTGTCGTACCAGCTGATCAGCTTGAAGAAGTTCTTGTTCAGCTCGACCGAGGAACCGGCATCGAAAATCGAGGAGAGCTTCTCGTGGATGAAGTCGCTGGAGACGACTTCGTCTTCGGTGTAGCCCAAGATGCCCTTCATGTAGGTTTCGGAGGCCTTCTTCATGGCCGCCTTGATTTCCGCCAGGGAGGTTTCCTTGACGGTCTTGAAGGTCAGATCAACCACCGACACGGTCGGGGTCGGCACGCGGAAGGCCATGCCGGTGAGCTTGCCCTTGACTTCCGGCAGCACCAGGGCCACCGCCTTGGCGGCGCCGGTGGAGGACGGGATGATGTTGATCGCCGCGCTACGGCCGCCCTTCCAGTCCTTCTTGGACGGGCCGTCCACGGTCTTCTGGGTGGCGGTGTAGCTGTGAACGTTGGTCATGATGCCTTCGGCCAGGCCGAAGCCTTCCTTGATCAGCACGTGCACGACCGGCGCCAGGCAGTTGGTGGTGCAGGAGGCGTTGGAGACGCAGGTATGCTTGGCGGCATCGTACTTGCCGTCGTTGACGCCCATGACCACGGTGATGTCCTCATTCTTCGCCGGGGCGGAGATGATGACTTTCTTGGCGCCGGCGACAATGTGGCCGTAGGCGCTCTTCGGGTTGTCCTTGGCGCATTCGGTGAAGAGACCGGTGGACTCGATCACCACTTCCACGCCCATCGCCTTCCACGGCAGCTCGGCCGGGGTCCGGGCGCTGACCACCATGACGTCCTTGCCATTGACCACCAGGACATCGTCTTCAGCCTTGTCGGCGGCCGACTTCTTGGAGCTGACGGTGCCATTGAACTTGCCCTGGATTGAGTCGTACTTCAGCAGGTAGGCCAGGTTGTCGGCCGGGACGATATCGCCCACCGCCACCACCTCGATCTCCTTGCCAACCATGCCCTGTTCGACCAGAGCGCGGAACACCAGGCGCCCAATGCGTCCGAACCCATTGATTGCGACTTTAACTGCCATGTCCGTAACTCCTTAGCGTTTTTGCTCAGTTGCGTTAATGATTTGCCCGCGGTCAGTCGGTCGTCCAGCCATCGTTGTCACCCGCCTCACGCGGAATTTCCCAACAACTACGCCAAACACCGACAAAAAGACTGATTAAATATATTCATTCAATCGCGGAACTCAATAGGGTGTCGGTTGGGAACCCCCTTTTGCGGATTCCGCAGGCCGCCCCTGTTGCCCTAATCGTGGATGGTTGCACTGGAGCGGCCTGCGGAATCCGCAAAGGGATCACCCTTTTTCAAAAGGGTGGCCCCAACATCTTCCGACAAAACGTCATGCGCCCCGCCCGCGGTGGCGTTCATGGCCATTCCCGGCCGCATGGCGTCCTTCAGCCGGTTGAACGCGACTTGCAAGTCGGCCATACGGGCCGTGGCGGCGGCCAAGTCGCCGGCCTTGGCCGCCTTCTCCATCTCGAATGCCACCGCGCGCAAGGTTTCGCCGCTGACGTTGGCAGCAGCCCCCCGGATGCTGTGGGCTTGGCGTTCGGCGCCGGGGGTGTCTCCGGCCTCCAGACAGCCCCGCAACAGTTCAATCTGCCCGGGCATGGTTTCCAGAAACATCTTTTGCACGGTCCGCATCAGCTCCTCGTCACCCATCAGGCGCTCCAGCAGTGCCGTCCGGTCAAAGACCACCCCGGCCTTCTCCGCTGGCAACCACTTCTCCAGCACCCCGGCGAGGGTGTGCGGGGTCACCGGCTTGGAGACATAGTCGTTCATACCGGCTTCCAGACAGCGTTCCCGGTCGCCCTGCATGGCATTGGCGGTCATGGCGATGATGGGCACGCGATGGTTGCGGACGGCGGATTGCGGGTTGCGGATGCGGCGCGTGGCCTCGAAACCATCCATCTCCGGCATCTGCACATCCATCAGCACCAGATCATAAGGGAGAGTTTCGAGCGCCGTGATGGCTTCGGTGCCGTTGGCCACGGCGTCCGCGCGCAGGCCCAAATTCTTCAGAATGCCCACCGCCACCAACTGATTGGTGATATTGTCCTCGGCCAGCAAGATGCGAACCGTCCCCTGGTCGAGCTTGTGGACCGCCTGGCGCGCGACCATGGGGTGCCGGGCCGTCGTCAGGTTGTTTCCGGCTAAAACGGTGGCCAGGCAGGTAAAGAGATCCGCCTGCCGCACCGGCTTGGTCAGGCAGGCGGCGAAGCCCATTTCAGTGGTGTGCCGGGTATCCCCCCGTTGGCCCAACGAGGTCAACAGGACCAACGGAATCCCCTTCAGGGTTTCGTCAGACTTGATCGCCCGCGCCACCGCCACGCCGTCCATGCCGGGCATCTGCATGTCAAGGATGACCGCCTGGAAGGGATCGCCGGCGTCCCGAGCCACCCGGAGCGCCTGCAAGGCGGAAAGACCGTCCGGGACCGCTTCCTGGCGCACCCCCCTGGATTGGAGCTGAGCCTTCAGCACATCGCGGTTGGTCGCGTTGTCGTCCACCACCAGAATGTGTGCCCCGCGAAGGTCGGCCAGCGGCGTAGCCTTGCGCACCGGTTCAGGCTGCTTGGCAAACCGCGCCGTAAACCAGAACTCCGAACCTTTTCCCGGTTCGCTGTCAATGCCAATTTCGCCGCCCATCATTTCAACCAACTGCTTTGAAATCGCCAATCCCAGGCCAAAACCGCCGTACTGGCGGGTGGTCGAGGCATCCACCTGGCTGAACTTTTGAAAGAGAAGACTGCGCTTCTCCGCCGGAATGCCGATACCGGTATCCTTGATCGAAAAACGAATCAGTGCCTGAGTGCTGGTTTCCGACACCAGAGTTGCCCGTACCGCCACCTCGCCGTGATGGGTGAATTTCACCGCGTTGCCGACCAAATTGACCAGCACCTGGCGCAGACGCCCGGGATCGCCGCAAAGGTAGGCCGGGAGATCCGGCGCGACGGCGCAGATGAATTCGAGCCCCTTTTCCTGGGCGCGCAGGGCCAGGGGTGCGGCAAAATCGTCCAACAGGGCGTGCAGGTCGAAATCCAAGGTTTCCAGGAACAGCTTATGCGCTTCCATCTTGGAAAAATCCAAAATATCATTGAGCAACGCCATCAGCGACTCGCCGCTGGAACGGATGGTTTCCGCATATTGACGCTGCTCGCGGCTGAGTTCGGAATCCAACAACAGCCCCGTCATCCCGATCACCCCGTTCATGGGAGTGCGAATTTCATGGCTCATGTTGGCCAAAAACTCACTCTTGGCAGTGTTGGCCTGCTCGGCCCGCGTCCGGCTGATTTCGAGTTGGCGATTGGTCTCCTCAAGTGCCGCCTCCGCCTGCTTGCGGGCGGAGATGTCAACGAAGCATTCCAGCAGTTTTTCCTGACCATTCAACTGGATCCGTTTCACCGTTTTCAAAATTGCCAGGCGGCTGCCGTCCTTCCGTACCATCTCCCGCTCCGAGTTGTCCACCGTCTTGCCCAAATCGCACACGGGGCAGGCCCCCTCGGAAGCGGGACAGACGAGCGCATGGCACCGGTGACCCACCAAATGATCCACCGGGGCGCCAAAGAGGACCGCCACATGGTCATTGACCCGCTCGATGACCCGCGTCACCGGGTCCACAATAATCACGCCGGCCGGAAGACTGTCCAGGAGCGTGCGTTGCAGAGCCTCGCTGTCACGGAACGCCACGGTTCGCTCGCCGACCAGGCGTTCAAGTTCCTCGCGCCGGCGAAGGAACGTGCTGATCATAATCACGATCGCCGCCGTGAGCAGCAGGCCGATCGGGGTGGTCTGCCAGCCCGCCCGCACCGGATACAATTCCATAAACGCCGGTCCGGCGTAGGCCGTCACGGCAATGACTTTACCAAACGCACAGACAGGACGCGTGGTGGAAAGCCCCGCGGACAGAGGGGTGCCGGCAGCCCAGGCGGAGGAAAGTGGCTCGGGCTCCGCGGCACTCTTGCCCAACGGCGAAATTTCCAGGAGAATGGAGTCGTCATTATCGGCGACCACCATCAGAGACCCCAGCCGCAACACGACCGCCACGAAACCGCGCAACCGTTTCGGTTGCCCGCCGCCAAAGACCGGCCGGTAAATCACCATCCCCTGGCTGCCGGTCGTTTGCACCAAGGTGATGGGGTCGGCAGCCGTCGCCAAGCCGGTGCGCATCGCCTCTTCGAGGGCCGCGCGGCGGAGCGGGTCCGAACCGATATCGTAGCCCAGGACGCCGGCGTTGTCCGTCAGGGGAGCCACTTGAAAAACGGGATAGTACGCCGGCCGGCCGGTCGCCGGCGTCCGTTTTTCGTTCGCGTTATGCTGCCAGATTTCAAACCCCTTCACTCCCGTCGCGCGGGCCTCTGTCTCGAAGCGGGTCTTATCGGTCGCCGCCACGACCGGAATCCATTCCCACGCCAAAAACGCCGGGCTCTTCGCCAGATAAGAGGTAAACTGCCCGAATTCCTCGGCCGTGACGGTCGCGCGCGCCTCGTAGAAACGCGCCAGTTCCTCCAATCCGGTCGTGCGAAGGTCACGCAACTCTTCGGCAATCGCTTCGGTCCGGCTTTCCGCCAGTTGCACAAAAGCCAGGTTGCGGTTATGGATTACACGGTCGCGGACCATCCAGGCGGCAAACAGCGTCAAAATCAACCCGACCGCGGCCGCCAAGACCGGTTCGAGGTGCCACATCCAGGGCGGTGGCGTCCCGGCCATCCGGGAACGCCGGGCCAGTAATGCCGAGCCAACCAGCAGGGTCACGACCAGCGCCAGGGTGGGCAACACCACGGGCAGCACGGCGCGGGCCAGGGTCCAATTCCAAGCGCGGGCGTCGATATCCATGCCCAGAACGGCGAGAACGCTTCCCGTGCCCGTGTTTTGCGGGTCATGGATCGGGACCAGCGCCGAAACCCAAGTCCCCCAGCGGTCGGACGATGGCCCTTCGGTCACCACGACACGGGTATCAAAAACCCGGCGAAACGTTTCCGACGCCTCCTCGTAAAGCTGCCCGGGTGGCGAGTAATTCTCCGCGGCGGCCGGTTCGCTGTCCATGAAGAAAAACGGCGTATCATCGGCCGCTGCCGCCGGCGCGGCAGACCGTTCACCCCGCCGCCCCGTCAGGTAGAGAAAACGACATTGCGGAATGGCCGCGCGGATGGTGGTAAGCTGGCCCTTGAGCCGCTGATAGACGGGCTGCTCCACGTCCGCGGCCGTCCCGGTGAGCGCCCGAACGTGATCAAGATTCAACGCCTGCGCCACCAAGCGCGCCTGCCGGATCAATTCCCCGCGCAGGTCATGATCGGCCCGCACCACCGTCCAGCGGGAAAACCAAGCCCCGGCCACGAGAATGACCAAGAGCAAAAACAGCGTCAGACGCGGAATTTTCATGATATATCATAGGGCATAACACAACTCCGTCAAGAGGCGGGTCGTGACCGGCCACCTCCGTTTATAGATTTATAACGCGTCAGGGTGAAAAATCAATTAAACCGCAAATTGCCGCTTTTTAATTTCGCATGATAAGGTATGGCGTTGATTCAGTTTAGGTACGACAAAGGAGACCCGCATGAAGAGGGGATTGCGCCTGGGGTTGCTCGTGATCGTTTGGGTGGGCGCGGCAACCGTCTCCACCTTGGCCGGAGAACCAGAGTCGGTGATCCAGCTCAAAGAGCGCAGCGGACGGGACCCCTACAACTGGACGCTGTACAACGAATTGGGCATGGAGTACTACAAGTACCGCTGGTACGACGAAGCCATCACCGCGTTCCGGCAGGCGTTGGCGGTCCACGGCATGTCCCGCCAGATCAAGGCGGAACAGCTCCAGAACGCCGCCCGCAAGGAAGAAATTGCGGCGCAGAACAAGCAGGCGGAACTCGTCAAACGGCAGCAGGAAAATGCCGCGGCGGCCCAGGCGCTGGGGATCTTGATTGGCGGCATGGGCGGCATGGGGGGATTGGGCGGCATGGATGGACTGGCCGCGAATATGGCCATGCAAACCGCCGGCGGCGCGGCCCAGGCGGCACTGGCAATGGATGCGGCGGGGGCCGTGCAGCGGAAGGATACCGGCATGCTGTCGGACGTCCAGGCCAACCGCGACATCGCCGGCATCCTCTTCAATCTCGGCCGCGCGCAATACGCCCGGTTGTCGTTTTCCGATGCGATCCAAGCCTTTGACGAAGCGAGAAAAACGGATCCCGCGCTGACTGTCGCGGCGTATTGGGTGGCGGAAGCCAACTACCAGCAGGGGCGGTTCGCCAAGGCGCTGGAGGGGTTGTTCACCTTCACCACCGTGGTCAACGCCCCAAACCGCCCGGTCTGCCTCCTGCGCGCCGCCAATGCCTACCGCGGGTTGGAGATGGCGAAAGAAGCGGACCGTTGCTTCGCCGACGCCGTGCAACCATACGAACTGGCGCTCAAAGCGGACTCGAAGGATGCCGCCGCCCTGCGCAACCTCGGCGACCTTTATGCCGGCCGGGACGATTCAGCCCGGGCGCTGGACTGCTACCAGCGCTTTCTGGGCCTCGCCCCCAATGACGCCTCGGTCCTGCTCGCCGCCGCGGCAGCCGCCTATAATTCAGGCGCGTTTGACCTGGCGCTGGGGTATCTGGCCCGTCTGGAACAACCGACCACGCCGCTCCAGATCGTCACGTACGCGAACTATATGAAGGGACTGATCCTGCTGGACACCGGCAAGACAGATGTCGCCAAGGCCGCCTTCGACCGGGCCGTGGCCGACAACACCTTGGTTCCGCCGCCATCGCACGTGGTCGCCGCCAAAGCGCTGGGCGGCGACCAGGAGGAGGGGCTGCGCTGGTTGAACCGCGAAGTGTTCGACAATCCCTTCAGCCCCAGCGCCTGCCCAAACATGTACCGCCTGGGCCGGGTTCTGCAGATGCGCAACGAACCGGCCAAGGCACTGGAACTGTATGCGCGCTGCCTGGCCGTCCAGCCGGGCTACGGCCCTGCCCAACGCGCAGCCCAGGGACTGGAACAGCAGCTGGCCAAGCCCCGCGCAACGGCCGAACAGCAGGGCGACGCCCAGGCCGGACAAAAGCAGTTCGCCGATGCCGCGCGGGCCTATGCGGATGCCCTGCGCCTGACGGCGGCCGGCCCGCGCTGGGATGCGCTCATGACCAAACTCACCACCTGCGTGGCGGCGCTGGAAACGCCCCCGCCAATGACGACGGAAGGCATGCGCCATTTCCTGCGCGGCAACGCCGCCCTCAAGGTGGAAAACCGCATGCCCGCCGACATCGCCCGCGCCATCTCGGAATATCGCTGGGCGCTGGTTGAATCGCCCTGGGCGCCCGTGATCCTCAAGCACCTGGCGGTCGCCTATATGCTCAACGGCCAATACCAGGCCGCCGGCAACGGCCTGAAAACGTTCCTCGCCACCCATCCCAAACCGGCGGAGGCCAGTGACGCCCTGGAGGCGTTCTATCGCGCCGAGTTCCTACTCGAAACCCAGCGTTCCGCCCTGGCCGCCCTGTGCCCCGGACAATGACCATCCCAGCAGCAAGAAAAATCAAAAAGGGGGGTGCCGCCGCCACCCTGCTCGGCCTCCTGCTCCTGGCCGGCCCTGACGCCGGCGCGGAAGATGTGCGGGCACGGCACCAGCAGGTCAACGGCCTGCTCAACCAGGCCATTTCCACGGCGAATTCCGATCCGCGAACGCGGGGCTACGCCAACCAGCTCCGCTCCCTGCAGAACCAGATGAACTCGGCCTTCAGCCATTACAACTCGTTGCCGCCGGGGCCGTTCACCCCAATCGCGCCGAACCACGCCCCCCTGGCCGGGCAAAGCCCCGTCACCACCGTCCAACCATTGCCCGGCAACCTCCCCGCCGCCAACCGGGTCCCGGCCGCCGCCGGCTTCATGATGGCATCCCCCCATGCCCCGGCTGACGCCGGTGCGCTCACCGCCGCCGCCGACCCCTTGAGCCAGTCCGTCTTGAACACCGGCAGTTCCTTGGAAACCGAGGTATTGCGCACCGAACCGTCCCCCGTGACTGATGAACTGCGGACCGCCTTTCCTGTGGATGACAGCGGCGCAGTGGCCGCTTCCGGCGCCGGTCTCAGCTTCGGCACCAACCCGACAGCAAGCGCCGCCCCGGCCGGGGATGAGTGGAACCGCCTGCTGGCGGACACGGACCAGACCCTGCGCCAAACCGATGACTGGCTCGCCGCCGCCCGCCAGGACCCGGCCATGCGGGAGGCGGTGGCGGTGATCGACCAGGCGCGCCAAGCCCTGCGGGACGCCCAACAACTGTTGGAGCAGCAACAACTTGCCTCCCCCGACGGCAGCCGGCCCAGGCTGCAAGGCGACCTCCCGGACCTCTACGGCACCCGCCAATGGCTGCTGGCCGGCGGTTATGCCGACCGCTCGGTTTTCAGCCCGTTCCACATCGTACCGGCCGCCATTGCCACCCCAGCCCCGCCCGCCGGTAGCACTGCCACGCCCCTGGTCGTCGGCCCCGTGGCGTTCGCCGCCAGCACCGGTCAACCCTCCCAACAGCACGCCGGAAACCCGCCCTCCTGGAACGATCCCAACGTGGTGGACCTGCGCAACGCCGCCACTCTGGTGCCTGTCATCCCCGGCGGAAACGCCAGTGCCAAACTTCCCGCCACCAGCCTGTCAACCACGCCGGCAACGGCATCTTCCGCCGCGGGAACGCCGAACGGACCGGGAATCCCGCCGGCCGCCAGCGGTGATGACAGCACACCGGTTTCCCGCTTTGGCCCGATTCTTACCCCCCTATTGCCATCCCCGGAAAACCAGAAGATGCTCAATCTCCTGACCGACTACCTCAAAGCCGGTGCCGATGCCGGTTTGAATGAGGAAAAAGCCAAAGAGTTGTTGGATGACGCCCTGGCCGGCGGCACCGGTTACCTCGCGGCCACCGGAGAGCTCAAGGAAAAAGTGGAGGCGGTCCTGGAGCTCAAAGAGTTCTGGGACGCCGACACCGAAGGACGCGCCGAAATCATCGTTTCCGACGGCTGGGAAAAACTCACCGGCTCCATCTCCACGGCCGGCTTCACCCATGCCATCGTTGCGAAATCCTATACCACCATCACCGAAAAGGTCCTGGATAATTTTCAGAACAGTCTTGATGATTTTTTTAACGCCAACAACATGCCAGGTGTCAACCTTCGCGAAGGCTTCATCGACTCGCTGACGTCCGGGCAACGCATCATCATGAACGTTCTTGAGCTGGACGAAACGTTCGCGGATAAGCGGAATACCACAGACAAAAAAAAGTGACCATTCCAGCCGAAGTGACTGGAACCATATAGAAAAGGGGCGTCAATGTTTCGCCGGTCATCACGTCACATCACGGTCATTCTGATGGCCATGCTGGCCGGGCTCGCTGGCGGCGGTTGCGCCTCCACCAGAATCACCGTGACGCCGCCAGTCAAAATGGCCGCCGTCCCGGAAAAGCCGGCAACCACCTACCGATTGGAACAGGCGACCCTGAAGTCCCAGCCGGCCACCGTCTGGCTCCCTGACGGCTGGCAAGGCCGCGGTTTTGCCGAACGATTCACCACCTTGGCGGAAAAGCGCTACCCCCGGCTGTTCAGCAACTCCCGCAACGCCATCCCCATTGCCGTACGGATTGACCTCGCGGTCAAGGCACAATCACAGGCCACGATTGCCGGGGCGGTGCTTACTTTTGGCATAATTGGCGGCATTTTCCCCAGCTTCCCCTGGACAACGGAATGGCAGGTAAAAATACAGATTGAAGACATTCGCGAAGAAACCATCCTGACCACCGGTTTCAAAACAGAAGACCGCGGCTGGTTCAGCCTGTTCTCACCATTCGGCCTGATCAGCATCCCCGGCGAGTCGGACGCCCCCAAAGTTTCATCCACCGAGAGCTGCCCCGGCGTCCTTCCACGAGAACATTCCCAATACGCCGCCGAATGCATGATCGACCTGCTGGCCATGGAACTATTGAAACTGAATCCCGCCAAGCTGCGAACACGCCCGGCGGCCGGCGTCGCGGAATTCCCCACCCTGGACGCCCCCCCCCTGCCAAATTTTTAACCGACACACAAGAATAGACTTACCATGAAACGACTCCCCCGCCTGATGGCAATCATCACAGTTCTGGCGGGCCTGCTGGCCGGCGGCTGCATGTCCACCCGGATGACCTTCGAAGGCCGACCCAAGGTGACCCTGCCGGCCAAGGTCACCCGCCAGTACACCGTGGAAAAAGTGGACTTTGTCTGCGAAAACTGCCGCCGCGAAGCCGGCAGGTGGGGCAGCGGCGAGTGCCTGCACACCTTCCAGAGCTGGCGGAAAGGCGGCTTTGGCGAACAGATTCAACAACGGGCGGAACTGCGCCATCCGCAATTGTTCAGCCACGCCCGCACCGCCATTCCCATCACCCTCCGCGCCACTTATAACAATGAAGATCACATGGGCGCCATGATCGCGGTGGAATTGCTGACGCTCACCGCTTGCGGCGCCGTCTTCCCGTCCTGGCCGGCCGAGATGGATTACACCGTCCGCCTGGCCATCCTGGATCCGGAGGGACATCCCGTCCAGGACGCCGCCTGCACCGCCAAACTCGTGCAATGGGTCAGCCTCTTCACCCCCTTTGCGCTAATCAATGTCCCCGGCCCCTCCGAGGTGCCAAAATCCTCCTCCTGCATTCTCAATGCCACGTCGGAGGATAAGCTATTTTCCGACTACATCATGGACGCCTTGGCGGACACCTTGGCGGCGGAACTGCTAAAACTGGATCCCGCCAAGCTGCGAGCAACCTCATCCGCCCCGACCACCGTCCCCATGGAAACGGTGACGCCCGACACCGTGACCCTGCCGAATTTCTGATCCTGCAGGGGCCAACCGACATGACTGCCATATCCCCATCAGTAACCGGTCACTGAGTGGGGGGTACGCTGGAAACGCGAACCGCAGATTGACGAATGCTGAGTTCCGAATCATGAAGGCATCCGAAAACTTCATCATTCTGCGGTTCAACATTCGGCAATCTGCGGTTCGTCTTACCGTACCCCTTCATCAGTGACCCCTTACCCCCATCAGGCTCTTCCATTCGTGTGCCGTCCGGCCGAGGCGTTACATTATCCGGCTATGTCGCTTTTTCTGTACAATCTCCTTTTGCCTTTTGTCATGCTGGTCTACCTGCCGGCGTTCATGATCAAAATGGTGCGGCGCGGCGGCGGCTGGCGCCACTTGGTGGAGCGCTTCGGCATCTTCACTAACACCCAGCGCGTCGCGCTCCGCCAACTGCACGCCCCCGTCTGGGTGCATGCGGTGAGCGTGGGCGAGGTCGTGGCCGCCCTGGAGTTCATCCGCCGCTGGCGCGAGCGCCGGCCCGACGTGGAGGTGCTGCTTTCCGTCACCACCACCACCGGCCACGCCACCGCCCAGGCCCGGCTCCCCGAGCGGGTCCGGCTGATCTATTGTCCGCTGGATTTTAGCTTCACCGTCCGCCGCGTCATGCGTCTGGTCCGCCCGCGCCTGCTGGTGATTTTTGAAGTCGAGATCTGGCCCAACCTGATCGCCGCCGCCGCCCGCGCCGGCGTGCCGGTGGCCCTCGCCAACGGCCGCCTGTCCGACCGTTCCGCCCGCGGGTACCGCCGGTTCGCCTGGTTCTTCCGCCCCCTGTTCCGCCGTTTTTCCCTGCTCTGCGTGCAAAGCGAGGCCGATGCCGAACGGCTGCGCGCCGTGGTCGGCCTGGACGCCCCCGTGCATGTCTGCAACACCATGAAGTTTGACCAGACGCCCGACCAGACCCAGCGCGACGCCAACGCCACCCTCGACGCGGTTTTCGGTTCCGGTCCCCGTTTGGTGTTTACCGCTGGCAGCACCCATCCCGGCGAGGAAGAAGCGGTGGCCGAGGCCTTTCTCAATCTCAAGCCCGAGTTTCCCCAGCTCAAACTGGTTCTGGTGCCCCGGCACCATGAGCGGACCGCCCAGGTCGAAGCCGTGTTGCGCAACCGCGGCTTGGTCTGCCGTCTCCTCAAGACCCCGCCTGCGGAGTCCGCAACCACCGCCGCCGGCCGCCAGCCGCCAACGGTTGACGTGTTGCTGGTCAACACCACCGGCGAGCTGATGCGTTTTTATGGCGTCGCCGACGTCGCCTTTGTCGGCAAAAGCTTCGCCGGCAATCACGGCGGTCACAACATCATTGAGCCCGCCATTTTCGCCAAACCCGTCCTGCACGGCCCCAACCTGGAGAATTTCCGCCAGGTGGCCGAGATTTTCCGCCGCGACCACGCCTCCATCGAAGTGGCCGACGCCGACGCCCTCGCCAGCACCCTGCGCGCCCTGCTGGCCAATCCTGCGGAACGCGAGGCGTTCGGCCGCCGCGCCCGGGCCACCGTCGAACGCCACCGCGGCGCCATCGCCCGCACTCTTGACCTGCTGGAACCCCTCACCGCGCCATGACCGGCATCCTTTTTCTCCAGGTCGCCTGCCTGCTCCTGCTGATCGCCCCCGGCTACTGGCTGCGGCGCAGCGGCGTGCTGACCGAAACCGGCACCACGGAACTGGCCAAACTGCTCATGCGCGCCATCTACCCGTGCCTGGTCTATGGCGCCGTCGTCGGCAACTTCACCACCGGCCGCCTCCTGGCCCTGTGGCCGTTGCCGGTGGCCGTGCTGGGGTTCATGTGGCTCGGCTTTTTCATCGGCCTGGTCGCCGCTGGCCGTTGCCGGTTCGCCAGCCCGGCCCAAAAACAGGCATTCCTCTTCCAGTGCGCCTTCAACAACTATTCATTCCTGCCCATGCCGCTGGTGGCCATGCTGTATGGCGACACCGGCGTGGCCCTGCTTATCGTCTCCTCCCTCGGCGCGGAAATCGCCATCTGGACCTTGGGCGTCGCCATTGTGCACAACCGCGGCATCAGCTGGCGCAACCTCCGTTCCCTGGCCAATCCGGTGCTGCTCATGCTGGCCGCCGCCCTGCTCACCATCGTCATTCGCGACGCCGTCGCGCCGCACGTCCCGCCGCCCCTGGCGACCGTGGCCGCGGCCGTACTGGGCACCCTGCAAATGGCCGGCAAGGCGACCATTCCCATCTCCATGGTGATTGCCGGCAGCTGCTTCGCCACCCTCGCCGCCGGCACTCTGCGCGAACCCCGGGCGTGGCTGGCCGCCGGCCTGCGCCTGGTGGCCATCCCCATCGTCGCCCTGCTGCTCCTGCGCCTGCTCCCCCTCCCCATCGCGGAACGCCAGGTGCTCACCTTGGTCGCCGTCATGCCCGTCTCCCTCGCCAGCATCACCTTTGCCAAGGTCTTCCACGGTGATGAGGCATTCATCTCCAGCACCGTCCTGATCACCCACCTCCTCGCCCTGGCCACCATTCCGCTCCTGCTGGCCCTCGCCCTGTAACGAACCAGACAACTGAAACCGCATATTTCGGAGACGATTCATGACTTCTACCGCCCAGGCCTTTGCCCACCCGCGCGAGGATGTCGCGCGCTGCATGCGCCGGCTGTATGAACACGGGCTGACGACCACTTCCGGCGGGAATATTTCGTTGCGCGCCGACGACCGGCATGTGCTGCTCACAGCCTCGAAATTCGACAAGGGCACGCTCACCGGCGACCAGGTCGGCATCTTGACCCTGGACGGCGCCAACCTGACCCCCGAGCTGACCCCCAGTATTGAGGCGGGCATGCATCTGGCGATCTACCGGCAACGCCCGGACGTCACGGCGGTGGTCCATGCCCACCCGGTCACCGCCAGCGCGTTCTGCTGCGGCACGATTCCCCTCGACTGCCGCTTGCTGGCCGAATCGTACGCCATTGTCGGCGACCCGGGGTACGCCGCCTATGCGCTGATGGGGACGCCGGAACTGGCGGTCATCGTCGCGGACACCGCCAGCCGCCACAACTGCGTGCTGATGGCAAACCACGGCGTGCTGACCGTTGGGCGCAGCCTGACGGAAGCGTTCGACCGGCTGGAGGTGCTGGAGACCGCCGCCCGCCTGAACCTCATCACCCGCCAGCTCGGCGGCGCCCTTCCGCTCACCCGGGAACAGTTGGCGGCCATTGACGCCATGATGGGGCGGTAGACTGCGTTAGGCTGAAGCTTATTAGGCCGTAGGCTAAAGGTAGATGCACTTGCAAAACCCGCAAAAAGCCTGCATATACAACCGTCCCGAAGGCCAGGTCGGCGTTATTTCGAGACCGGGAGCCGCCCGGCCTCGGGCGGACAAAGACGGCGTCACCCCGGTTCCGCCCTTTTTACAGGGCCGCCGTCACGCCAAACTAATGTCCCGCGTCTTCAGAGCCTCGACAACCAAAACCTCACCCTGCCGCAAGATAAATCCAGCTGGCGTTCACAGCCCAGAGAAAACCGTGGGGATTTTTCTCAACAGTGAGAGAAATCGTAAAAAAGAAATCATCTCCGTCTCCCCTTATTTACCAGATCACTAGGCTATCCGCATTTATCAAGCAAATTTCATGCCATCTAGATAAACCATTTTTTCTGCTTATAGTCACCCCTGGTAGTCGGCGAGGCTATCAACCACATGACTTGGCCACACGGAAAAATTTGGATAAAGACAGTGGCTGCCATGGCCTTGCTCGCGATGGTGTTCACGGGGGGATGCCTGACGCCACCCGCCTTCGAAGGCCTGCCGAGCCAGCCCGTGATTGTCTTGGCCGCCCCCGGCAGCCCGCTTCCCACCGCCCACCAGATTTACGCGGAGATTGGCGCCCATTGTCATGCGCGCTTCCCCGGCTGCGAAATTCGCTGGGCCTTCAGTGATGAAACCGTGGTCGCCGCGTTGCGCAGTCAGAACCTGGCCTGTCAGACTCCGCGGGAAACCGCCAAAACCTTGACTGCGGGGAGCCATTCCGCCCTGGCCTGGCAGTCGCTGCATCTGCTTCCCGGCGAAGGACTCGCCGCCATCGCCGCAGTTGACTTCGATGAGATGGCGGTCACCGGCGGGGCGCCGCTGCTCAACTCGGACCGGGACTATTACACCGTCATGGAAGCCTTGGAACCGTTGATCCGGCCCAACCAACCCAATGTGCTGGTTTGCCATGGCGACGGTCGCCGGGGCGGGGACAACCGGGAACTCCTGGCCCTGGCCGACATGCTGACGGCACGCCATCCCAATCTTATGGTGGCCTTCCGCAACGGTGCCCCCGGCGCCGCCGCCGCCCTGGTCCGCGCCCGCGCCATGGCACGCCCGAGCGGCGCGGTGCATTTCATCCCCTTCATGCTGGTCCCCGACGCGTTTCTCATCCAAGAGGTAATGGGCGACGCGCCCAACTCCTGGAAAAACCAGGTTGGCGCCGCCCGTGTCACCTGCTCCGAACCGCTCGGCCGCAACCCGCGCATCCTCGCCATCTATCTCCAGCACCTCGAACAGGCCATTCACAATCTGTTGGAAGAGTGACCTTCGGGCCTTCCGCCCCAACGGGGCTGGGGAGAATAGCCCCAGAACTCCTGACCCGCCCGCTTGAATCGTGCGGGAGTACCGGAAGGGCGCCGGCGCGAACGTGGTTTTATAGGACCATTGGGACTCTTGGGACCATTGGGACCATTAGGACCATTGGGACTGGCCGCGGGTGGTTTCCGCCGGCGTCCTAATGGTCGCAAGTGTCCCAATGGTCCCAATGGTCCTATTTTTTCGCCGGGGCCTTTTTCACCCGTCCCTACTCGGTGTACTCGGTGCCGCCCCGTTGGGGCTCAAAAAACCGGGCTCAAAAAACCGTGTTTATTCCAAACGGCGGAGAACCGGGCGGACGAACTGGAACAGGCCGACTTGGGACACGCCAACAATGAGAACGGTCATCACCAAGCGGTCCAGAAGCGAGGCCGCCACCGACAGCGACGGGTCGCAAAAGCTGAACATCACGTAACCGATGGCCGCCTCGCGAAAACCAAGGGCGCCCGGGGTGATGCTGATGAACAGCATGAACTGCGAGCAGATGGAGGCCACCAGCAGAATCGGAAAGTTCCAGCCGACGCCGACGGCGCAGAACGCCAGTTGCAAGCGCAGGGCGCGCAATAATACCACGGCCAATTGGATGGCCAGGAGGCGCCCCGTCAGCCGCGGATCCGAGCGGAAAAAACTCCAGGTCTTGGCGAACCGGCGCAGGAGGTTGGCGAGCCGGTGGCTCCACCTTTCCGGCACGGGCAGCGGAAAGACGCACAGAACGATGCTGCCGAACAGCACGGCGGCAAACAGCAGAAACAGCGGGACGGCACCGGCCAGGGTGTAGCCATGGCCGAACGTCACCAGCCAGCCCATGGCCGCCAAACCGCAGGCGCCAGCGCAGACCAACTGCAAGGTGAAGGTCGGCATGACCAGCGCGACATAATCGGTGTAGGCCACGCCGTATTTCTTGTTCAGATACATAGCCGGCGGCCCCATGCCGGCATGAGGCACCAGCAGGTTGGTGTAACTCATGACCATGTTCAGCATGAACGCTTCGTACCCGCGAATGGCGCAGCCCAGGCGGTTCAGGGCCAGGCGCAGCACCTCCCCATTGCAGTAACGGGTCAGCAGGTAAACGGCGCCATTGGCCAGCACCCACCACGGTGGCACCTCGCGCAGACGGCCGATCCCGCCCAGGTATTTGCGGCCGGCATAACAGAAAAGGGCCGTCACCCCCAGGCCCACTCCCCAGCGCAAGGCGGTTGCCACCGGTTTTTTCATGGCGCGGTCATTTCCGTCTCCGCCGCCACGTGGGCGGCAATATCGCTGCTCCAGGTGGCGCCCAATTCCAAGCGCCAAACGGGAAGCGACGCCAGGAAAGACGGCACCGGCGGAAGCGGCCCCAGCAAAGCAGAGAAGATGCCGCTGCCGGGAAAGGCGTATTCATAAGCCATCAGCATCCGGGACATATTGCAGAGCTGCCGGTGCCGGCGCTGGTTCTTCACCAGTTCCACCTGCTCCAACCGCAGCAGGTTGCCCCACAAGGTGGCCGGTGTTGCCGGCAGCAGGCGGTGTGAGGTGGCGGCGCGGGGCACGGACTCGACCAGCACCACCCCTTTGAGCGGAGCCGCCGCGCCGAAACGCCATCCCGGCGGCATGACCGGCGCCTGCCCGGACCACAGCCGTCGCACCAGCGTCAGCCGGTTCTGGGCCGGCGCGCGGCCGGCGGCCACATCCGCGGCGCTCAAACTGAGAACCATCGGATGTTCCGGCAGCGGCAGCACCGTGCCATCATCCCGCAGCACAGCCAGGTCGTCGCCGAGAAAAGCGCCACCGTGCCGCAGACACCATTCCAGGATCAGCCGGGTCTTGCCCGCACCGTTGGCGCCACAGACCAGCACCGTGCCCTTGGCGGTGGCCACGGCACCGGCGTGCAGGAGCCGGGCGCCCCGCTGGCGCAACCACCAGTCCAGCATGGGTTCCAAATAAAAATTAACGCCGCGCAGGCCACGGCTCAACCGGCCGGTGAAAGACTCGCCGTAAGGCACATGGCGAAGACGGACGGAGCCACCGTCCAGCCCGGTCATTTCCGTGGCGCCCAACCCGTGCTCGCCGCGGAAGAACAGGTAATTGGGGGCGATCGAGAAATCCTTGTCAATGACCAGGCACTCCGGCGGCAGGGCGGGCGTAAACGGGCCGATGGCCATCTCCAAGTCCGGCGCCTGTCCGGCCGGCAGAGACGCGGTAAAAGCGGCAAGCTTGCTATTGATCAGGGCCGTGCGCAACCGCCCGGCGTTGCCCAGGCGAAGACGGAGGCGCGCCACTTCGGGAATGGCATAGTCCAAAATCACGTCGGCGTTCATACTAAGGCTCCGTCCTGCGTCAGGCAGCGGTGGATCGCGTCGACCATGGCGGGAGTAATGCGCCGCTCCACAACCACGTCCAGGAACGCCGCCGTGGCGGGGAACGCCCGGTCGAGATTCTCCTTCAGGCGGCTCCAATGGGCGGCGACCAGGCCGTCGGGGAAAACCGCCGCATAGGCCTGCATGTAGCGGTAATAGGCCTCCCGGTCCATCATGTCGTTGGCCACCAGCCGCTGAATGGCGACGGGGCGGGCCAGGGGACGCATGGCAAACCGCGGCCCTTGGGAGAAGGTCAGGACGTGGCGCAGTGGCGCATGTTCCGCCACGATCTCCGGAAACAGGTCGCGCAGCACAATCGGCGTGCTTTTCTTGAGGTACCCCAGCGACACGCGGCGCAGGAACGCCTTGCCCCACATGTCCAGGCGGTGCCCCAGCGGCATACGGTCGTAGATATTGCGGGCGACATTGTAATCATGCACGTTGACAGGGGTATGAAAGCTCCAGGCCTGGCCGGCATGAACCCCGACCCAATTGTCCCCGAGCAGGGCGGCGCCGCGACCGACCAGTTGCATGGCCAGGGTGCTCTTGCCGACGCCGCTGCGGCCGCTCAGCAGGCTGGCCTGACCGCCAATGACAACGCCGCAACTATGCACCACCGGCGCGCCTTTCAGCGCCAGCAAATAACGCACCGTGCAGTCGATCAACCGGGAACCGAGGGCCACCGTGCCCAGCCCTCCCGGCTCGATTCGCAACCGTACTTTTCCGGTGTCCCAGCCGCGAATCTCCACCTTCCAAGACAACACTTTGTAGTCATCCTCGCAACCGAAGTAATCCGGGGCCACCCAAAACTTGCGGTTGACCCGGCGGGCATCGGCGGGCGGCGCCAGCTTGAACGGACCGATCTCCACGTCCAAATCCAGGGCGTCCAGCGGGACCTCCGGCACGTTAAAATGGATATACCCGCGCAACGGTTCAATCAGCAGCCGTTCCCGGATGCCAATGGTGTCCCGAAGGCGCAGGGTCAAAAAATCATGGATGCGAAAAAAATGCGTGGTTTTCATCGGCGCTCTTCCTGCCGCAAGAACTCGGCGACGGCGGCGCAAAACGGGGTCTGCGACAGCCGGGTCTGAAACAGGGCATGGCCGCGGCGGCCCTGGGCGTGACAGGCCGGCAGATCGGCCAGCAGACAACGGATGGCGGCGGCCAGGGCGTCTTCGTCACCCGGCGGCACCAACGCGCCGGTCTCCCCCGGCACCACCAGTTCGGCGATCCCACCCACGTCGGTCGTCACCACCGCCGTCGCGGCGGCATACGCTTCGATAAGAACCAGGGGCGGATGGTGAATGCTGCCCGACGGATAGGGCAGGATCACGCAATCGCAGGCGGCCAAAAACAGGGCGGGATCGGTCACCCCGACCTCGCGCAGACGGCCGGCGCCGCGCAACGCTTCCAGGCGGGCGTCATCCGCGGCCGCCAGCCGGCCGCGGCCGCTGTGCGCGAGGGCCAGCACGGAATTCGAAGTGGCGTCCTCGGCCAGCAACCGGGCAAAGGCCCGCAGCAACAGCGGCACGCCTTTGGCCGGGGCGAAATGGCCAAGATACCCCGCCACCGGCCGGTCATCCCAGCCCAGCCGCCGGCGGGCCTCGTCCCGTGACACCCGGCACCAATCAACGGGCAACGGCACACCGGGATGCACCTGCACGGCGGCGGGATGAAACCGCTCCACTTGCCGCGCCTGATGCTGGGTCGCCACCATGCACCGGCGCTGCCGCCAGTTTTGCAGCCGGCTCCACAGCGCGTTCTTGGTCAGGGCATGCGCCACCGCCTGCAACCGCCAACCGAGCGTCGCCACCAGACTGGCAGGCTGTAGCGGCGTATAAAAGTACCAGCACCCACGCCCCGCACCCAGGGCCAGGCTGCCCAGCAGCGCCATATTGGGATTGTTCTCCACCCACAGCACCGTCTCGCCGGGCTGGGCGTGCCGCCGCAGGGCGCGCAAGTAGGCCAGCCAGCCCGTCACCCCGCCGCTGTAGGTATGGACAGCATCCACACCTTCGCACCCCGCCGGCACCCGCGTCCCCGCCGGCAGCAGCAGGCGCACCCGCCATCCCGCCGCCAGCAGGCCTCTCGCCATCCCAAACACCAGCGTGCCAACCCCTTCTAAATTGATATCAAAGGGAAAAAAAGCGCTGATCAATACCTGACCGGGCGCCGTCGCGCCGGACGAAAGAGAGTTGGGCGTGGGGGTAGTCGGCATGGGCTGGCGGGGATCACCCTTGTGAGGACGCGCCGACCTGGCGCCGGGCCAGGTACAGCAAGTTTTCCAAGTACAGCCGTTGCCGGTTCAGCATGTCGCCGACCAGGCCCAGGGCAAAAAAGAAAAAGGCCAGCAACAAAAAGGCGCCGCCCGTAAACCCGGCCCACTTGTGCGGCGAGAACCGGCCAGTCTGCCAATAGTGCGCGGCCAGAAACAGCAACAGCACCGCCGCCACCACCCCGGTGACGACACTCAAGGTGCCGAACAGGCGCATCGGCTTGTAGTCGCGCAGGCTGCGAAAGATGATCCAGGAGGTTTTAAAGGCATAATGGAACAAGTTGGAGGCGACACGACTCTTGCCATGGGCACGTACCCCGCGCACCCGGATCGGCACCTCAACGATGCGCAACCCCTTGTGGGCCAGATTGAGAAAAACTTCCTGGGTGTAGGTGAAGTCGCCGATCACGTTGAGGCTGATGGCGGCGTGCCGGTTGTAGCAGCGCATGCCGCAGGACACGTCATAAAACCGCTCGCCGGCCAAGGTCGAGATCAGCCAGCTCATGGCGTGATTGCCCCAGCGCTTGACCGCCGGCATCTCGGGCACGAGTTTGGGATCGGCAAAGCGGGAGGCGGTGGTGAAATCGGCATCGCCGGCCAGCACCGGCGCGATAAGTTGCGGAATGGTGGCGGGATCAAACTGGCCATCGGCGTCAATGGTCACCAGCAGGTCGGCGCCCAGTTCAATAGACTTGGCCAGCCCGGTCTGGAACGCCGCCCCGACCCCATGGCGACGCCCATGGCTGATCACCAGGGCACCGGCGGCCCGCGCCTCGGCAACCGTGGCGTCCGTGCTGCCGTCGTCCACCACCAACACGGTCAGCCGGCCGATGCCGGGCAGATCACGCGGGATGCGGCGAATGGTGTCCCCCACCGTGGCCGCCTCGTTCAAGGCGGGCAGAGAGACCACCAAATGCATGGATGCGGACGATGGTTCGGTCATAAGACAACGGTTCCCCAAATATGGCGCCTCACACTATAATGCCGGATCGGCCCGACGGCGTGCCCAGTCCGCACCACAACGTTGCCGATGGCTTACCCACGGACCAGCACGGACGCCGGACCGCCCCCCGTAGTGGCGCCACTACCGCGTCCGTGTAGTCCGTGTAGTCCGTGTAAGTCCGTGTAGTCCGTGTAAGTCCGTGCCAGCGCCACGTGCATTATTCCAAACCAATTTTGTCGTTAACAAGCCCCACCCAAGAGCCGGACGACATTGCCGTGAAAGACGGCCTCGACCGCCGCGGTGGACAGCTTGGCGCCGGCAGCGGCGTCACGAATGGCGCGCAATTCCTCGTACAGGAACGAGGTGAAGCGGACGCGGTGAGTGGCGTCGCAAATGGCCAGTTTCCACGGCACCGGCGTGACGTAACTGTACTGGTGGTTGATCTCCACCGACTTGCCGGGGGCCAGCGCCAGCGGAATGTCGGTGCCGTACAGCACTTTCTCCGCCGGCACGGTGCGGAACAGGTACTCAATGACCTCGCGATGATTGAGCATCGCCAAATCATACCACAGGTTCGGCAGTTCCTTCAATTCGTCCAGATTGCCGACCACGGCGCGCAGGTAATAGGCCCGGCCAATGTGGGCCAGCACAATCTTGGCCCGGGGATAACGGCGGCAAAGCCGGATGACTTGGGCGCGGTTCAGCGGATCGGCCAGCCGGCCGGGCCGCGGCAGGTGCAGGGTCACCAGCAACCCCAGGTCGTTGACGATCTCCATCAGCCACGCCGGCAGCATGTCGTCAACCTCCACCTCGGCCAGCGGTTTCGTGCGGACATAGTCGGGATAGGGCTTGATCCCGGCAAAGCGACCGGAGGCCAAATCGCGCCGGACGGCCTCACGGTCGGCCTCGTCCGGATCGGCCAGGCGAAGAGCGAAAAAACGGCGGCGGTCGCAGTGGTCGCCCAGGTACTGATTGTTGCGCTGAAAATCATAGCGCGGATCAGGGAGGCCGAAACATAACGCCCCGGTCTCGCGGCCGGGATAAACCGCCGGCAGGTCGGCCGCCAGGTCATCCAAGGTATAACTGGCAAGAGGATGCCCGGCACAGTCAAAACTCTCGCCAGCCGGCACTACCCCCGGATCGAAGACGTGCACATGCGCGTCGAACACACGCCCCGGCACAAACCCGTCCAGTTCCTCGGCAAAAATCCGCCGGTTGCGCTCCTGCAACACCGTCTCCCGCCACTCTTCATGCTTCATGTTTCGAACCCTCTGCTACTGAATATACCGGAAGATGTCACATAATGTGGGGGCGCCGCCCCCAGGCCCCTGCCAAAGGGACCTGTCCCTTTGGAATCCCCGAGACTTTCCATTTTACGAGAGCCGGTACTGGGTGCCGCTGATGGTCGCGACGTTTGGTTTTGTCGCTAACGGCGGCGCACAGCACCGGCTCTCGTAAAATCGCTTGTCGGGATTCTCAAGGGACGGAGTTCCTTGAGCGGGGCCTGGGGCAGAGCCCCACATCCTTTATTTTAACAAAGTTTTCCGGGCGCGGGCCAAAATCTTCTCCAAGTCGTGCACCACTGGCGCGGGATGGGCGGCGGGTTGGTAGGCGGCCAGGGTTTGCAGGTACTTGGCGTGGCAGGCGTCGAGGATTTCCGGTTCCGTGCGGGTGTCGCCCAGGCGGCGGAACAGTTGCGGATCCCACATCTCGTCGCGGTAATGCTCCAGTGTGTGCTCCTGGGTCATGAAATTGCCGCCGGCATTGAGCACACCATCGCGGATGCGGGCCACCGTGTCGCCAGCGGGGGACACCACGGGCGCCGTGAAGGTGGCGATCAGTCCTTCAGTCATTTCGCAGTCGAGCAGGAACTGTTCCGGACTGATCATGCTGCCGTTGTCCAAGTTCCCGGAGCCGTTTAAGCGCAAGTCGTAACGGTCCACCAACGCCGAAAAACCGACGGCCTTCAGAAACCGCTCATACGTCGCCTGCAAGCCGGGGCGTTTGGCGGTGATATAGGAACGGCCGCCAACGGCGGTGCCGCCGCCAAAGGCATGCTTCATCAGTTGGTACACGCCGGCATCGAAGCGCACGGTCTGGGGCGTCGAGGACGACGGATTGCCGGTACGCATGTCCAACTGGACACAGGCGATGTAGCCCAGCAGCGGCGCCAATGGATCAATGATCCGGGACAGGATCAGGCCGCCGACGATTTCCGCCGTGGCCAGCACGACCGCGCCATGGATGTCCACCGGGCCGCTGCCGCCAAGACACGGCATGGAGGTGATCATGCTGCGGCTGTGGTACCGGCTGCGCTGCAACATGGTTTCCGCCGTCCGTTCTTCCAGGCGCAACGGCGGATTGATGCAGTTGCAGTAGCCGACAAAATGTCCGGGCGCCTGCCCCAGCACTTCCCCCATTTCCGCCAGGAACGGCACGGTTTCCGGCACCGTAACGTCAATATTGCCGAGCGTTTTGCTGGTCACGCCGGCCATCAGCACCACACTCTCCAGCTGCTCCAGCGTCGGCTCGACGTCCTGGCGCGACAGCGGCAGGGTGACCATGGTGATTCGCGGCTCGGCCTGGGCGAATCGGACCAGTTCCAGCATCCGCTCACGGCTGCCAATCTCGGGCCGGCCATTGGCATAGTCGTAAAACTTGGGCGTGAGATTACCAAAGGATGTCGTGAACTCATACGGTGGATGCACCCATGCCGGCACCCCGGCGGCCGGCGGATACTGCCGCTCCAGTTCCGTCCGCAATTCCGCCACCTGTTTCCGGTCAAACAACACCCGCCCCTCAGCCGATTCCCGACACCCGGCCGTGAGCGCCAATGCCTTGACCTTGGGATGCTCCACCAGATACCCCACTGTGCCCAGCACCTGCAAAACCTCATCCGCCATCTGCTCAAACTGCACATCACTAAACAACGCATTGCTGTTCATAGACTTATCCTTTTTACGTTTGATTTATGATGTGGGGCTCTGCCCCAGGCCCCGCTCAAGGAACGCCGTCCCTTGAGAATCCCGACATCCGATTTTGCGAGAGCCGGTGCTGTGCACCGCCGGCAGCGACAATGCCAAATGTTTCAAGCACTCTGCGGCGCACAGTACCGGCTCTCGCAAAATGGAAGGTCTCGGGGATTCCAAAGGGACTGGTCCCTTTGGCAGGGGCTTGGGGGCGGCGCCCCCACATCACTAAAATTGCGGTTATTTGGGAATGGGTTTTTCATGGATGGGGGCGGTGAGGATGGCGTCCAAGTTTGGGCACAGGGGATGGAACTTGTTGGTATCGATGACCTGGCGCCAACGCTGGCGCTGGTCCTCCTCGACCGGCCACGGTTTGAAACCGAGTTCGAGATAGGTTTTGATGGCGGGCACGCGGGGGTCATCGGTCTCCAGCACGGCACGGGTGCGGCCTTCGGCGGCGAACCGGTGCAGGACCGCCAGCGACACCCAGTACCCGAGCTTCCGTCCCTTGTGCTCGGGATTGGTGGCGACGTAGTGCACATACCCGGTGTCCACGCCCCACCACGGCCGGTACCAGGCCGAGGCAGTGGCCACCGGCACACCATCACACGTGATGAAAAAAATGCGCTCCGGCACACACGCGGCATCGGTCGCCAAGATATTGGCGAACAATCGCGGCGGCTGGCTGGCGCCAAACGCCTGCACCAGCAGCCGGTCCCACGCCGCCTCATCCCCAACCCCCGGCTGGAAATGCCGCAACGCATACCCCGCCGGCACTACCACCGGCGCCAACCCCGCCAATCCCTCTCGCACCATGACTAATTGCATATTTCCACCTCATTTTTTCTTTGACAGCCATGTGGGGGCGCCGCCCCCAGGCCCCTGCCAAAGGGACCAGTCCCTTTGGAATCCCCGAGACATTCCATTTTGCGAAGGCCGGTACTGGGCGCCGCTGAGGGTCGCGACGTGTGGTTTTGTCTCTAATGGCGGCGCCCAGCACCGGCCTTCGCAAAATCGGTGTCGGGATTCTCAAGGGACGGAGTTCCTTGAGCGGGGCTTGGGGCAGAGCCCCACATCTTGAATTCTTTTTTAAGAAATGATTTCACAGCTCCAGTTTTGGAAACGGGCGAAGGCTTGGAGGGGTTCCAGACGGTTGGGGCCATAGACCAGGGCGCTGTGGTGGGTGCCGCCGGCGACGGAATAGCGTTCCAGGAACGGTGCCACCGGCAAGCTCGGCCGGATCCAGCCACGGACCCAGCCGGCAAACGCGGCGCCGCGCGGTTCCGGCAGCATCTCCACGGGGGCGAGCACCAGCGAGAAGCGGTCGTCCGGCCCGGGCACCAGATTGACCAGGGTCGCCGCGCCGGGACGGAACGCACCGGCGATCATGGCCGGGTTTTGGGCCGGCGTGAACGGGAACGGCTTCTCCACCAGTTCGGGTTTGCCAGCCAGCAACTCGGGATTGGCCTCGCCCATGTGCGAAAGGAAAAGCACGTTGTGCTTCCAGTCGGGGCAGAAAATTTCCGTGAATGAGGTGTCGCCGAACGCCGCCGCCAAGGCGCCGACCAGGGCGGCGGTGAGCACATCACCCTCGCCCGCATAACCGACGCCGCGGGCCATGGCCTTGGACGCCTCCAGAAACGGCACCGTGTCGACCGGGCCAGTGCCCTGGTCAAACGCCTCAAAATTGAAGCTGAACGCGTTGTACCCGCCGTCGGCCAGAAACCGGCGCAACCCCAGTGCCAACCGGACCGAGCGCGCATGCACGGCCGCCGGTGCGGTCACCGCGTACCGTTTCCGATCCTCAGCCACTTCCGCAGCCACCGCCTTGGCCGTCACGGCACGAACGGCGGTGGCCAGCACGGATGGCGCCGCCTGCTCCACGGCAATGCCCAGGCCATGGCGCAACATTTCCGGGGCGACCTGAAAGTCACCCATACCGGCAAACACCTTGCCCAGGCGCAACACCCGGCTGGAGTGGAACCGGCGCGCGGCGGCGGCGGCGCGGGCGATCCCGGCCACCCGCGGCAACACCTCCGGCGCCTGCCAGTGCCCGGCGACAATCTCCGGCCGCCGCCCCAGCCGCCGCAGCACGGATGCCAGATCCTGAACCCCGTGAATCCCATGGTTGTACATCAAACGCCCCGGCGCCGTTTTCGGGGTGAACTCGACGTCCATGGTGGTGTCGAGCATCAGCAGCGGCAGGCGGGTCTCGGCTAAAATCTCCGCCGCTTCCAGCGACGGTGAGTAGGCCAGGTGCAGCGTGACCACCAGGTCGACGTCCGCCTTTTCAAAACCCTTCACGGCGGCGGCGATCTCCCGGCGCACCCGGCAGACCGGCGCGGTCATCAACTCGAGCCCCTGCCCGGCCAGCGCCTTCTGCAGGCCGGCCAGGAACGGTGCGAACACCGCGCGTTCTTCGGGCATTTTGTCGTCGTAGAGTGCGAGGTACAGGGGCAATAGACCGATTTTGGGCGTTACGTGCATGAGATTTTCACTTTCCATTCCGCAAACAACCGAGTGTATTGATCGTGGGCAATCGGATCGGGCTGGACGATTTCGGGTTCGGCGGCCACGGCGGTCGCGCCAGCCTGAACATCGGCGAACACGCCCGTCCCGATGCCGGCCAAAATGGCGGCGCCAATGGCGCCCGCGTTCTGGCGCACACCAAGATAAAACGGCAGGCCGGTGACATCCGCCAACACCCGCGACCACACCGCCGACCGCGACGGCCCGCCCACCATGGTCAAACGGCACGGCCGCCAGCCCGCCGCCGCCAATTCCTCGACCTTGGCCCGCATGTGGAACGCCGCGGCTTCCATGACGGCGCGGCTGAGCAGCTCCGGCGCGACCCCGGCCGGCACCTGTTCCGCGGCATCAGCCCGCATGAGATCCACGCACAGCCCACCGGCCCCGCACGGTGCGGACTCCGCCAACGCATCAAAACAACGAAAGCGCGCCTGGGGATCGGCGCCGGCCGGTAGCGAACCAACCGCACGTCCGACCAAGGCATCTATGGTCTGGCCGATCCGGGTCAGAGCAAACATCGCCCCCCACGGCCCGGCCGGCTGCAAGAACGGATCGACCAGCATCCCCATGGCCAACGCCGCCGCACGGTCGGACACCGGATAGAAACCGACCCAGGAGGTGCCGCAGGAAAACATCAGGTCCCCCGGCGCCAGGGTGCCGGTGGCGCAGGCGGCGGCGGGATGGTCAAAACAACCGAGCACGACTTGGGTGTCGCGCGGCAGTCCCGTGGCCTCGGCCGCGACAGCGGTCAAGCCCCCCAGCACGGTGCCGGAAGGTCGCAGTTCCGGCAGGGATGCCGCCGGAATTTCCAAGGCCGTCAGGTACGGCGCATGCCACTTCCCCGCAACCTGATCCAGCAGGTACGACGGCGTGGCGGTGGACGGGTCCACCCCCCAGCGCCCGGTGAGCCGGTGCAACAGGTACACGGTGTCCAGGGTATGATGCGCGGCGCCACGGTACAGTTCCGGCCGGTGTTCCTTGAGCCAGGCCAGATGCGCCAGCGGAAAACTCTCAAAATACGGCCACCCGGTCACGCCATGAACGCCAGGCAGGTCCACACCGGCCAGCGCGGCCAGTTTCAGACCGCGGGCACGATCGTCGGTCCAACTGATGGCCGGAGCCAGCGGCTGTCCGGCGGCATCGGTCAGCACGGTGTTGCCGCTGGCGGCGGCAAAGGCCACCCCAGCCACCCGGTGCCCCGCCGGACACGCCGCCCCCAACTGGCGCATAAGCCCCAATACGGTGCCGGCAAAAGCCGCGGCATCAAACTCGCACCACCCCGCCTGCGGACTCCGCAACCCAGTCGGTGCCGACACCCCCGCCAATACCTGCCCCGCCCCGGACAACAACACCCCCTTGACCGCACTGGTCCCCAAATCAAACCCCATCACCACCGGTTGATAATTTTTCTTCATGGTGTGATTGTTTCGTTCATTGAATGTGGGGGCGCCGCCCCCAAGCCCCTGCCAAAGGGACCTGTCCCTTTGGAATCCCCGAAACATTCCATTTTGCGAGAGCCGGTACTGTGCGCCGCGGATGGTCGCGACGTTTGGT
>CAITYL010000061.1 GCA_903896595.1 uncultured Lentisphaerota bacterium
ACAACAATTGTGGCGCAATTAATTGTATTTTTGTTGGTGGGGGCGAAACGACTTGACGGAACGCCACTGGCGGGGTATGGTGATTTTCGACGGTTGGAGTCGGCATGGTGCCGCTCCAGGGGGTTTTGCAAGAGCCTCCATATATACGCATTTCTTCCGCAGAGGCGCGGCGGCAACTCCCCAAAGCAGGCCCGAGGGGCGCCAGGCGAGACAAAAAGGGACACGAGAGACGATTCGCGGTCACCGCATGACGCCGGGGGCGGCGCGGGAAAATAAAGTTTTTGACTTTGGTTTTTCCGGCAAGTCCGGTTAGATTGGAAGCCATCCCGGCGCTCGTTGCCCTGTGACGAGCCGGGAGGTCGCCGCAGGACGGCGCGCGTCCGCCCCGCGGGTATGGCCAAACAAAACCTGGTTCAGCCGCAACCGCCATCTGGAGACGCCACTGTGAAGAATTGCCCGGTCGAAAAGATCCGCAACTTCGCCGTAACGGGACATGCCACCGCCGGCAAGACCACCCTGTGCGATCTGATGTTGTTCAAGGCCAAGGCGGTCCCCCGCCTGGGCAGCGTGGACCAAAAAACCAGCGTGAGCGACTTCCGCGCCGAAGAACAGGAACGCAAGCACAGCCTGTATTCGACGCCGCTCAACTGCGCCTGGAACGACCATCACTTCTTCTTCACCGACACCCCCGGCGCCGCCGACTTCTGCGGCGAAGCCATTGCGGCGCAGACGGTGGCGGACCTGGCGCTGCTGGTGGTCGATGCGGTGGCGGGGCTCGGCCCCAGCACCTTGCGCGCCTGGAAACAGGCCCGGACCAACAACCAGCCGCGCGCCATCTTCATCAACGGCCTGGACAAGGATCAAAGCAACTTCGCCACGGTTTTGGAAAGCATCCAAGCCGGCTGGGGCGCAACCACCTGCCTGCCGTTTGCCCTGCCCGACGGCGAGCGGGCCACCTTCAAAGGGGTGATCTGCGCACTGTCCAAAGACGCCGTCGGCGCCGCCGCCAAGGCGCGGGCCGCCATTCTGGACGCGGTCGCGGAATCGGACGAGGCCCTCATGGCCAAATATCTGGAAGGCCAGGAGTTGAGCGAGGAGGAGGTCTCCGCCGGCCTGCACCAGGCGGTGCGCAGCGGCGCCATTGTCCCGGTGTTCTGCGGCAGTGCCGCCAAGGACCTCGGCATCAGCGAACTGATGGACGGTCTGGTTCGTTTTGGCCCCACCCCGCTCGACGGCGGCCCGGTGCCCTTGAAAGAGGGGGAACTGGCACGCCAGGGCGCCGAGGCCCCGGCCGGACTGGCCTTCGTGTTCAAAGCCCTCGCCGACCCGTTCATCGGGCAGCTCTCCTATTTCCGGATCTATGCCGGTACGTTCGTGCATGACGCCGAAGTGTTCAATACCACCCGCGACTCGCGCGAGCGGTGGAGCACCCTGGCCCACGTCAACGGCAAAGAACAAACCCCGGTCGATAACGCCGGCCCGGGCGAGATCATCGCCGTTAGCAAGCTCAAGGCGACCCACATCAACGACACCCTGGCCACCAAGCACGTCGCCCAGCAGTTCAAGCCGATTGTCTTCCCGCATTCGACCATCTCCTACGCCGTTCACGCCGTCAAGGCCGGTGAGGAGGAAAAAATCGCCGTCGGCATCCACCGGATCATTGAAGAAGATCCCACCATCAAGCTGGAACGCAGCGGTGAAACCCACGAGACTCTGCTCTCCGGCATGGGCGACCAGCACCTGCACAACGTCGCCCATCGCATCAAGGTCGGCCTCAAGGTGGAGATGGAGCTAAAAACCCCCAAGGTGCCCTACCGCGAGACCATTACCGCCTCGGGTTCGCATGTGTACCGGCACAAGAAGCAGACCGGCGGCCACGGCCAGTTCGCCGAAGTGCATCTGCGGCTGGACCCGCTACACGGCGCCGACTACACCTTCGAGAACGAGGTGGTGGGCGGCAATATTCCCCGAAACTTCATTCCGGCCGTCGAAAAAGGCGTGCTGGAGGCCAAGGATCGGGGACCGCTGGCCGGCTGCAAGGTGATCAATTTCAAGGCCGCGGTCTTTGACGGCAAGCACCACCCGGTGGACTCCTCGGAAATGGCGTTCAAAATCGCCGCCCGCGGCGCCTTCCGCGGCGCCATGGCCGCCGCCAAGGCGATTCTTCTGGAGCCGATCATGAAGCTCAAGATCAGCTTCCCCGAGGAATACATGGGCGACATCACCGGCGACCTCAACTCCCGCCGGGGCCGCATCCTCGGCATGGACCGCGAGGACGGCATGCAGGTGGTGTTCGCCGAAGTGCCGCTGGCGGAAACCTTCACCTATGCGTCCCAATTGCGGGCGCTCACCCATGGGCGTGGCGCGTTCGAGATGAGCAATGACCGCTATGAGCCCGTCCCGAGCGTGCTGAGCAAGCAAATCCAAGACGCCGCCGTCAAGCATCACGTCGACGACGAAGAGTAATCTTGAAATAACACCAACATTGCCTAGCCTGGATTATTCATGAAGGCCTGGAAGTGGTTTTTTGTAGCAAAGCGATTGCATCGCGCTCTTCGAGTTGGTACGTCCCGATTGGGCGGGCTGCAAGCCCTTTGCTACACTCATGAATAATTCAGGCGGGCGGTTAAAAAGCGGCAAAGGAATTGCCGCACTCCAAAACAGTGCCATCTTGAGAGCGCATCCCATCATTTCGAGACCAGGCAGGATTGCCTGGCCGACGTTCATCGCAGGCAAGAGTGCCTGCGCCACGTTAACCCGGCCCTCAACGTGGGGCAGGCAATCTTGCCTGCCTGGGACGTGCCGTAACGCCGTGAAGGTCTTCCGCGTGGCGGCGTTGCTGCTGGCGGGGTGCGTTGCGTTCCTTGGCCCCGGCCCCGCGGCCGCCGCCGACGGCACTGCCGCGGTTGAGGCCTGGCTGGATGACGCCGGCGCGCTGTGGAGCCTGACCCCGGAGACGTTCCTAAACCAGGAACGGGCGCCGCTCTTCAACTGGCTCGCCAAAGACAGGCCGGCCGAAGCGCGGTATCCGGGATACCGCAACAGCCCCAAACTGGCGTTCCTAAACCAGCCCGTGGTGGAAGGGTATGCGCGGTTCGCCAATGGCACCCTGGCCAGCCTGTACCTTTCCCTGTACAACCGCGGCGATTCCGGCGGCACCAGCGAACCGGAATTCGCCCGCCAGGTCGCCAACCTGGACCAGGCCATCACCCAATGGAGCGGCGACACCCGCTCCGAAGCGCGCGCCAAGAAACTCGCCGGCACCACCAGCACCCGGAAATCCTGGGTGAAGGGCCCCCATGCCGTCACTCTCACCTGGAGTTCGTCCGGCAAGGGCAAACGCGATTTTCGGGCCGAGTACATCCAGGTCGACCTCACCCGCTTCGACCCAAAAGCGGACGCCCGCAAAACCACCGGCGCCCCCGCCGCCGCCAAGGCATCCGACACCACCGCCGCGGAACTGGCCGGCCACGTGAAACGCCAGGATGACGGCGCGGTCGCCATCGACGGCCTGCCCATGGTGGACCAGGGACAAAAGGGATATTGCGCCGCCGCCACCGCCGAACGCATCCTGCGCTATTACGGGGTGAACGTCACCCAGCACGTCATCGCCCAGCTGACCGGCACCGACGCCGGCCAGGGCACCAATCCCGAACAAATGCTCAAGATGCTACGCCGGGCCGGCACCAAGTTCGGCATCAAGGTCCGCGAGCTCTACGCCGGCATTGAAACCGTGGCCGACCTCCAAAACATGGTGAACCGCTACAACAAATTCGCCAAAAAAGCCAAGGCGCGGAAGATCGTCCTGCCCACCGCCGGGGTCATTGATCTCAGCGACATCTTTTCCGGGCTGGAACCGGACGCCTACCACGCCTACCGGTGCGAGGGGGAAAAGACCGATTACCGCCGCTTCCTGGCCGACGTGAAATCCCACATCGATCGCGGCATTCCCCTGGTCTGGTCGGTCTATCTCGGACTGGTGAAGGAGGAAAACCTGGCCCAGCTCTCCGGCGGGCACATGCGAATCATCCTCGGCTACAACAGCACCACCCATGAGATCCTGTACACCGACTCCTGGGGCGCCGGCCATGAATCGAAGAAAATGTCCGACGGCGACGCCTGGACCATCACCCTCGGCCTATACTCCCTGGACCCCCGCCGCGCCACCTCCCCCGGCGCCGGCCGGTGATCGGAAACAGGTGCACAACGGGCGCCCAAAAACAAACCGCAGATATCCGAATATTGAACCGCAGAATAGCGAAGTTAATCGCATTCCTTCATGATTCTGAGCTCAACATTCGTCAATCTGCGGTTTATTAATCAGCCGTGGGCCAGGGAGATGCCGCGATATTCGCCGACGGTGACGTTGCCGCCACGTTCCCCGGTGGCGGGCGCCACGGCGCAGTAGAAGTGGTACAGCCGGCCGTCGCGGGCAATGATGCCGGGCTTGTGGGCGTGACGGGAATCGACGCTGCCCGGCGCCCCGACCTCGACCAGGATCTGGTCGCACTTGCGCCAGTGCAGGAGGTCATCGGAGATGGCGGCGCCCTCCCGGGCATGGCCGTCAGAGGAGTTGCCGAAGTAGAACATCACCCAGCGCCCGTCGTCCAGGCGGAACACGCACGGATCCGAGGCAAAAAGATCGTCAAAGGCGCCCGCCGGCCCCACCGGGAGGAGCGGATTGCCGGGGTGGCGGGTCCACGTTTTCAGGTCGGTGGAAGTGGCCACGCCGGTCTGCTCAATCCAGGCACTATCGGTGAGGTTCTTGGCGTTGTAGAACAGGTAGAACGTCCCCGCGTGCTCCATCAGCCAGGACTTGTAGAGGCCGCCGCGCTCCCACTCCGCACCATCCTCGGCCCGCAGCACCGGTTCGGTCAGTTCCCAATGCTTGAGGTCGCGGCTGTAAGCCAGGCCGATGACCGCCGCGCCGATCTCGTAGCCCGATGTCGGATAGGCGTGCCAGGAGGCCACAAAGCGGCCGTCAATCTGGCGGAGTTCGCCGCTGCCATACAACGCATTGTCGCGCAGGATGTTGGTCAGGGCAATATTGAATTCCGTGGCCGAGCCCGCCGGCCCGCGGTCGAGCAACAGCCCTTCTTTTTTCCATTCCAGCAGGTCGGGGGAGGAGGCCAGCCCCGTCCGGTAGCCCTGGCCATCAAAGCCGACATAGGTCATGAAATAGCGGCCGTCATGGCGGAAGGGGAACGGGCAGTCCGCGCCGTGACTGTCAAAGGCACCCGCCTGCAGCGCAGGGGCGATCAGCAGCCGGCCGACTTTGTGGGGAGTGGCGAGCGGGGAAATCATGGTAACAAAACATAACACTTAGGCGCGGAGTTGCGCGGCCACGGACGTACACGGACTTGCACGGACCAGCACGGACACGTGCCGCGCCGCCCGCCGGTTTTCTGTCCGTGTGCGTCCGTGGTGGTCCGTGTACGTCCGTGCGCGTCCGTGTGAGTCCGTGTTCGTCCGTGCCGGCAACGGTTCAGCAGTCGGGCACTGCCTCAAGGCAAGGGGTTCTGCACTTCGCCGGGGTTTGCGTTCAGGTACTTGGCGAAGCCGCTACGGGCGACACCATCGACCTTCATGTATTGCACATGGCCGTCGAGAAACCGGTGAGCAGATGTGGCACCGGCGGCCGGCACGGACGCACACGGACAGACACGGACCAACACGGACACAATCAAGGCGGCCGCCAATTGCCGTCTGTGCGCGGTCCGTGCGCGTCCGTGTGAGTCCGTGTGAGTCCGTGCCGGCAACGGTTCAGCAGTCCGGCACTGCCTCAAGGGGTGGCGTACGGCACTTCGCCCGGATTCGCGTTCAGGTACTTGGCGAAGGTGCTGCGGATGGCACCATCGACCTGCATGTACTGCACATGGCCGTCAAGAAAGAGGAAGTTCATGCCGTTGGCGTGCCGGGCCGGGGCGGGCACGCAGGTGCCGTCCGCCGCCACTTTGCCGGCCAGAAAGTCACCACGGTTGATGTACCAGGAACCGCAGAGGCCGGTCACGGGATGGGGTTGCCGCGAGTCGCCCACCGAGATCAAGTTCGACGGGCTGGAAATCCGGTTGAGGGAAAGCGGGTAGAAGGCGTCGCCCCAGTTGGTGTCCATCAAGGTGGTAAAATTCATGCCGTAATCAACCATGGAGGGCTGGTTCCGCGGTTCAGACGGACAGAAGAAGACCGCATTGTTTATGTTCACCTCACCCGTATACGGATCGGTGTGATGGAGCTTGCCCCGTGGCAGAGAGGATTCGAGGTAGTTGTACCAATAGGGAGTAGCCCAACTGTTCCATGCCTTGGCCATCGGCGGGAAATAATTGTTGTAGTCCGCGGCGTAGACAGCCAGGGCCATGCCGATCTGCCGTTCATTGGAGAGGCAGCTGGCCCGTTTGGCGGTTTCCCGCGCCCGGCCCAAGGAGGGCAGCAGCATGGCCGCCAGAATGGCGATAATGGCGATCACCACCAGCAACTCGATCAGCGTAAACGCTGCTCGAACTTGCCTTCGCCCGTCGCCGTGGCTCGGGACTACGGCTGGGCATGCCAGCAGTTCGATCAGGGTAAAGGATGCCCTGCCCGACCGGCGGCTGACGATGGCGGCGGTTGGCATGCGCATGGTCATGGCTTCATTTCTTCATGGAATACAATCAACGATGTCCATTGTAGCAAAGCGATTGCATCGCGCTCTTCGAGCGGCTACGTCCCGATTGGACGGGCTGCAAGCCCTTTGCTACACTCATGAATAATCCAGAACCGCGTTACTTGTGAAATCTATTACAAAATGCGCAAGATTTTAAATCGAACATTCAACATCGAACATTCAACGTTCAAAGCCGAATCATCCACGTTGAATGTTGGATGTTGAACGTTGAATGTTCGATATTCGTTTTGGTTGGGTTGGGTTGGGTTGGGTTGGGTTGGGTTGGGTTGGGTTGGGATTTGTGGAGCACCTTGAATCAAACGGGTTCCCGCCGCCGGTGCGGCGGGAACCTGTTTTCGATGGTCTTAGCGGCGGCGGCGGTACAACACGGCTCCGGCCGCCAGCCCGAGCAACGCCAGGCTCGCGGGCTCGGGGATCAGGGAACCGGTAAGCACGAACGGGTTATCGTCCGTCTTAAAAAATTGAACCTGCCAATTGTCGTGGTTACTGATGACTGGATACGTCACTTTAAACGCTACATAAAGATCAGAAGCCCCAGCTCCCGCACCGTTGAGTGATTTCCCGGAAAAGGCGTAATCCAACTCGGCGTCATTCGTGTGGCTATACAATGATGTCCAATTAGCGGGAGTGGAACTTACCAAATCAGCGATGTTGCCCACCGTGCTGGTCAGGACATAAATGTCCGAGCCGAGCCATCCTGGCTGTCCAGCCCAATTCGTATTAAAAATGATGCGACCGCTCATTGCGAGGTTGCTCTGAAAAGTCACTCCCGGATCCGTCTTGAAATGCCACATGAGATAGGCACAAGTGGGGGTGTAACTGGCATCTCCGTCCGCCGGGCCGACACTGTCGGGACCTTGGGCAAAGTTGTTGTTTGCAGTGGCGTCACTGAGCGCGGTGCGATAGCCGGATGTATACGTGAACGAGCTTCCGCCGCCGACATTGACGATGGGGCCGGCTTCGGTAGTGGTCCAGATGGCGGCGGCCAGCAGGCCGGCCAGGATGGACAGTTTTTGGATCTTGCTACTCATGGCTTCTTTCTCCTTGGGTTTGGGGTTCTGGGGGGGGGACGTCTTGAATTCGTTTCTTATTTATCATCCTGCATTAAAATGAGATCTGAATTACCTTCAGCCTACAGCCTAACAGCCTTCAGCCTATCAATCACTTATAGATAACTCTGACCTTGCGCAGCCAGAAGGCGCCGCCTTCCTTGGGCAGGGCCAGGCCGATCTTCAGGGCGGTGGTTTGGGCGGGATCGAAATAAGGCGGCGCGTCGGCGGGGAAATAGACGAACCGGGTGGTCCAGTGCGTCGAGGGGGCCGGATAGACAATGCCGTCAACGGTGCCGTCGGCCTGCACAGCCGCCAGCCGGGAGGCATAGGATTGGGGCGGCGGGGTGGCCGCGGTCCGGATCTCAAAGACGACGCCGACGGCGCCGCGCAGGCTTTCCGCCGGCAGGCGCAGGGCGTATTCCGGCACGGCGTCGCACGCTTCCGGCGTCACGGCCACAAACTTGACCGCCTGTTCCCGGGGATCATGGGAAATCTCCAGGGTGCCCGGGGGGCCGGCCTGCCAGCGGTCCGGCCGGTCAAAGGCGAACGCCTTGGCCGGGGCCGTGGCGACCTGCCAGACCGGCGCGTACAGAGGGCTGCAGGGCCGGCCGTTGAAGACGCCGGAGAAGGCGATCCGGCCGATGCCCGCCGGCACCGCCGCGAGACGGAGGTTGAGAACGGTCTTGCCGTGGGGAGGCACGGTGACGCTGTCGGGGAGCCCCTCCAGGCGGCCGGTGCCGGTGAAGGCGACTCGGCCGGTCTTGGCCACAGCGCCGAAGTTGTAAACTTCCAGGATCAGCCCGCCCGTTTCTTCGGTCATGGCGGCGCAGGTTTTTTGGGGGGCGAAGGCCTGGCCCAGAACCAGCTTGAACACCACGTCCATCTCCCGGTCGGCGGGCGGCGGGCGCAGCCGTTTGGGGGCGGGCGCCGGCGTGGCGGGTTTCAGCCCCAGCGGCCCGGTCAGGTAGGCGGGAAAGCGGCAGGCGGTGAGCGCCAGCCGGCCGTCCTTGGCCACCACCGGCGTTTCCCGGCCCATGATGTCGGCCAGCGCGAAAGAAGCGCCGGCGGGGGCGGCCACGGCCAGGGCGAGGGGCCGTTCAAGCCGGTCGTTGACATTGACCCCGAGGCCGCCGTCCCGTTCCCGGTCGTCCAGTTCGCTGCGCGACCAGAACACCAGGGTCTGGGCGCCGCCCGGCTGCCGGTAGAGGAAGCCGGAAAGTTGCGGCCCGAGATCGACCGTGCCCTCGTAGTGCGCCCCGCCCAGCCGGTAGGTGAGGTTGGCGAAAGCGACATAGCCGGGCTTGGCGGTGTAGTCCCAGTTGAGCAGACCCCAGACCTTTTTTCCCTCGTTGTAGGCGGGGAAGGCGAAATGGAAGCTCCGCGCCACCCCGAGGGACTGGGCGATAATCTGGCTTTTCGGGACGAACTCGGCGACAATGCGCGACTGGTAGTCCTTGAGTTCCATGCGCCAGTCGCCCAAATGGGTCGGCACCTCGCCGTAGCCCTCGTAGTTCGACCCCAGCTCGGTGATCCAGGAGGGGACATCGGCCAGGCCATGCTTGGCCAGTAGTTCTTCCCTGGCCCCGACGATCAGGGGATATTCGGTGAAGAGCTCGTACAGGTGATAGTTGAAGACGTCGAAATAATCGCCAATGCCGTTGTCGAACAGCAGCGTCTCATAGCTTCGGGGCGGGCTGAAGAAACGATTGGCGCCGCCGGGCGGCCGCCGCAGGATGGTGGGCGCGCTGGGGAAGGAACCGTTGAGCACCAGCCCCTGGGGGTTGCCGGCCTTGAAGCCGAGATAGGCGACCTTTTGGGCGGTGGCGAAATCCCAGGCCGGATCCGAGCAGTACTCGGAGGCGGTCTCTTCGTTCCAGAATTCCCAGGCGGTGACCCGGCCGGCGAAATCATGGCCGGCGGTCTTGGCAAACTCGTAAAGGGCGGGCAGGTCGTCCGGCAGCTTGCGGACGCCGGGGGTTTCGCGCTCCTTCGCCCACGCCGGAGCGTCATGGAACATCACCACCTGGGGGATGCCGTTGGCGGACAGCCGCCGGGCGTTGTCCTGGTAGCGCGGCTCCCACGCCCGCCGGGTGGGGAAGGGGGCGAAGTCGTTCCAGTTGGTCATTTCCCGGGCCATGGCCACACCGGCCAGCCGGGCCAGGTCCGCCACGCTCTGATACGAATCGGCCGGCTGGCGGGGATTGCCCGGTTCGGGGCAGGCCAGCCACGACAGAACGGTGTCGGCGGCATAGGGACTGTCCGGGGCGGCCCGCCGTTTGGCCGGAGACGGCACCACGGCAAAGGTGAGGCGGCCCTGGAAATTGGCCTGCTCGGCGTGCAGGACCAGCGTGTACCAGCCACAGGGCAGCGGTTTGAGGCGCAGGGCGCCGCCGGCCTTCGCATCCCACGTACCGGCGCCAACGGCGGCGTCCAGCCAATCCTTCACTTCATAGCGCAGGATGCCGGCCGGCGGCGGCGGGGCGCGGAAGGTGAATTCCGGCCGGACGTCATCGGCAAAGACATTGCCCTCAACGGCGGTGCGCACCGCCCAGCTGGTGTCGATGATCATGGGGTCAGCCTTCCCCCACAGCACGGACGCGGTTCCGCCCAGCACGCCCAACGCCACCACTGCCTTGATCCAACGTCCAGCCATAAGGTTCCGCCATGTTGTATTGACTTCACGGGTGCACGCACCAGACCCCGTTGCGCATGAATCCGCTCATGCTACCCTAAACGAAGCCCAAGGCGCTTGAAATGTTTATACCTAACTCTATTGTAAACATGGAGTTTTGGCAATAGCACTGAACTGCGATTATTAGGACTGCATTGCGAAAATGATGCTCTTTGACCCCATCGTCAGGCTGTTCTGGGAGGGGGGGTGGTCCCCCGGTTTCCTGGAGCCGCGGCGCAAGCTGTACGACTGCGAACTGGTGCATGTCGAGAAGGGCTTCTACTTCCTGACCCTCAACGGGGAGGAGCGGCGCATCGCCGAGGGAACGTTCATCATCATTCCGCCCGGCACCTGGCATGAAAGCCGGACGGATACGAAGATCACGGTCTGGCGCCAATGCGTCCATTTCGACTGGACGCCCGCCAGCGGGCCGCCGCGCTCGCCGCTGTGCGTCTACACCGGGGAGCACTACGATCATACCCTCGAACACGTGGTCCCGGAGGCGATTCTGGCGCACCTGCCGTTGATCCTGCCGTCACGCGATCCCGAACTGGGCGAGTTGATGGACCGTGCCCTGGTCCGCCTGCGGCGCGGCACCGGGGATGCCGGGCTGCTGCTGTGGCCGGTCTTGAAGTCCCTGCTGGCCGCGCAACGGCAGTCTCTGCCCGCCCCACTCCGCACCAGTTCCATGGGCAAGCCGATGCGGGCGGTGGTGGCGATGAAAACCTACCTTGACCGGAACTATGCCAAGCCGATCAGCTATGACGATCTCTGCCGCGTCTCCGGCCTGACCCGGAGCCACATGTGCAACCTGTTCAAATCCATGATTGGCCGGCCGCCCAACACCTATCTCCGGGACTTGCGAATCAGCCACGCCTGCGCGCTCCTGGAGGTGGCCAAACTGAACGTCTCCCAGGTCGCGGAGGCCGTCGGCATTCCCGACCTGAACTATTTCTCCCGGATTTTCCGGAAGAAATTTCAAGTCGCGCCGTCCGAATACGCGCTCACCATCGGCCGGCGCAAGATCCTGGGGAAGAGCGGGGATGGCGTCGCCTATCTGCGCCTGCCGGGGCACCAGTATTCGTAGTCGGGAACGTAGTGGCGGCCACGGACCTACACGGACGAGCACGGACCGGCACGGACCCACGCCGCGCCGCACGGTTTTTTGTCCGTGCGCGTCCGTGTAGGTCCGTGTGCGTCGGTGTTTGCGGCGGTCAGTGCTCCCGCACAAAGGCCCGTGGCGACTGGCCGGTGTAGCGCTTGAACACGCGGCTGAAATAGGCGGGGTCCCGAAACTGGAGCTCCACCGCCACCTGCTTGACCGACCACCCCCCGGCGGCCAGCAGCCGTTTGGCATGTTCCAGCCGCGACTGCTGGCAATAGTGAAGCGGCGACACCCCGAACACCCGCCCGAACACCCGGCAGAGGTGCTCGTACGCATACCCCATTGACGCCATTTGCCGCCGCAGGGAGCCGTCGGTCAGGGTGATGAAATCCAGGCGGTTCTTCATTTCGAGCGCCAGCCGGGCCTGCCGGCTGTGCCCCGTGGACGGTACGGCGGCCGCGGACGGGGACAGCAGACGCAGCAGAATCTCCAACAGCAGGGCGCGGCAAGTAGCGCGGCTCAGCAGGTCGTCCTCCAACCACCGCGCCGCCATGCTTTGAATCAGAGACAGCACCGGCGACCCGGCCGGCAGCGGCCCGTGCGGCAGCGCGGCCGGCACCCACGCCGGCGCCGGGCAGACCGCTTTGGCCGGGGGACGGTCGGGCCAAAAGTAATAGAGGGATTCCGGAGTGGCGGAACGCTGCCGCTCCCAATCAAAGTGTACGCAATAACGAAACGTCTCGGTCTCGGCCACGCTCAAATGGCGGCACATCGGCGGCACAATGACGAAATAAGGCGCCCGGCAGCGGATCCGCTCCCCCTCCGCCTCCACCACGCAAACGCCTTTGGTCACCACCACCAGTTCATGATCGTAAAGCAGCCGCGGCGGTTCCAAATTGCCCTGGCGCCAGGCGCCATGCCAGACCAGGTGAAGTTGCGGATTCAATTGGTCCCGCCAGTCGGCCATGGGTACCTTGCTGCCGGTTGGTCATTTCCGATACCGTCGGCGGCGGTGAGCGTCGGACAGGTCGGACACGTTCGACCTGTCGGAGCTCTCCGACCGCCGGAAACCCTAACAGAATTATTTATGAACGGTATTGAATATCCAATATCCAACAAGGAATGTCCAAGGATGAAGGAAAAAGCCATTTAGTTTTGTAAAACGCGCCCCCCCGCATTGACTTGAACATTGGATATTCCTTGTTGATTATTGGACATTCAACGGAGAAAAGCTTCTCCGTGGCCTCTGCGGCCTCCTGTTCCTAATTCTAGACATAAAAAATCAATTTTGTCCAAGTTATATCATAATTTTCAGCTATTTCAAGCCCGGCGCGTCCATTATATTCAAGTCGTAATCGGTCACTTTACCGCTCATTTCCGGCACACAGGTGAAATCATGAACCAGTCCCACCTCATCCACGCCGCCCTGGACCAGGGCCAGGGCATTCTCCGGCTCACCCCCGCCTGGGTGCCGCGCTCCTTTTGCGTGCCCGGCCGCCGGATCAAGCTGCACCCCGACGATTACTACGCGCTCGGCGGCCAACGCGGCGGCATCGACGAACGCTGGTTCGCCTCCACCACGCCGGCCGACAACGGCCCGCTCACTTCCCCGAACGAGGGTCTCAGCTTCGCCGCCTTCCAGGACGGCTCCGAACTCCGGCAATTCCTGCTGCGTGATGCCGTGGCCGAACTCAAAGGCGCGCTCCTCGGCGAACGGCTGTGGAAGGACGCCGGCAAATGGCCGATGTTCTCCAAGTTTTTCGACAACCAGGGCGCCCTGCCCCATCACATCCATCACCGCGACCGGCATGCCGCGCTCGTCGGCCAAATGGGCAAGCCGGAAGCCTATTATTTCCCGCCGCAGGCCAACAACCACGGCGGCGACTTTCCCTTCACCTTCTTCGGCTTTGAGCCCGGCACCACCAAAGACCAGGTTTTGGCCAGCCTGAAACGCTTCACCCAGGGCGACAACCACATCACCAGCCTGTCCAAGGCCTACCGGCTCGATCCGGGCACGGGCTGGGACATTCCGCCCGGCATTCTGCATGCCCCCGGCAGCCTCTGTACCTACGAGCCGCAGCGCGCGGCCGACGTCTATGCCATGTACCAGTCCGTGGTCGGCAAGCAGGTGGTGCCGGCGGAATTGCTGTGGAAGGACACACCGGCCGACAAGCAGGGCGACTTTGACTATCTGATGGACGTCATCGACTGGGAGGCCAACACCGACCCGGAATTTGCCCAGCATCATTTTATGGCTCCGCGCCCCGTGCGGCCGCCGGCGGAGATGGCCGCGGACGGGTACCAGGAAAACTGGATCTGCTACAAGAACCTGGCCTACAGCGCCAAGGAACTCACCGTGCTGCCCGGCCGGACCGCGGTCATCCGCGACGCCGAGGCCTATGGCCTGATTATGATGCAGGGACACGGCAAGCTGGGCGGGTGGGACATTGAAACCCCCGCCTTGATCCGCTACGGCCAGCTCACCCATGACGAGTTCTTTGTCAGCGCGGCCGCCGCCCGCGCCGGCGTCACCATTGTCAACCCCTCCCCGTCCGACCCCATCGTCATGCTCAAGCATTTCGGGCCCAACAACCCCGACAATCCCCATGCAGGGGCGTGAAAACGTGATCCGTGATGCGTAAAACGTGAGGAATGTTGAATTCTGAATGTCCAATTTTGAATATCGAAGTAAAACTCCGCGGCCTCCTGTTCAAAAGTTAAGTTAGGGCGGCCGGATAAACTCGGTCGGACCTGTCAGACCCGTCGGACAGGTCCGACCTTTTGGACACCCGGCCGCCCGTCAGTATGTAAAAGTGCCACAACCCCGGTAACCGCTCAGTGAGTAGGGGGGGGTATGCTGGAAACGCGAACCGCAGAGTGACGAATGATGAGTTCCGAATCATGAAGGCATCCAAAAACTTCATCATTCTGCGGTTCAATATTCGGCAATCTGCGGTTTATCTTACCGTATCCCTCCATCCGTGACCCCTTACCCCCCCGCCTCTCTCCGAGGATCCCATCCCATGCCCCCGTCATCCACCGCCCCTGCCGCCGCCGCCCCCCTCCCCTGGTTCCAGCGCGGCTACCGCCGGATGCTGGTGGACATGCATATTCCGGACGGGGATCCGGCGTTCCTCGCCCACTACGACCCGGCCGCCATGGCGGCCATGTACGAACGCGCCGGCCTGACCTCGGCCATGATCTACTGCCAGTCCCATGTCGGCCTCTGCTACTGGCCGACCCGGACCGGCAAGATGCATGCCGGCCTGCAGGGCCGCGACGTCACCGCCGAGCTGCTGCGCGAACTCCGCCACCGCCAGATTGACGCGTGCGCCTATTACAGCGTGGTTTACAACAACTGGGCGTTCCTCGAACATCCCGAGTGGCGAATCCAGCCGGCCAATGCGGCCGCCAGTGTTGCCATTGCCGGCGCCCGTTACGGGCATTGCTGCCCCAACCACCCCGGTTACCGCGCCTTCGCCCTGGCCCAGACCACGGAACTGGCCGGCGATTACGCTTTTGACGGCCTGTTCTTCGACATGACCTTCTGGCCGGCGATCTGCGTCTGCGACCATTGCCGGGACCGCCTCCGCCGGGAGGATGGCCTGGAGATTCCGGCCGCCATCGACTGGTTTTCGCCCGCCTGGTGCGCCTTCCAGACCGCCCGCGAACGCTGGATGGCGGAGTTCGCGGACGTCCTCACCCGCCAGGCCAAGACTGTCCGCCCCGGCCTCACCGTTTACCACAATTTCGCCACCGCCATCTTCAACTGGACCCTTGGCCTGCCGTTCGCCGCCAGCGCCAGCCATGATTTTCTCGGCGCGGACTTCTACGGCGACGCCCTGGAACAGCTCATGGTCAGCAAGTTCATGGGCGGCCTGAGCCGCACGCAGCCAATCGAGTTCATGACCAGTTGCTGCGTCAACTTGAACGACCATGTCCGGCTCAAAAGCACCGATGAGATGCGGCGCCAGGCGTTCGCCGCCACCCTGTTCGCCGGTGCCTTCCTGTTCATCGACGCGATCAACCCCGACGGCAGTTTCAACCCCGCCATTGCCGAACGCATCCGCGCCATCTACGACGAGACCGCCCCTTATGAGCCGTTCCTCGGCGGCCACCCCGTGGCGGACATCGCGCTGTATTTCAGCGACGACTCCCGCATGGACTTCAGTGAAAACGGCCGGCCCCTGGCCGACGCCCCGCTGTGGGGCAACCAATACCCGCACAACCAGGCCATGCGCGGCCTCTGCCGGGTCTTGCAGGCGGCGCACCTGCCGTACACCATCATCACCCGGAAAGACCTGCCGGAACTGGCCAAGTACCGGGTTGTGGCCCTGCCCAACGTGTTGCGCCTGACCGCAGCGGAAGCCGACACCTTCCGCGAGTACGTCCGCCAGGGCGGCCACCTGTATGCCAGCGGCCAGACCTCGCTGACCGAATCCCGCGGCGTCCGCCACGATGACTTCCTCTTGGCCGACGTGTTCGGCTGCCACGCCGCCGCCGCCGCCTGGGGCGCGGTCGTCTACCTGAAACCGGCCGACGCCGGGGTGACGGCCGCCATCGCCCCGCAAACCCATCTCAGCCATTTCCAGGCGCCCGCGTCCCCGGCCGGCGACCGCGCCGTGCCGCTGGCGCCCGGAGCGGCGGGCGAGGTCCTCGCCACCATCAGCCTGCCCTATGCCAGTCCGCACCCCGGCGCCGTGTCCGACCCCAACTGGGCCAGCATCCATTCCTCGCCGCCCTGGCAGGACGGCGCCACGCCGGCCCTGGTCCGCAACCCCTTTGGCCAAGGGGTCTCGGTCTACGCCGCCGCCGCCTTGGAAGCCGTTGACAGCGATGCCAACAACCGCCTGCTGGAGCTGCTGTTCCGGCAGCTCCTGGGTCCGCAACCCAGTTTCAGCGCCGATGCCCATCCCGCCGTCTGGATGAACGTCCAGCACGCGCCGGAACGCCGGGCTTTCACCATCGCCTTTCTGAACAGCCAGACTCAGGCGCCCCCCCTGCCCGTACCAGAATTGACCTTCACCCTGCGGGCTCCGCCGGGGATGGCGTTCACCCGGCTGGCGCAACTGCCCGATGGCACCCCCGTGCCGTTCACGCGCGACACTGACGGCGCCCTCCAGGCCACCGTCCGGCAACTGGAGCTGTTCCGGATGCTGCAGGCCGAATACGCCCCGGTGTAGACGTCGTCAGGCGGAAGCTGTTTAGGCTGTAGGCTGAAGGTAATTAAAACCTCACCCTAACGCCGTACGGATGTTTTTACCGGTTCCGGCCGCGGCCGGAACCTTTTGAGTGGCGGTGGCTCGACACCGCTTTCATACTGTATTTTTGTGGCAAAGCGATTGTATCGCGTCGGCGACGTCCCGACGGGCTACAAGCCCTTTGCCACACCGGCTTCGCCGGAATGCGGCTTGATCCCTTCAGGCTTCAGCCCAACCCGGCATAGCCGGAACCAAAACAAATACGAGCTATCTCCCGCAGAGGCGCAGAGGCGCGGAGAAAAAAAAATCAGGCGTTATGGCACTATTTTGACTTGGCGGTTTCTCTGCGCCTCCGCGCCTCTGC
>CAITYL010000062.1 GCA_903896595.1 uncultured Lentisphaerota bacterium
ATTCCTTGTTGATTATTGGATATTCATTTTGACCGGTCGCTTCGTTCGCGGCTCGGATTGGCATTGAACCGGTAACCGGAGTTTTGCAAGAGCCGCCAAGATAAAAGTCTTCACCCGCGTTACAGCAGGTGTCCCATGCGCTCCTTTTTGGTGCGCAGATAACGGCGGTTGGCGGCTGCGGAGGGAATGACAATGGGGACGCGTTCAACGATCTCCAGGCCGTATCCCTCCAGGCCGATGATCTTTTTCGGGTTGTTGGTCAGCAGGCGGATGCGTCGCACGCCCAGGTTGAGCAGGATCTGGGCGCCCAGGCCATACTCGCGCAGGTCGGCGGGGAAGCCGAGCTTGATATTGGCCTCAATGGTGTCGCAGCCGCGTTCCTGCAAATGATAGGCGTGCAGTTTGTTGACCAGGCCGATGCCGCGGCCTTCCTGGCGCATGTAGACGAGGACGCCGGCGCCGGCCTTGGCGATCATGCGCAGGGAGGCGTCAAGCTGGGCGCCGCAGTCGCAACGGGCGGAATGGAAGACATCGCCGGTCAGGCATTCGCTGTGGACCCGGACCAGCACGGGGGTGTCGCCGGTGATGTCGCCGCAGGTCAGGGCCAGATGCGGGCAGCCGTCGGTGCCGGCCACAAAGCAATGGAGGTCGAACTGGCCGTAGGCGGTGGGCATCTTGACGACGCTGGCGCGCTGGACCAGGCTTTCGGTGTGGCGCCGGTGGCGGATCAGGTCGGCAATGGAGCCGATTTTGAGCTTGTGCTTGGCGGCAAATTTCCGCAGTTGCGGCAGGCGCGCCATGGTGCCGTCATCGTTCATGATCTCGCAGATGACGCCGGCCGGGGTGCAGCCGGCCAGTCGCGCCAGGTCCACGGTGGCCTCGGTATGGCCGGCGCGGACCAGCACGCCGCCGTCCTTGGCGATGAGCGGGAAAACATGGCCCGGCCGTACCAGGTCGGCCGGCTTGGTCTTGGGACTGGCCAGCAGTTGGATGGTTTTGGCCCGGTCCTGGGCGGAAATGCCGGTGGTGACGCCGCGGCGTCCGTCCACGCTGACCGTGAACGCGGTGTGAAACGGATCGTCGGGCCGGGCCATTTCATGGAGGTCCAGCTCCATGGCCCGGTGCCGGGTGATGGGGGCGCAGACCAGGCCGCGGCCATGGGTGACCATGAAGGTTACCGCCGCGGGCGTCACCGCCTCGGCGGCCATGACCAGGTCGCCTTCGTTTTCGCGGTTCTCGTCATCGGTCAGGATGACCATTTTGCCGGCCTTGAAATCAGCCAGGATATCGGTGATTGAAGCAAACATGAAACGTCATCCAAAACTCAAGGAGCCATGAGGTCTGATACGGGGAGTAAACCAGCACAAAGTATAGCGTTGTCCAGGCCGCTGTGCCATTGTCCCTTCTGCCTTATAAAATCCATGTGGGGCTCTGCCCCAAGCCCCGCTCAAGGAACTCCGTCCCTTGAGAGCCGAGCTTGCGAGGCTGGGCAACCTCCTGGTTGCCAGCGTAGCGGCCATCCCGACACCGATTTTGCGAGAGCCGGTACTGTGCGCCGCCGAGCGCCTGAAGCATTTGGCATTGTCGCTGCCGCGGCGCATAGCACCGGCTCTCGCAAAATGGAACGCATCGGGGATTCCAAAGGGACAGGTCCCTTTGGCAGGGGCCTGGGGGCGGCGCCCCCACATGGATTTTTTAAGACGCGCGGCGCTGGTGTGGTGCCGGTCAGCCGCTGATGGCGTAGTGGCTGGGGGCGTCTTCGGGGCAGGCCAGGCCGCTGAGCATTTCCAGCAGGATGGCCTGCCGTTCCACGGCCACGGCGGGGTCGGTGCGGTGCAGCAGGTGGACCAATTTGTGCCAGGCGTCCATGACCCGGTTGGCGGCATGTGGGGTGAGATAGGCCGGCACCTGGTCCATGAGCCCGGCCGCGACCAGCGCATTGGCTTCGCGGCCGCGCCAGGCGATCCAGCGGAGCGCGCTGTCTTGCGTGGCGCGCCAGGCCTGGGGTACGGTGGAACGGCAAAAGTTAACCTTCCAGGCCCGGATCTTTTCTTCGCATGGGCGACCGGTTGCGGGAACGAGCCTGCCGAAGTCCGCCATAATTACCCCGTGGCAGTCGGCGGGAAACGCGTTCCAGGTTTCGCCGGCCATGAGTTGTTGCCGTCCCATGGCGACCAACTGGAACCCAGGCGACACGGAGACGCGGACTTTGGCTTTCGCCGGGGTTTTTCCGGTGGTTGACGATGGCGGCTGGGGTAGCGGTGCGGGCTCCAGGCGCAGGCACCGGTTCGCGTCCGATGTCGGGTGGGCGAGGGTGGCGGCTGGCGGCGGAGATTCCCTGGCGGCGCGCGTGATGGATTGAAACCGCTTGCGGTATTGCAACGGGCTCATGCCAAAACGCTTGCGGAAATGCCGGCAGAACAGGGTTTGATCCAGCCAGCCCACCTTGCCGGCCACTTCACCGGCGAGTGTGTCGCCGCTGGTCAGCAGGCGTGCCGCCAGTTCGAGCCGGCTGCGGAACAAGTATTGGATGGGGGGCAGCCCCAAGGTTTGACGAAAGAGCCGGATCAGGTACGACCGGTCCAGGCCGAGCTTGCCGGTCAGTTCGGCCAGCGACCAGTCGTGGGCCGGCTCCTTCTCCAGCAGCCGCAAGGCTGCCACCAGCGAGGGGTGGACCCGGCCGGCGCCAGCGCCCGGCGCTTCGGCGGTGGCCAGGGCGCGGGACAGCCGCGACAACAGCAAGGTCAGGTGTCCGATCTGTTCACTGTGCAGGGCGGGCTCAGGGGTCGCCATGCTAACCAGCCAACTGTTGTGCAGCAGCACCTTAAGTGATTCCTGCACCCGTTGCAGGTCCCCTGGTGGCAGATGGATCACCACGCTGTTTTTGCCCGCCTGCTGCGGGCCGCTCCACAGCAACCGGTTCAACATGGGGTCGTGCAAGGTCCAGGCCAATTCCTGGTGCAAGAGGTCCGGGGGAATGCCGATGATGTAGCCGGTGTGCAGGCGGGCGTTGCCGCAGACATGGGGGGTGCCGGGGCGCAACAGCACGGCGTCCCCGGCCGTCAATTGGCAGCGCCCGTTCCGGGTGACCACATCCAAGGCGCCCTCGGCGCAGATGCGCAGTTCAAAGAAGTCATGCACATGCTCGCTGGCATACTCTTCCTGCCAGGAATACAGCGCCGGCACCGGACAGCGCTGGGCGTACCGGTGAAAGACGTCTTCGAGGTGGAGTAATTGATTCTCAGGCATAAATATTCCACTTTTATCCTAAAAAAACCTTCATAATATCCTAACACTAGTCCACGAATGGCAGTACAGTAGCATGCAAATGACGGAATGGCGCCGCTCCGGGAATCAGCGCCGCAGGTGAAGACGTGCCAGCGCAACCACAAGGAGGTGACGATTCGCGATTGGAGCATCGAGAGAGGCGTAGCGGCCGGGTTGGTCCGGCCACCGTGTCCGCGGCAGCGGTGCCGTGGACAGGCGAGAGAATGTGAGAAGTCTTTTTATCCCAGACCACAAACCATGTAGTATGAAAGACGGGTATGAACATGAGAACGATTGAAATGAAAATGATGGCCCTGGCGGTTGTGCTGGCCTGGTCCGGAATGGCTCAGGCAGGCACCGTCTTGTTGAGTGACAACTACAATGGCATCGAGACCAGCACCACCGATGTAAATGCGACTCTCGCGGCTCGTCAAGGCGGCACTTTGGCAACCACGTCGTATGCTGCCGGTGGTTGGCTGTGGTCGCTGGTTCCCGGCGCGGGTGTGGGGGGTACCTCGGCCTTGCAGTGCGCCGATGGCGGCGCAGGCGCTTCTTTGGGGTTGGAGCGGAATTGGTTTGCGGGACAAACAACGTCGTTGGCGGGTGGCGGGTTCACGGTCGCGTTTGATTTGAACCTGGTTTCGGCTGTAACGCCGTCGGGGAAACTTTTTGGTGTCTCGTTCGGCTGCGACTCTGCATGGGTGGAGGCACCGCCGACCACGACCCAATCGTCCTTTGCCGTAGCCGTCGATGACAGCAGTACGTTGCATGTCTATCTGCAGGGAAGCGACGTCTTTTCCATGGCGGTTCCGGGACTGACGTTCGACGCCTATCACCGCGTCCAATTGTCCTATGCCGGGACTTCGCTGGCGAATGGAACCGGGGCGAGCCTGCTGCTGAAGGTCGATGGGCAGTGGGTCGATTTGAACCCCTCTGGATCTGGCAGCGCCTATGCGTTTACCATGAACAATTGGGGCGATCCAGAATTGAATTATCTGCATCTGACGAATACGGGTGGATGGGCATCGTATGTTGACAATCTGGAAATCAGCACCGGCGTGGTTCCCGAGCCGGCATCACTGGCGTTGTTGGGGCTCGGCGCCGCGGCCTGGTGCGTGAGACGCCGCCGGCAGGGGTGACGGCGACGTAGACTACGCGGGACGCCGAATCCGGGGGGGGGCGGCGTCCCCATTTATCTTGAGCTGCGGGCGAGTGTCCAGTAACGGTTGAGGCTTTTACAAAACTCAGATGATCGGTTCAATGCCAATCCGAGCCGCGAACGAAGCGCCACTCCTGGGCGCGGGAGTGACCGGTCAATCGGAAGGAACCGGATGTCCTGGATTTTGAACCGGAGGCAGCAGAGGACACCGAGAAGTCGTTCTCCGCTCTCTCCTGATTTCTTCTGTTTAAATTCTTTGTTGATGGTTTTGCAAGAGCCTCATTTATCCGGCGTTAGGGTGAACATGATTATGAAGAAAACCGTTGCCTTCACCCTGATCGAACTGCTGGTGGTGATCGCCATCATCGCGATCTTGGCCGCCCTGTTGTTGCCGTCCTTGGGCAAGGCCAGGGATAAGGCGCGCCAGATTGCCTGCCTCGGCAACCAGAAACAAATCGGGCTGGCCCTGGCTAATTACACCGACGACAACAACGATTGCCTGCCCTGCTCCTATTCCGGCGGCGACCGCGACATCAACGGGTTGTGGACCATTTGGAGCATTTCGACCTTTCCTTATCTTGGGAATAAAAATGCCACCATTTGCACCACGTTCGAGACGCTTCGCGGCACTTGGGCCAATTATGGCGACGACTACCGGACGACGTACGCCATGAATGCGAATCATGACCTGCAGAAACTCAGCCAACTCACCACGCCCAGCCGGACCTGGGCAATCCAGGAAGGCTGGTATGAGGGCGGGCCCTGGATGCTGATCTGTTCGCCCTCCTACACCTATATGGACAAACTCCATAAATTCGGCAGCGATCTGCTGTTTTTTGACGGCCATGTGGAATGGCGCCGGTTTGGCCAGTGGGACGACCTCCTGAACTGAAAACCTCCGGCAGATGCGGGATGTTTCCTTTTTTTGTGCCTGTTTCGTATGGTCTTTTCGTGTTTCAAAGGTTTTAAGATTCTTACTCAAGTGTTGCAGTTGATTTTTATGCTTAAAACTGGGTTCATCTCGGTGTGACTTTATTTCATAACATACTATCGTCAAGCGGCTTTCTTGCATGGTGCAAAACCGCCATCCAGGAGGAACTGCCCGAACAGGCCC
>CAITYL010000063.1 GCA_903896595.1 uncultured Lentisphaerota bacterium
CATGGCCGGTTTCCTCCGTTAAGTGTTCGACTCTGAACTGAACCTTAATGTAGGCGACCGGCCTCTTTGTTTTTACTACATGATAACTCAAAAGGGGGTTCCCAACTACATAAAAAAACACCGGCCCGGCCCCCGCGGCAAAGCGGGGGCGAACCGGTGTTTGGTTTTAGAACCGCCGCGCGACTCAGCCGCGGACGATGACGACGGCGACCGAGCTCTTGACGTCGGCGTGGAGCTCCAGCTTGACCGTGTAGGAACCGAGCTTCTTGATCGGTTCCGGCAGGACCACCGCGTGCTTGTCCAGCGCGAAGCCCCGCTTCTCAAGGGCTTCGAGGATCTGGTGGGCGGCGATGGAGCCGTAGAGCTTGTCGTCCTCCGCCGCCTGGGCGGCAATGGTGAGGTCGGTCAGGCGGGAGATTTTCTCCGCCAGCTCACGGGCCAGGGTGAGCCGCTGCTCATGTTCCTGGTGAACGCGCTTTTTCTTGGCTTCCAGCGCCTTGAGAACGCCGGGGTTGGCTTTGGCCGCCAGCTTGTGCGGCAGCAAAAAGTTGCGGGCGTAGCCGTCGGCGACCTTGACGATCTCACCGATCTTGCCCAGGCCCGGGACATCTTCAATCAATACCAGTTCGTTGGCCATGGTGTATTTCCTCTCACTAGCCAGGTTGGATCAGAGCACCAGCGCCAGTTCACGGGCGCGTTTGACGGCTTGGGCCAGCATCTTCTGATGGACAAAGCAGGTGCCGGTGATGCGCCGGGGCAGGATGCGCCCCTTCTCGGTCTGGAAGCGCCGCAGCATGTCGGCGTCCTTGAAGTCCATGACCTTGATGCGGTTTTCGCAGAACCGGCACACCTTGACGCGCATGATGCGTTTCTTGCGGCGGGGACGGGTGGATGAAGGTTTCATCGTGGCTCCTTTCGTTTGTGGTTTATGCTAATAGAATAGTGAATAATGACGGGCAACGGACGGGGATCGCGTCAGAAGGGGATGTCATCGACCGGGGCGGAGGCGGGGGCGGGAGCCTGGGGGGCGGCGGCCGGCGGGGGGTCGTCACGACGCCGGGGAGCGCTCTCCGCCATGGCGGGAGACGCGGCCTCGGCGGGATCGCCGCTGCCGTTGCCACCGCCGCCGAACTCATCGCCGCCACGGTTGGCACTGCCCAGCAGTTGCAGGCGGTCCACGTTGGCAAGGAGCTTGGAGCGGTGTTCGCCCGTGGTGCGGTCGTCCCACTGGTCCAACCGGAGATACCCCTCAATGAGCACCGGTCCGCCCTTGCGCAGGTACTGGCCGGCGACCTCGGCCTGCTTGCCGAACGCTTCCAAGTCGACAAAGCAGGTCTCCTCGCGGTCTTCGCCCTGGGCGGTGGTGTACCGGCGATTGACCGCCAGTCCGAACTTGCAGATGGCGCGGCCGCCCGCGGTAAACCGCTTTTCCGGATCGCGGGTGACATTCCCCAGCAGAAAGATGCGGTTGAAGGAGGGCGGCTTGACGTCGGCACCCAGGGTCAGGGGCTGGACCCGGTCGGCGCGGACCAGCAGGCGGGAACGCTTGCGGCCGGTGGCCTTGTCGTCCCACTGCTCCATGCGCAGGGCGCCTTCGATGAGGATCAGCATGCCCGCCTGGAGACGGGCGCCGGCTTCGGCGTGCTTGCCGAACAGCTCCACGTCCACCTGGCAACTTTCCTCGCGTTCCTCCCCTTGCGTGTTGAGGAAGGAGCGTTTGGCCACCAGCGGGAAGGTGCAAATGCCCAGCCCGCCCGTCGTGGCGCGGGACTGCGGTGCCTGCGCCAACGTGCCAATCAGATAGACTCGATTGTAATTCGCCATGGTTCAAACCTCCCCGCGACGACACCGCCGCGGCCGCTGCCGCGCATCAGGCATCCATCATGGAGCCGGGGCCCTGGCCGAGCACATCCGACATCATCTTGCGGGCCGGCGTGGCTTCCTCGTACAGATACGCCTTGAGGCGCAGCACGGTGGTGTTCAGCCGGTACTTGTCCTCGAACAGGGCGACCTTGTCCGCGTCCATTTCGACAATGAACTCCACGTACAGGCCGGCCGTGTGTTTCTTGATGGGGTAAGTGAACGTCTTGCGCCCCAGCACATTTTTGGTCGTGAGCGTGGCGCCCAGGCTCTTGAGGTGGGCCGTCACGTCCTTGGCGAAGGCGTCGCCACCGTCCTCGAGTTTCTTGTCATCGAGGATGAAGATCACATCATAAGTTTTCACGGTTTCCGTTCTCCTTCTCTCGTTCCGTCTGTGTCCAAATCATCGGCTTCGGCCTGCCAACTGTTCCACCGGTTCATGGTGACCGCCACGCCACTGCGCACGGCCATCAACACCGCCTCGGCGGCGGCGTCCAGCGTCCGGCTGGCGCTGGCGCGTTCCTCGGACGTCCACTCCGACAACACATGATCCACCACCGCTCCGCCGCGGGCTCCCGGATGCCCCACCCCGACCCACAGGCGGGGAAAGGCGTCCGTACCCAGTTCGGCGATCACCGACTCCACGCCGCGATGGCCGCCGGCGCCACCGCCGGCCCGCATCCGCAACCGGCCGAGAGGCAGGTCGAGGAAATCGGCGACCACCAGAATTTCCGCCGGTGTCGCCTCCAGCCCCCGAGCCAGCTTGGCCACCGCCTCCCCCGACAAATTCATGAAGGTGAGCGGTTTGGCCAACACCAGCGCGTGGCCGGCATGACGCAGGGTGTGAAGATGGCAGTTGTATTTGTGCTCCGGCTTGGCCTCCGCGCGCCGCAGTTTTTCCAGGATGCGGTCCACCACCAGGAACCCGGCATTGTGCCGGGTCCCGGCGTATTCGTCTCCCGGATTGCCCAACCCCACCACCAGGCGGGGCGTGACGCTGTCTGCAACCATGTGCGGCCTCGCCATCCGCCGTTATTACTTCTTCTTCTCCGATTTCGCCGGGGCGGCCGCGGCAGGCGCCGCGCCTTCTTCGTCTTTTTTGCCCTTGGCAATAACTTCGGGTTCGCCCGCAGCCGCAGCGGCAGCGGCATCTTCGGCCGTCTTGTCCTCTTCCATCTTCGGCAAGCGGACTTGGAAGACGCCCATGTCCGGGTCGCCCAGCGCGACCACGCCTTCCGGCAACGTCAAGTCACGGACGTGCAGGACGTGATCCAGCTGCATGCCGGAAACATCGACCTTCAAGGTCTCGAACAGGTCGGCGGCACGGACCCGGATGTCCACATGACGCATGTTCTGCTCAAGCTGGCCGCCCATGGCCAGGCCGGCGGGATCGCCCACGGCCTCGATCTGGACGGTGACGGTGATGATTTCGTCCGCCGCCACTTCCTGCAGGTCGACGTGCGTCGTCTTGCCGGTGAAGATGTCGCGCTGGACATCCTTGATGATGGCCGACAGCGTGTCGGCTCCGAGGTGGATCTGGATCAGCCCGGGATGATGGACGACCGTTTTCAGGGCGCCCTCTTCCAGAGTTAACGACACACCTGTCTTGCCGTGACCGTAGATCACGGCGGGAACGCGGCCGGCGCGGCGCAAGCGCCGGGCCGGGCCATTGCCGCGCATCTCGCGCGGTTCGGCGTTCAGAGTCACTTCCTTCTTGCTCATACGCGTGGGGGCCTTTCGGTTGTCCGTTGCGTCAACACCCAAAAATTGGTTTGTTGCTCGGGTTTCTTGGTCACTCGGTTCTATTTGTACTGACTAAGCGCGGAACAGACTCGACACAGACTGGCTCTCATGGACCTGCCGCACAGCCGTGGCCAGCAAGTCCGCGACGGACAGCACCTGCACCTTGCCCATCGGCCAGTCGGCGGGCATGGGCACGCTGTCGGTGGTGAAAATCCCGGCCAGGTCACTGGCGTGCAGGCGGTCATGGCCGACCCGGGTGACGGCGTAATGCGAGATCGCCGCGAACACCCGGCTGGCGCCGCCGGCCAGCAGGCTGCGCGCCGCCTCGATCAGGGTCCCGCCGGTGGTCGTCAGGTCATCCACCAACACGCAATCGCGGCCGGCGACATCCCCCACCAAGTGCGTGGCCGCCACCTGCTCGGCATTGATCCGCCGTTTGGCCACCACGGCGAACCCCAGCCCCAGCATGTCGGCATAGGCCTGGGCCATCTTGACGCTGCCGGTGTCCGGCGCCACCACCACCGCCTGCGGCCCCAGCACCGTGCGCAGGTGACGCACGAAAACGGGCGCGGCGTACAGATGGTCCACCGGAATGTCGAAAAACCCCTGGATCTGCTGGGAATGCAGGTCCATGGTCAGCACCCGGTTCGCCCCCGCCGTCACCAGCAGATTGGCCACCAATTTGGCGGTGATGGGAACCCGCGGCTGGTCCTTGCGGTCCTGGCGGGCATAGCCGTAAAAGGGCAGGATGGCGGTGATGCGCTGGGCCGAGGCGCGCTTGGCCGCGTCCAGCATCACCAGCAATTCCATCAGATTCTCGTTCGGTGGCGCGCTGGTGGGCTGCACAATGAAGATGTCGCCGCCCCGGATGTTCTGAATGAACTTGACGAACACCTCGCCTTCGGGAAAGCGCCGAATTTCGACGTCCCCCAGGGCGATGCCCAAGACATCCGCCATCTTTCGGGCCAACACGGGGTTAGCCGTGCCCGAGAATAAATGTAGATTGAACATGGCTGAAGTGTGACCTTCAGGGTTTGTGGTCCGGGGCCCGGACCAAGCGCGCCAACCCCCTTGACGGGGACCGGTGCGCCCGAAGAAGTTCCGGGCCGCTACGGGACGCCGAAAACCGGCGTCAAACACGAAGGGCATACCATACCCCCTCCCCCCCCCTTGTCAAGCCGGCCGGCTTTTCATGAGTAAGGGGTCACTGAGTGGGGGGTACGTACGCTGGAAACGCGAACCGCAGATTGACGAATGATGAGTTCCGAATCATGAAGGCATCCGAAAACTTTATCATTCTGCGGTTCAATATTCGACAATCTGCGGTTTGTCTTGCCGCACCCCTTCCCAAAACTTTTCTACGTTTTTGCGGAGTCCGCAGGCTGCCCAGCCGTCCCCGTCGTGGTCTGTCGCCCGAGACGGCCTGCGAACTCCGCAAAAGGGATAAAAAGGTTTGACGGAGGGTTTGGGAACCGCCTTTCCTCCAAAAGGGGGTTCCCAACCGCCGCCCCTTACAAAACCACCACCCAGCTTTCCACGCGCAGGCCCGGCACGCGGCGGAATTCCCGCAGGTTGTGCGTGACCAAAATCCCGCGCCGGGCCAGGACGGTGGCGGCAATCATCAAGTCATTGGGGCCGACCAGCGTTCCGGCGTGTTCCGTCACGGCGCGAATATGGGCGTAGTGGGCGGCGGCATCCGCATCAAACGGGGCCACGGTAAACGGGGCCAGAAACGCCCGGACACGTTCCTCGTTGCGCCGCGGATGAGCACTGCGGGCGGCACCGAACAGCAGTTCCGCCGTCACCAAAGCGGGAATAACCACTTGGGCCGGGGACTTGGCCAACAACGCCGTGCGCACTTCCGGGTGAATGCCCTTGAGGAAGTACACGCAGGTAGTGGTGTCGAGGAACCAGTTCACAACGGCTCCCGGTCAACATCCGCGGTCCGGGGCGGCGGCGGCGCGGTAAAACTGGCGTCCGGAATGGCGCCGAACAGCTTCTCAAAGCCGTCCGGCCAGCCCGGCGCGGACAGCGTGCGGGTCAGCACGCGGGTAATCCACTGGGAGGCCGACAACTGCTCGGTGGCGGCGTCTTGCCGCACCCGTTCAAAAATCTCGGCCCTTAGGTAAATGGACAACTGCGGCATGAAAACACCTCCATTTTAACTATAACGTATTATAAGATGTTATACCTAAAAAGTCAATAATTAAACTTCCCTGGTCCGGCAACTCACGGTCGTGGCCGCCCCCTGCCTGGGACCGCCGAGCCCCAGCTCGGCGAAACTTTCTGGCGGATATCACCCACCCACGTCAACGCGAAACCCAACAGTTTATTGTGTGCCGGCACCCAAAAGTTCGTGGGGACACCTCAACCCGACCACGACCTGGACAGGCGACGCTTGCATGCATAATTCACCCGTCCCTAATCCGTGGACAGGCGACGTTTGCATGCATAATTCACCCGTCCCTAATCCGCTTTACTGGATACATCACGGAAATTGCAAATCTTGTGCCAGCCTGCGGCAAATGCAACCAGTCGAAAGGTAAATCCCATTTTGCTGCTGTCGTCGGGCCAGAGATGTGGCAGCGTCACATAAAAAATTGGCGCAGTGTCTTGGATCTCTTGAAGGAAAGCCAAAAACTGGCAGGGGAAATTCGCAAGCGTATTGCAACGGCGAGCTAACCAGGCGTTGTCACAATCGATTCTGCTCCAAAACGCATGTCTTATTCCCTTGTCAATGCCGGGCTTGCCGCCACCGCGTCCTCGTTGTCCCCAAGGTCCCCTGGTTTTGGGATCGGAAACAGCTGTCCCCTCCGTCCTCAGCGGCGGCGGGGAGGGTGTTTAACTGGAGCGGGGGCCGAGGACATTGAGGACCGCGCAATACCCCGGAGGACAATGAGGACCGGGAGGACGCCCCGCGAAGAGGATGGGCATAATTCACCCTCATCCGTTTACGTCCCTAATCTGTTGGTTTTCTCCGTGACTTCGTGTCTCCGTGTGAGCACGGCACGGGTATTGATGACAGAGACGCCAATTGCGCGACAAACCACGATTGGACAGCGGGGGGCGGCCTGCGAAATCCGCAACCAGACACAAGCAGGTTTGACGGAGGGTTTGGGAACCGCCTTTCCTAAAAAGGGGGTCCCAACCAACCAACCGAGTGCGGCTCACTTCCCGGTGGGGCGCGGGGCGCGGGTCGGCCGGGGCTCGCCCTTGATCAGGGTCGTGGTGGGCGCCGGCCCGGGCTTGGTCAATTCTTCGATCGGCACCGTATTCTCCTCCGGTACGGTAGGCGGCAGACAGCGGGGGAAGGTGGCAACCTGTTCCCGGGCGCGGGCCAGCACCCTTCGGGCGGAGTCCGCCAGCGGCAATGGCCGGGTTTCGCCCGACTTGAGGGCCAGCCGCGTGGCGGCGGTCAGACACATCAGGCCGTCGGCCTGGGCGCGCAGGGTCATGACAGTCCCGCTCAAGCCAAGGCGGAAGGCGCCACGGCAGACGGCGGGGTCGGCCAGATACATCGCGGCGGCGGCATCGAACTGGCTTTGCCGGAGGTACAACAGGCCGAGATGGGCGGCGGAGAGGGTGCTGTCCGCCACGGCGGCCCGCTTCCTGCTGTCGCCCAACAGGTCGGCGGCGGCCAGCAACCCCAGAACGCGGCTGGAAGCGGCGCCGACCGCCTGGCCGTTGTCGAACCCGCCAAGGCCATCGGGAAACACCGGGTCCATCACCTGGGTCAGGCGGATGGCCAGGCTCAGGCGTTCAACGGCGGTCAGCAGGGTCGGATCGCGATCGAAGGTGTAGTACGCATTGATGGCGACCAGCAGCCAGCCAGGGGGCGGCGGCGGCATATCGACGCCGCCGCGCGTCCGGCTGGCATCCTCAATCAAAATGCGCAATGATTTTCCGGCCTGGTCAAGAAAGGCGCGCTGCCCGGTTTGCTCATAGAGGGCCACCAGGGCGGTCACCGCCATGGCCGCGGTCTCGCGGGCGGCGGGCGTCGGGCGGATGTTGCCGGACGGGTAATAGCGGTCACCGGCAAAGGTGCCGTCGGGCTGAACCTGGCGCAACAAATGCGCCCCCAGCCGCATCAACGAATCAGTGAAGGCGGCGGGAGTGCCGGACGCGGCGGCGGCACGGCAGAGCACCAGTACCGTCAACGCATTGGCATCCAACGCGGTATGAAACTCTTCGGCCACCATCAACGCCCCGGGCTCGCAGGCCATGGGTTTCAGCCGTTCTTGCAGGCTGCGCACGGCCCGCTGGGCGGTGTCGGCGGTCGCCGCCTCGGGCGCCAGGGCATTCCAATCGAGCAGCGCCAGGGTGGCGGCGGCCAGGTCGGCGGCGGTCTCATGGTCGCCCAGACCGGAGATCCACCCCGGCACGGCAAACACACCGGTCTGCCCCCAATTGCGCCGGAGAAAACCGGCGCTTTCGCCCGCGGCGAGGCGCAAGGATTTGACCGTGGCCGGCTCCGGCAGGAGATGACCGCGAAACATCGGCTGAACGGCGGTGCCGTCGGTATACAGCGCGTAGGTTTCAAAGAAGCTGACCGGGGCCGGCATGCGGCTGACGGAGATGGGGCGCCAGGCCTCCAGGCGCGCCTGGTCCTTGGCGCCCTGCAAGCCGCTCGTGACGGCGTACACATCCAAAAAGCGGGCCGGCGTCAGCAAGTCGCCATACAGCAGTTCTTCCGGCAGAAAGGCGGTATCAACCGCGGTCGGGACAAAAGCCAGACCGATCAATCCCGGCAACGGCAACGGCGTGCTGCGCAGGAACAAGCCCAGATTGAGGCGATGCTGGACCACATCCACCTTGAGGCCGGTGACGGGTTTGCCAGCCCCGGAAACCAACGCCTTTTGCAGGGCGTTGGCGGCGGCGGCGCGCACCCCTTTGCCGGCGGCAAACACCACCACGGCGGGCTTGGCCGGATCGGACTGCCAGCTCAGAAACAGCACCCGCGGCGCACTGTCCGGCGGCAGAGTCTTCAGAAAATTGGCGCCGTCCAGCTTGCCGGCCATCAGGGCGGCATGCAAGTCCAATGCCAAACGGAACCAGAACGGTTCGGCCATCACCGCCGGCGCGGCCACACTGTCGAACCATGGCTGCGGACTCTGCACCGCTGCCGCTGGTGCGGACTCCGCAGACCGGACGGAAACCGCCGGCAACGCCCAAGCCAAAACGACAGCCGTCAAAAAACCGAAGGAGTGTTTCATAAGGCAAAAGATAGTCCTTGGTTTGGGGACGGGCAACCCGTTGGGGGGGGCTGATCAGACCCTGTCGGACAGGTCGGACGCGTCGGACATGTCCGAGCCCCGTCCACCCTCGCCCATACGCCATCAAGCCGGGGGCCGGCGGGTGGCGGCACCCTCATAAATCTCCAGCAGGCGGTCACCGATGCGGCTCCAATCGTACTGCGCCTCCACTTCCCGGCGGGCGGCGGCGGACAGGCGCACGCGCCATTCGGGATGGTCGGCCAGCAGGGCCAGCTCGACTTCGAGCCGGCCGCCGTCGCCGTTCTCAAACAGGCGGATATTGGCGTTATGGGTGGTAAAGCCCGGAATCCCGCCGATCCGGGTGGCAATGACCGGCACCCCCGCCGCCCACGCCTCCAAAATAACAATGCCGAACGGTTCGTGGGCGGTGGGCAGGACGAAAATCTCGGCCGCCCGGTAGGCGCTGGGCAGCAGCGGATCGTCGGGCGGCAGGCCGGGAATGATCAAAACGCGTCCATCAAGTTCCAGGCGCGTCACTTCAGTCAAAATTTCCTGATGATACGCCTCGACGGTGGCGGCGCCGATCAGCACCAGTCGGTGACAAGGATGAAGCTTGGCGAACTCCGCAAAGGCGCGGACCAGCAGGAGCTGGTTCTTCTGGTAGTCGAGGCGCGACACGCACAACACCAGCCGGTCCGTGGGCTGGAAGTTGAAGCGCTGGCGGAACGGTTCCGGAGAGGCGTCGCGGAAACGGGCGACCCGCACGCCATTGGGCAGGTAATGCACCTGCTCCGCCTGGCGGGGAAAACGCTGACGCACGGCCGCCTGTTCATCGCGGCCCACGCAGATGATGGCGGCGGCGTCCTCAAGGGTGCGCCGGGCGCCAAGCAGCCAGCCGAACAGCTTGCCCCACTCGGGCTTGCCTCGGAAGGGGTCCTGCATGCGCACCTGCTGGTCGGCGGGCAGGGTGAACCAGCCGCCATGAATGCTCGCCACATAGGGAATGCCGCGATGCCGGGCCACCGTGCGGGCAATGCCGCCGAGCCGGTGCTGGACATGGGTGTGGATGAGCGACAGTTCCGGCTCCCGCCACAGCGCCCGCAACAGGCCGAAGGACAACGGGCTGCCGCCTTTCAACTGAAGCTTGGCCCGCGCCTCGTCACCCAAGAACAGCCAGGGGAAAACATACGGGAACCGCCGAACCGGCACCCCGTCCACCAGCTCCTCGCCGGACTGGGCAAACATGTCGGTGCAGAAAATCGGGCTGGCAATCCCCCGGCGCTGCAATTCCAGGGCGGAATTGAAGACCACGGATTCCGTGCCGCCCCACTTGCCGGGCACGAACCGGCGCATGACCTGCGCAACTTTGACGATGGCGCTCATGACACCCCCTGTTTTTCGCAATATAAGCCTGCGGCCAGAATGCGGGGGCGCCGCCCCCGTGCCCCTGCCAAAGGGACCAGTCCCTTTGGAATCCCCGATGCCTTGGTTTCAAGAAGGGCCGGTGCGGGGCACCGTTGTGGCCTATTTTTAGCGTCTATCAGTGAAATCAGTTGCAAGATGCGCAAGAACATTCAACATTGAACATTCAACGTCCAACGACGAATCATCCACGTTGAATGTTGGACGTTGAATGTTCGATGTTC
>CAITYL010000064.1 GCA_903896595.1 uncultured Lentisphaerota bacterium
ATCCCTGGCGTGATTTATCGCCCGAAAGCTGCCTGCGGAATCCGTAAAAGGCACAAACAGGTTTGACGGAGGGTTTGGGAACCGCCTTTCCTTAAAAGGGGGTTCCCAACATCGTCCGAGAAAACGGATCATGCACCCAAACCAACCCAAATTGAATCGCAACCATGATCTTTCTTAACGGCCAGACCAGCGGGGAATTGCACGCCGCCCTGGCGTCCGCCGGGGTCAGCCTGCGGCTGGCGCGGCAGTTGCTGCGGACGGCGGTCCGGACCGGCGCCTGGCCGGCGCCGGGCGCACTGTCCGAAGTGTCGCCGCGGCTGCTGGAACGGCTGCGTGACGTGGCGGCGGTGCCCCGCCTGACGCGGCTGGAACGGGTCGAGTCCGCCGAGGACGGTTTCGTCAAATACCTGTTCCGCGGCGACGGACCGGAGACCTTTGAGGCGGTGCGGATTCCGCTGCTGCACCGGCCGGAGGACCCCAAGTACGTGGTCTGCGTCAGTTCCCAGGCGGGGTGCGCGCTGGGGTGTGTGTTCTGCGCCACCGGCCGGCTGGGGTTCCGCCGCGACCTGGCGGCATGGGAGATGGTGGAACAGGTGGCCCAGATCCAGGCCGATTCCCCGCACCCCGTGCGCGGGGTGGTGTTCATGGGCATGGGTGAGCCGCTGCTCAATTACGACGCGGTGATCCGGGCGGCCCGGATTTTGTCGGAACCGTGCGGCATGGCGATTGCCGGTAAGGCGATCTCCATTTCCACCGCCGGGATTGTGCCGGGCATCCGCCGCTTCACCGCCGAAAAGCAGCCGTTCCGACTGGTGGTGTCGCTGACCGCCGCCGATCCGGTGTTGCGCCGGCGGCTGATGCCGGTGGAGGCGGCGCACCCAACGGCCGAGCTGATGGCGGCCGTCCGGGAATACCATGCCGCCACCGGGCTGCGGGTGACCTTCGCCTGGATCCTGATCGCCGGGGTCAATACGCGGGAGGACGATGCCCGGCAACTGGCGGCGTTGACCCGGGATCTTCCCATCACGCTTGACCTGATCGACGTCAACGATCCGACGGGACGGTTTCAGCCGCCGTCACGGGCGGAACTGGACGCCTTCCGCGACGCGCTCACCGCGCACGTGGGTATGCCGGTGGCCCGCCGCTACAGTGGCGGCAAGGACATTCACGCCGCCTGCGGCATGCTGGCCGGCCGGTTACCGCCGGCGTGAACGCCGATCATTTCCGGCGCCGCATCAGCATCAGAGATCCCAGGGCCAAGAGTCCGAGCGAAACCGGCTCTGGAACGGCGGCGCTTCCGGCCCACGCCAAGCCGAAGGATTCACTCGTGACGCTGCCAAAGAGATTGGAAGGATACACCACCCGAAGTCCAAGAGCGGTATCGTTCGCCAACAGGAACGACAGATGCTCGACCTCGTTATACAGGCTGATCGATTCGGCGAGTTTGGTGGTAAACGATGAATCCCAGACCTGGAGATTCAGATTTGCGAAGGCGAGGTCGGACACGGTTGTTGCATTGGTGTAGGTCCGGTCGCGAAACCAGTCAAGGGTGGTCGTAAACGTCGAGGAGGCCGCAAACACCGAGGTCAGGGTGATGTCGGTATAGCCGTTAAGGGAGACATTGGCAAAGTCCCAGCCCACGGTTTTTCCAGAGGTCCCGCCGGACGTGCCGGCAATGTCCGTTTGTCCCAGCAGATATTGGTCGTACGTCCGGTCCAGGTTCATTGCCCCGGTGCCGGCGGCATAGTCCAGGGACTGGGGGGTGGTCACAACGCCAGAAATGGAGGTCTGTCCATTGTTCCAGCCGCTGGTTTTGTCGGCCGCGTTGAGCAGAGCGGCTTTAACAACGCGCGTATCCAACGAGGTGGACGGGAGTGACAGGCTCTTGGCGGCGCCTTTCATCAAGGCCACCCCGCCGGCGACAATCGGCGCGGAAAAACTGGTGCCGGCAATTCCGCCTGAATAGTAAGCGCCTGAGCCACCGGTCGGATCGGTGCCACCCGTATTCCCGCCGGTGGTGCCGCCGTAAAGGGCGCTGGTGAGGGTGTCGCCCGGGGCAACAATGTCAACCGGTGCCCGTGCCAAGTTGATCGTGCCGGTGGTGGGGTCTTGGTAGGTCTGTGCGCCGCGACTGCTAAAACTGGCAACGGCGGTGTAGTTGTTGGAACTGTTGGTCATGGCGCCGACGGTGATCAGGTTATAGCCGCTGCCCGGCGAACCAACCGTATTGTCCGTTGGCCCAGAGTTGCCGGCTGCCGCGACAAACGTCGTGTTGGGGTTGGCCCGGGCCAACCCGTCCAGCCCGATCGCGGTGGTATCCGTGCCGGCGGCCGCCGCCGTTGTACCGGTTCCACCCCAACTACTATTGATGACGTCCGCGGTGCCAAAGGCGGTCACGTAAGGGCTAAACGTGGATGCGTTGGTTGTATTGAATGAACCAGGGTCGGCGGTTCCCGACCAGCTCGTTGCAATGGCGCCGGAACGGAGGTCGGTCTGCGTGGCAATGCCGGTTTGGTAGGCACCCGGAAACGAAACGACGGTTCGGCCCCCGATCAGCATGCCCACCCAGGTCGCATGGTAATCATAGGCGCCAGAAGCGCCGGTTCCGGTGGTGCGGGTGGTCACATGTCCCAAGGTTTCATGCCCGTTCCAAATATGTCCGGCCTCAATGTTGTAGGCAATCGTCCCACTGCCGGAATAGCCGGCAGTATAAAAGCGGTTCGCGCCGATAATCGGACCGAGATCGGCCCCAGTAAACGGGCTGGGATTGCTGGTAATGGCATTGTCCTGAGCGGCAATGATCTCATTTGGATCAAGCGTATACGAGGCACCACCGTCGGGGAGAAGGGTTTCCGTGGTTGTCGCGCGCGTCGTCATGGCTGCAACTCCCAATGCGACAACCAGCAGCGCGCGCAAAAACGCCCCCCCACACACATGGGAGCCGCCGGACATGGTTTGGGCGAATCGCTTGGTAGGCACACTGTTAAGGAAAAGAGTTAACATGGTTTCCTCGTCGTTTGTGGCTGACAAAACCCAACACATTTTTCCTAATATAACAATGAACGACGTGGCGTGCCAACTGAATTCATCGGAATCGGGGCTATTTTACGTGCTGTATTAGTTCTGCTTTGCTAGATTGAACAGCCTGGAATGCAACAAAGCCGAACCAGGCGCTCAACGGAGTCACCGGGAAGCTTTTCATGGGGTGGTCAAATTGAATAAGGGGGCCAACATCAAGGACGACGGACGCGAACAAGTGGACCCGCGCACGCGAAGTTATGTCCTGCCGACACGCGTCGTGTGGACGTCGGCGGCCACCGGCGATTCGTCGGTGGCCGACGCCGGAATCTTGCTGGGGCCACGCTTCGGACAAGTGCCGGAAGGCGAATTTTTGGCGGGGTCCGGCTGCCGGTTGGAAAACCGCGGCCAGCCAGCGTCGCTCCTGCTGGACTTTGGGTGTGAACTGCACGGCGGTGTGCAACTCGCCTCCGGCGGGCTGAGCGGCAAGAAGCTGAACGTGCGCGTGCGTTTCGGCGAGTCGGTGGCCGAGGCCATGGCGGAGTTGGGGGAGCGCGGGGCGGGCAATGACCATGCCATCCGCGACAGCGTGCTCGAACTGCCTTGGCTGGGCACGCGCGAGATCGGCACCACCGGCTTCCGCTTTGTCCGGGTGGACCTCGTTTCCCCCGGCGTGCTGAGGTTGGAATCCGTGCGCGCCGTGAGCCTGATGCGGCCACTGACGTACCACGGGGCGTTCCGCTGCAGCGACGACCGCTTGAACACCATTTGGGCCACCGCCGCCCGGACGCTGCACTTGTGCTGCCAGGACTACATTTGGGACGGGATCAAGCGCGACCGGCTGGTGTGGATGGGCGACCTGCACCCGGAACTGATGACCCTGATGGCGGTGTTCGGGCCACAGGCGGTGGTGAACCGCTCGCTCGACTATATGCGCCAGACCACGCCGGCGGACCAGTGGATGAACGGCATGCCGTCGTATACGCTGTGGTGGGTCCGCTGCCAGCATGACTGGTTTCACTACACCGGCGATCTCGCCTACCTGACGGAGCAGCACGCCTACCTCCGGGCGGTACTGGAGCGGCTGGCCGCCTTCATCGGTGCGGACGACCGCTGTGCCATGCCCGGCGGCTTCCTGGACTGGCCGACCCAGCATAATGCCAGGGCGGTCGCGGCAGGCATGCATGCCCTGATGCTGATGACCTTTGACGACGGTGCGCGGCTGGCGGTGGCGCTGAAGGACGCGGCACTGGCGGCGCAATGCCGCGCCAGCGCCGCGCGCTTACGGACGCAGACGCCCGCGCCGGAGGGCAGCAAACAGGCGGCCGCGTTGCTGGTGCTCGCGGGGCTGGCCGAGGCGAAGACCATGAACGCGACCGTCCTGGCCGCCGATGGCGTCAAGGGGATGTCCACCTTCTACGGCTACTACATGTTGGAAGCGCGGGCCAAGGCGGGCGATCTCCAGGGCGCCCTGGACGCTCTGCGCACCTATTGGGGCGGCATGCTGGATTTGGGCGCCACCAGTTTCTGGGAAGATTTCAATCCCGACTGGGCGAAAAACGCCTTCCGCATTGACGAATTGCCGGTGCCGGACAAAACCGACATTCATGGCGACTGCGGCGAGTTCTGCTACGCCGGCTTCCGGCACAGTCTCTGCCATGGCTGGGCCTCCGGCCCGGCCCCGTGGCTCACCGCGCATGTGCTGGGCATCCAGGTGGCGGCGGTGGGTTGCCGGACCCTGCGCGTGCAGCCATTCCTGGGCGACCTGGCCTGGGCCGAGGGCGCCTTCCCGACGCCGCTGGGGGTGGTGCGGGTGCGCCACGAAAAGCAGGCGAACGGCAGCATCACGAGCGCGATCACGGCGCCCGAAGGCATAACGATCCAGCGCGGCTGACCACGGGCTCAGTGGCATGATTGGGAACCCCCTTTTGAGGAAAGGCGGTTCCCAAACCCTCCGTCAAACCTGTTTGTGCCTTTTGCGGATTTCGCAGGCCGCGTCAGTGCAACAACCCACGACGGGGACTACCAGCGCGGCCTGCGGAATCCGCAAAAACGTCCAAAAGTTTTAGGGTGGCCCCAACATCGCTATACCGCGTTAGGGTGAAAACTAAATTAAACCGCAGATTGCCGAATATTGAACCGCAGAATCCTGAAGTCGTTGCTGTCCTTCAATGGATCTCCTTCGTTATTCGGACCTCAAAATTCGTCACTCTGCGGTTGTAAAAAGGTAAATTTTCATCATACCGCAGTGTAACAAAACGGTCATACACCTCCGCCCCTGACACCTGGCGTCCGCCCCCGCACTCCGCCTTCCGCACTCCGCCTTCCGCACTCCGCCTTCCGCACTCCGCCTTCCGCACTCCGCCTTCCGCACTCCGCACTCCGCACTCCCATTGCCTCACATGCTGGTGGCGACGCCGGCTTCAATGGCCAGTTCGCGGTAATGGCGCAGGATACGGTACTCAAACAACTGGGCCATGGCGGTGTGCTCCGCCGCCAGCCCCGCCTCGTGGAGGACCGCGCACGGATTGAGGCCGCCGGCGACAATCAGGCCGGTGCGCCCTTCCTGCACCGGAAACCCCAGGAGCGGCTGGTTGGGTTTGCCCAGCAACAGCACCCCACCGACGCCCACCGCCTTGAGGCGGGGCAGCAGGCGCTCCACTTCGCCCAACGCGCAGGTGGGCACCTCGCGAAAACTGGCGCCAATGCGGCCGTTGCCGGTCCGGGCGGCGTCGCGCACCCGGGTTAACCCGCTGCGAATGAAGATCTCCAGCGGATCCAGCGACGTGCCGTCGTAATGAATGATGTCCGTGAAGCGCACCGGTTCGCCGTGGTGCAACTCCAAAATGCCGGCGAAGCGCGAAATGACCGGGATGCGTTCGTTGAGCAGGGCGCCATTGAGGGTGATGCTGCACAACGTGCCCAGGCCGATGCGGCCGGCGGGAATCTGGAACAGGCCGGCGCTCTCATTGGGCCGGAACAGCCCGACCAGATCGCCCATGCCCAGCCCGGCCTCAAACACCGGGACCATCTCCTGGACCGCGGCATGGAAATCCGCTTCTTCGATCAAGGTCATGTTCAGGACGATCAGGCCGGGGGCGGGATCACGCGGCGAAAAGGTCATGCGGTAGGCCAGGGAATCCATGCGGGCGGCGGTCAGGCCGATGCGGTCCAGCACGGGAGCATCCTGAAGAGCGAGCATGCCGCGCGCCGTGAGTTTGCGCCCGCCGCCGCGGCCGCGGCGGCCGGGGGCCACCAGGCCGGCGTGTTCCAGCTCTTCCAGGCACAGGCGGACGGCGCGCGGGCCCAGATCCACGCCCCACCCCTGAATTTGCCGGGCGATTTCGGCGCTGCCGGTGATGCCGCCGGCGTCGCGGAGGGCGCGCAGAATGGCGATGCGGTCGCGGGAGGTCATGGTCGGATGGCATCCGGGGGTTGGCGGCAGGGATGGCCGGGGTGGCGGCGCCCTGCCATTTACCGGGTTTTATAATGGCAATAATGATATTATATCATAAATAATAACAAAAACAAAAAAATATATTATTTTATAATGGCAATTTTTTCCGGAACACATGCCAAAAAATCGCAATTAAAACGGTAATAAAAATATAAAACTAAATATTGAAAACGTTTCATCTCCGATAATATTAATTTTTAATGCCAAATGGCAATTGAGGTTTTCAGGGTCGCGTCCGTATCACTCGTCCGCAAGGAGAAACCACATGTCGTCCTACGTCAATCAAGTGTTGGAAATCGTGCAGCGCCGGGATCCGAACCAGCCGGAGTTTCGGCAGGCGGTGCAGGAAGTGCTGGAATCGCTGACGCCAGTGGTCGAACGCAATCCGCAATACAAGACGATGCACGTGCTGGAGCGCGTGGTGGAGCCGGAGCGCATGATCATGTTCCGGGTGCCGTGGCAGGACGACAAGGGCGTGTTCCAGGTCAACCGCGGCTACCGCGTGCAGTTCAACAGCGCCATCGGCCCCTACAAGGGCGGCCTGCGCTTCCACCCGAGCGTCAACCTGAGCATCCTGAAGTTCCTCGGGTTCGAACAGGTGTTCAAAAATTCCCTGACCACGCTGCCGATGGGCGGCGGCAAGGGCGGTTCGGACTTTGACCCCAAGGGCAAGTCGGACTCGGAAGTCATGCGCTTCTGCCAGTCGTTCATGACCGAGTTGTTCCGCCATATCGGGGACGACACGGACGTGCCGGCCGGCGACATTGGCGTGGGCGGGCGTGAGATCGGCTTCATGTACGGCCAGTACAAGCGGCTGCGCAACGAGTTCACCGGCGTGCTGACCGGCAAGGGACTGAAATGGGGCGGGTCCCTGATCCGGCCCGAAGCCACCGGTTACGGCTGTGTCTATTTCGCCCAAAACATGCTGGCCACCAAGGGCGGCGCGATCAAGGGCAAGACCTGCCTGGTGTCCGGCTCCGGCAACGTGGCCCAATACACCGTCGAGAAAGTCAACCAGCTCGGCGGCAAATGCGTCACCCTCTCGGATTCCAGCGGCTTCATCTATGACAAGGACGGCATCGACGCCGAGAAGCTGGCCTTCGTGATGGACCTGAAGAACATCCGTCGCGGCCGCATCAGCGAGTACGTGAAGAAGTTCAAGAAAGCCCAGTTTGTCGACGGCAAGACCCCATGGGGCGTCAAGTGTGACTGCGCTTTCCCCTCCGCCACCCAGAACGAAGTCAACGGCAAGGATGCCAAGGCGCTGGTGAAGAACGGCTGCAAGCTGGTGGCCGAAGGTGCCAACATGCCGAGCGACCCGGAAGCGGTGGAAGTGTTCCTGAAGCACAAGATCATGTACGGCCCGGGCAAGGCCGCCAACGCCGGCGGCGTGGCCACCTCCGGCCTGGAAATGAGCCAGAACTCCATGCGCCTGGGCTGGACCCGTTCCGAAGTGGACAGCCGTCTGCAAGGGATCATGAAGTCGATCCACGACAGCGCGTACGCCGCCTCGGTCGAGTACGGTGACACGGGCAACTACGTCATGGGCGCCAACATCGCCGGCTTCGTCAAGGTCGCCGACGCCATGCTGGATCAAGGCTTGGTGTAACCACCGATACCGGCGATTGCCGCCGGGAAAAAGCAACGGCGGGCGGTCACTTGACCGTCCGCCGTTTTTTTCTGTCCCCAATTATTCTCTCGCCTAGATCGCCAAGAATAAGCACTTGTCGTCTATCTGCAGTAATGCGATTTTTCCATCCACGGGAGCCGCCCGGCCTCGGGCGGACGAACCCGTCATCGTCGGAGACGCGCAGAATTGGTTTGGCGAACGG
>CAITYL010000065.1 GCA_903896595.1 uncultured Lentisphaerota bacterium
AGACCTTTCGGACCATTAGGACGACGGGATAAACAGTGGCCCCAAAAATGCCATTTACAACGGGCGGCCAGTGCGTCCCAAGTGTCCCAAGTGTCCCAAGTGTCCCAAGTGTCCCAAGTGTCCCAAGTGTCCCAAGTGTCCCAAGAGTCCCAAGAGTCCCAAGAGTCCCAAGAGTCCCAAGAGTCCCAAGAGTCCCAAGTGTCCCAAGAGTCCCAAGTGTCCCAAGTGTCCCAAGTGTCCCAAGTGTCCCAATGGTCCCAATGGTCCTAGGTGTCCTAGGTGTCCTATTTTCAGCTTTCGGAGCCCACGCACTCTCATGCCGCCCCCCCCATCATCGTTTCCCGCCCGCCTGCTGGCCATTGGTTTGAATCCAGCCTGGCAGAAGACCCTCTTTTTTGACCACCTCGAGTTCGGCGAAGTCAACCGCGCCGCCCGGGTCGACGCCCAGGCCAGCGGCAAAGGAATCAACTTCATCCACGCCGTACGGCAGGCCGGCGGGGCGGCAGTGGTCTTGCAGGTGGCCGGCGGAGTCACGGGCGACTGGCTGGTGGCCGACCTGGACCGGCGCGGCCTCGCGCACGCCACCGTGGCCGTGGCCGGCGCCACCCGGGTCTGCAACACCCTGCTCTGCCACGCCACCGGCCAGATGACCGAGCTGATTGAGCCGTCCGCCGAGCTCACGCCCGCGGAGATCGCAGGCTTGGAAGCGCGCCTGGCCGCACGGCTGCCGGAGGTGGCCGGACTGGCCCTGTGCGGGACCTTTCCGCCGGGGGTGCCGCCGGCCTTTTATGCCGGGGCCGCCCGCGCCGCCCGCGCCCGTGGCCTGCCCGTGCTGCTGGACGGGGTTCGCGGCGTGCTGCCAACCCTGGAGGCGGGCGTGGACCTCCTTAAGATCAACGCCAGCGAACTGGCCGGCCTGGCCGAGACCACGGCGGACGCCCCGCCCGCCGCCGCGGCCGTCGTGCTGAAACGCTTTCCCAAGTTGGACCGCCTCGCCGTCACCGCCGGGCCCCGGACCGCGTTCCTCTTTGACCGCCGCCACGCCTGGGCGTTGCGGTTGCCGCCCCTGCCCGCCGCCGTGGTCAATCCGATCGGCGCCGGCGACACCACCGGCGGCGTGCTGTTGGCCCAAATCGTGAACCGGCGGCAGCTGTTTGCGGACGCCGCCGCCCCGGCCACGGACGCCACCGACTCCGCCTGGCTGGCATGGGCGTTCCGTGACGCGCTGGCCTGCGCCTCCGCCTCCTGCTTGACCGCCGCCCCGGCGGTCTTTGACCTGGCCACCGCCCGCGCCCTGGCGGCCGCGACCGTAGTCACCCGGCAGCCGCTCTAACCTGAACGGTTCATATTGTCGCCTGAATGGAGGACGTCATGGGCAAGCAGGAACAGCCAAAACGCTTAACGGATCCGGGGCGGGCAGCCGATTTCAAAGTCAACCCGTTTGCGGCCTTGAGCAGCGCGAAGTTTCAGGACACGGAACCGGCGGCAAAACCCGCACCTCCAGTGGCCGCCAAGCCGGCCACGGCCGGCAAGACGGAACTGCCCCCGGAAGACCGGGAGCTGCTGAAAGCGTTCGGCGCCGGGTCGGTGACCCTGCCCGGGCGGAACACCCCGGGCGCCAGTGGCCGGGAGAGTGGCGCCGCCCCGGTACGGGGCTGCGTGCGGTTTCAGATCCAACGCAAGGGCAAGGGCGGCAAGACCATCACCCGCGTCCTGGGGCTGGAACAGTTGAGCCTGCCGGAACAGATGGAACTGGCCCGGCAACTTCAGCAGGCCCTGGGGACCGGCGCCCATTTCGAGAACGATGTCTTGGAACTGCATGGCGAGCAAGAGACCCGCGCCGCCGCCTGGTTCCAAAAAAACCAGTTTCGGACGAAAGTAAACTGACCTGACTCGTCAACCGCATGGGGGTGTATGACAATTATGTCGGTTGGGAACCCCCTTTTAAGGAAAGGCGGTTCCCAAACCCTCCGTCAAACCTGTTTGTGCCTTTTGCGGATTCCGCAGGCCGCTCCAGTGCAACAATCCACGACTGGGACAGCAGAGGCGGCCTGCGGAATCCGCAAAGGGAGCACCCTTTTTCAAAAGGGTGGCCCCAACATTATCCGAACTAAAATATCAAGTTCCTAGCCCGTATCCCGGCGGATATATTACGCCCCCATGAACCTCACCCACACCCTGCTGGTGGCCAGTGGCAACCGGCATAAATTGGACGAAATCCGCACCATTCTGGCCCCGTGCGGACTCCGCATCTTGGGCACCGCGGATGTCGGCGGCCTGCCGGAAGTAATCGAAGACGGCCTCACCTTTCGCGACAACGCGGTCAAAAAAGCGCGGGAAGTCGCCATGGCCAAGGCCTTGCCGGCACTGGCCGACGACTCGGGCTTGGAAGTGCTCGCCCTGGACGGCCGCCCCGGCGTCTTCTCGGCGCGGTATGCCGGCCAACAAGGGGACGACGCGGCCAACAACCGCAAGCTGCTGGCCGACCTGACCGGGGTCGCCGACCGCCGCGCCCGCTTCGTCTGCGTCATCGCCCTCGCCCTGCCGGACGGACGCCTGCTGGGCACGGCCGAAGGCGAGGTCCGCGGCCGGATTTTGGAAGCCCCCCGCGGCACCCAGGGCTTCGGTTATGACCCGCTGTTCCTGCCGGACGGTTGCGACCAGACCTTTGCCGAACTCGCCGAAGCGGCCAAAAACCATCTCAGCCACCGCGGCAACGCCCTGCGCAATGCCCTGGCCGCCGGCCTGATCGGCACCGCGTTAGACTGAAGCTGGTTAGTGTGGAGCAGGCATTCTTGCCTGCCAGGGACATCCCGTAACGCCACGACATTCTTCCGCACCACCTGACAACCCGTCGGCCACGTGAGGCGCTGAGGGCCTCACCCCCCCGCCGGCGCGGCCAGACGGGCGCGCAGGGCGCGGTAATCCACCTTGCCGGTGCCCAGCAGCGGCACGGCATCCAACGCCATGACGCGCCGGATGTTATGCAGCGGCGAAAGGCCGGCTTCACGCAACTGGCGGTTGGCCTCCTCGCGTTCGATGGGCCGGACGCAGAACAGCACAATCTCGGGATTGGCCTCGGCCGCCGTGCTCTCCACCGCCAGCGGCGGCGCCTCGTCTTCCGGCTGGGTATAATGGCGGAGCAGTATCTCTTCAATCGCCGGCAGCGAGATCATTTCACCGCCCAGCTTGATGAACCGCTTGAGCCGGCCGACAAACGTGAGATGACCGTCGGCGGAACAGCGGACCAAATCGCCGGTCCGGTACCACTGCTGGCCGTCATACTCGACAAACGGCGAGGCACCCTCATGCCGGTAATAGCCGCCGAACACCGACGGACCGCGCACCAGCAACATCCCCGTCTCGTCCGGAGCGCACGCGGCCCCGGTTTCGGGATGCACCACGGCCACCGTGAACGAGGGCAGCGGCCGGCCGATGGTGCCGGGACGATTGTCCTCGGGCCGGGTCGCCGCCACCACCGGCGAACATTCCGTGATGCCATACCCTTCCAGCATGACCACCTGCGGATAGGCCTTGAGCAAGCTGGCCCGCAGGCTGTCCGGGCATTTCTCGGCGCCGGTCACCGCCAGCCGCAACGACTTCAGATCGCCGGGCGCGGCGGCGCGCAGGATGCCGTTGACAAAGGTCGGGGTGCCGATCATCATGGTGATGCCGTAAAGCTGGATCAAACGCGCCAGCGTGCCGCCCTCGGTCGGGTTCGGATGATAAACCACGGGAATGCCGGCGCAGAGCGGCAGCAACAGGGTGATATTCAGACCGAAAGAGTGGAACGGCGGCAGAAACCCGAGCATGCGGTCGCGGGCGGTGAACGCCATGACAGTCATGCAGTCGCGCTGGTTGGCCAGCAGATTGGCGTGGGTCAGCGGCACCGCCTTGGGCAGGTTCTCCGAACCGCTGGTGAAGAGAATGGCGGCGGTTTCCGGCATCACCGGCGGCGTCAGCGCCGCCCAGTGGCCACACCGGGCGCGCAGGGCGGCGCCCAGCTTGGCCGTGCGGGTGAAGGCGCCGGCCAGATCTTCCACGTACCACAGAAACGGCTCCAACTCGCCGAACCCGTCCACCTGGGTGGCCAGACGTTTGACCAGACGCTTGGAAGTCAGCACCCGGCGCACCCCGGTCACCTCCAGGGCGTGGCGCATATTGCGCACGCCGGTGGTCCAATTCAGCAGCACCGGGGTTTTGCCGGCGCACAACACGGCCATCGTCAGGGTGGTGGCGCCCACCGAGGCCGGCAACAGGATGCCGACGTGCGGTTCGGCCACGCGCCGCAGTTCCGGCGTCAGCAGCAACAGCGCCGTGATCAAGTCGCGATAGGTGCGGCCGCCCGAGTTTTGGTCGGCCAGCACCATCCGGCCGGGACCACGGCGGGCCTGGTGCAAAAAAACCTCAACCAGAGTGGCTCCGTCCGGAATCCGGGGCAGCGCGGCCAGGGGATGGTTCCAAGCCGCCGGAGGCGGTTGCAAAGGCGTCGCTCCGGCCGTCGCCACCCCCAGGCCGGCGGCGGCGGCCAGCGCGTCGCCCACCACCAGCCAGCCGGCGGTGTCGTCGGTGTTGACGCCGAACTCGTGGCCGATCCAGGTGGCCAGATCAATCACCGCCAAACTATCCAGGCCGAGATCGGCGGCCAGCCGGTCCGGATCGCGAATCCGGGCCGCCGGACACCCGGCCTTGTCGGCCAGCCAGGTCACCACCAGTTCCCGCACGCTGTCGGGAATCTCACCGGTCGCGGCCTCCCGCCGGCTTTCCGGTTCCGGCAGTTGCCGCGCCCCGCCGCGCTCCCAGCGGCTGTACGGCACGTACAATGGCGGCGGCGGGGTCCCGGCATTGTAGAACGCCTCCAAATAGCGATTGAGCACGTCGCGCCCGGCGGTGCGGGGCAGATCCTCCGGTTCCTGCAACGTAATCGCAACCCGGCGCCGGGGCGCGAAGAACACACCGCTGGTCAGTACCCCCAAAAAACCGCGGCGCAGAGTACGACTGACCGCGGGCGGCCCGCCCTGCCCGCGGCCAAACCCGCTGCCCCACAACCCGGTGGTGCGCACCAGCACCACCCGCGCCTCCGGCACCATGGCCAGCAACAACTCCAGGCCGCGATTGCCCCCCAGACTTTCCAGGCGCGACCGGTAAATCCGGCCGGCCGGATAAAAAATCACATTATCGCCCTGGCGCAGGGCGGCGGCGACCGTCTCCAGCGCCTTTTCCACCTGCTCGCGGCTCTCCTCGCCGTAACGCGCCGGGTCGGGAATGGCAATGACCCGGAAGATTGACGCCAGCCAGCGCACGCCGGGCGGGGCGATCTGGTCCTGATCGGCCAGCGGCCGCGGCCGGAACCGGGCATGCAACCGGCTCATGAGCATGACCGGGTCTACCAAAGCCGGATGATTGGGCAGAAACAGAATACCGCGCCGGCCGCGCGCCGCGACCTGCGCCACCCCGTCCACCCGGACCCGGTACCGCAACCCCAACAGCATCCGCGCCAGCCAGCGAAAAAGAACCGCCATCCGTGGATTCCCCCATCACACGACCTTATAAAACGTAAACGTTCGGATTCACCACGAAGACACGAAGAGCACGAAGATCAATCGAAGAGGTGCTTTTGGCTCTCTTTTTTTCATTAAAACGCTTCGATCAAACTTCGTGTCCTTCGTGCCTTCGTGGTGAAGATATAAGCTTTACATGGTACTAGGTTCACGCCATCGTCTTGTGTCCATGGAATGTAACCAGACCGCCCCCGCCCCGCAACCAAATAACAAATTTGACATTGGGGCCACCCTTTTGGACATTTTTGCGGATTCCGCAGGCCGCTCTGTGCAACAATCCACGACAGGGACAGCAGAGGCGGCCTGCGGAATCCGCAAAAGGCACAACCAGGTTTGACGGAGGGGTTGGGAACCGCCTTTCCTCAAAAGGGGGTTCCCAACCTCGTCCGAGAAAACGGTCATACACCCAGCCGGAAGGTGTTGGCAATGGTGACAGGGGCGGTAATATTGGGGGCTTTGCCCCGAAACCTGTTGCCGAGGAGATTTTTCATGCGCGCCTGCCGTTTTGTTGTCATTGCCCTGGTCACCCTGTTCACGTGTGCCGGCGCGCCGAACGCGGCGGCGGGGACGCGCCCGCGCAACATCATCCTGTTCATTGGCGACGGCATGGGGTTTGGCGAAGTGGAACTGGCCGCGCTTCAGCAACCACCAGTCGCCGACGCCCCGGCCAATCCCGCCGCGCCCGTCCCGCCGCTGTTCTGCTTTGAGCGCTTTCCGGTGGCCGGCACCCTCTCCAACCGCTCGGCCAACAGCCTGGTCACCGACTCCGCCGCGGCGGCCACCGCCCTCGCCTGCGGCGCCAAAACCAATAACGGCACCCTCGGCCTGGCCCCCGACGGCACACGGCTGGAATCGATGGCCGAACTGGCCAAAAAGCACGGCAAGGCCGTCGGCATTGTCTCATCGGTCGGCTTTGACCATGCCACGCCCGCCGGCTTCTACGCCCATAGCGCCTCCCGCGACAGTTATGAGGCGATTGTGGAGCAGGCGCTGACCTGCAAAACCTATGATGTCCTGTTCGGCGGCGGCGTCTGCGCCACAAGCATGGCGCCCGCGCTCATGCGCACCCGTGCCGAGGCCGCCGGCCTGGCCTATTTCGACACGACGAATTTCAAGGACATCACCCCCGCCGCCACCGCCGGCAAGGCCGTCCTGGGCGCCTTCGACGCCAATAACAACGACCTGCTCGACTTCCTCAGCGACCGCACCCCGGAGTGCCCCGAACCCCGCCTCGCCGACGTCGCCACCAAGGCGGTTGACCTTCTGCTGGCGCGCGAAAACGGCAAAGGATTCTTCCTAATGGTCGAGGGCGGCGCCATTGACTGGGCCTGCCACGGCAATAACGCCAAACAGATGTGCGGGGATGTGCGGGAATTCGACCGCGCCATCGCCGCCGTCCTGGCGCAACTGGCCGCTGCCGGCCAGCTTGAGGACACGCTGATCGTGGTCACCGCCGACCATGAAACCGGCGGACTGGTGGTCGTCGGACCCTATGGCAAGCCGCTGGCGCCGGGACAGGAGGCGGAGATCAAATGGTCCACCGGCGGCCATTCCGCCATGTTCGTCCCGCTGTACGCAACCGGCCCCGAAGCGGCCCGCCTCGCCAATCGTCACGACAACGCCGAACTCGGCCGCCTCCTAAAAACCCTGCTAACACCGTAAGCAGCGCACGTGACATTGTATGACAATTATGTTGGGGCCACCCTTTTGAAAAAGGGTGCTCCCTTTGCGGATTCCGCAGGCCGCCTCTGCTGTCCCAGTCGTGGTTTGTTGCACTGGAGCGGCCTGCGAAATCCGCAAAAAGGCACAAAAAGGTTTGACGGAGGGTTTGGGAACCGCCTTTCCTCAAAAGGGGGTTCCCAACCGATATAACCGGGCTCAGTGGCCGGCGGGCGCGGCTTTGTCCTCTTCCCAGCCGCCGCCGAGGGCTTTGTAGAGCGCCACCAGGTCGGCGGAAAGATCGCGATTGCTTTGCATCAGCGCTTGTTCCGAGGTGTATTGGGAGCGTTGGGCTTCCAGGACGTTGAGGTATTCGGTCTGCCCTTCGGCGTAGAGGCGGGTGGACAGGGTCAGCGCGCGCCGGTAGGACGTGACCGCATTGGTCAGCAGCCGGCGGTGTTCCTGCTCGTTGGCGGCGGCGACCAGGGCGTTTTCCACCTCCTGCATGGCGGTGAGCACCGTCTGCTGGTAAGCAAAGACGGTCTCATCCCGCACCGCCTCGTTCAACCGGATATTGGCGAGGATGCGGCCGGAATCGAAAAGCTGCCAATTGATGCCGGGGCCGAACGACCAAAACCGGTTGGGCCAGTCGTTCAGCGTGCCCCAGCGGTTGCTCTGGTAGCCGATCATGCCCGAGAGGGTGAACTTGGGGAGCAGATCGGACGTGGCGGCGCCAATGAGCGCGGTGGCGGCATGGATCTGGGCCTCAGCCTGGCGAATGTCCGGCCGGCGCCGGAGCAGGTCGGCGGGAACCCCCGTCGGCACCTCGGGCGGGGCGACGGGAACCTGGGCCACCGGCGCCAATTCCTTTTCCAGGGCGGCGGGGGACTGGCCGAGCAGGACGCCAAGACTGTAGACGGCCTGTTGCGCCGCGGTCCGCAGCGTCGGGATTTGCGCGGCAATAGAGGCCTCTTGCGCCTCGGCATTGGCCACGTCCAGCCCGCTGACAAAGCCGCCCTGGAACCGCTTCCGCGTCACTTCCCCGCTTTTGCGCTGGGAAACCAAATTGTCCTGGGCGATCACAATCCGCTGCTGATAGGAACGCAGGTCGAGATAGGCGAGCGCGACCTCGGCGGTCAAGGAAACCAGCACTGCGCGCCGATTCTCAATGGACGCCAGCACCTCGGCATCGGCGGCTTCCACTTCCCGCCGGGTGCCGCCGAAAATGTCGATTTCCCAGCCCGCGTCCAGCCCCGCTTGGAATTGATTGCCGACAAAGCCGCTGCCCGCCGACCGGCTGCGCGAGAAGGCGCCAAGCCCCGCCAGGGACGGCCCCAGGCCGGCGGCGGTCATTTGCCGGGCGGCCCTGGCCTGACGGATGCGGCTTTCCGCCTGTTTCACGCTCAGATTGGACTGGCCGGCCCGCGCCACCAGCGAGGTCAGGAGCGGATCCTGAAAGACGGTCCACCAGCGGGCCAGATCCTGGGCGGCGACCTCCGCCGGCGATGGCTTGACGGTCGGACCAAACCACGCCTGGGGAAGCTGCGGTTGCTGGGGCCGATAGTCAGGGCCAACCTTGCAACCGCCGGCAAGCAACACCAGCAGAAGCGCCAGCAACGGCCGCGACGCGACGCGTGACGGGGTGGAACGGAGTGACATAATGGTTTCTCTCATCACAGATTTTGAATTTTGAACAGGAGGCCGCAGAGGCCACAGAGAAGTTTTTCTCCGTTCTCTCCGGATTTCTCCTGTTCAAACTCATTAATGTCCAATAATCAACAAGGAATATCCAATGTCCAAGTCAATGCGAGGGCGCGCTTTTTACAGAACTGAATGGCTTTTTCCTTCATCCTTGGACATTCCTTGTTGGATATTGGATATTCACCGGAAAAAGATGGTTTTGCAAGCGACTCTTGTGTTTGATGTAAAAGTGGGGCTCACTCATAGCGCAGGGCTTCAATGGGGTCCATCCGGGACGCTTTCCAGGCCGGGTAAAAACCAAACACCACGCCCACCGTGGCGGACACCACAACGGCGGTCAGAATGGCCCCCGGCGAGGTGGCCACCGGCCATTTGAGGAACTGTTTGACCAGCAGGGAACCGCCGTGCCCCAGCAAAATACCGATGGCGCCGCCGGCCAGACAAAGCACCACCGACTCGATGAGGAACTGGCGGAGAATGTCGCGGGCGCGGGCGCCCACCGCCATCCGCAGCCCGATCTCGCGGGTCCGTTCGGTCACCGAGACCAGCATGATGTTCATGATGCCCACGCCGCCAACCACCAGGGAGATGAAGGCCACGCACAGCAGCAGGTTGGTCATCAGGGTGGTGGTCGCGGTCAGCACCTTGAGCATTTCCGTCATGTCCCGGATCTGGAAGTCGTCGGGCTGGCCGGGCTGGAGCCGATGCCGCTCACGAAGCACGCTGGCAATCTGGCTGATGGCGTCGGGAATGGCCGCCGAAGAGACGGCGGAAGCATAGATCTGGTCAATATTGGCGAAGCGAACGGCCAGGGTGGAGTTGCTGGAGGCGGCGGGGTACAAGCCGCTGGCGCTGGCCGGGTAAAGATCGCCGGGGGAACGGGAGGAAGATGCCGTGTTCGCGCTTTGGTTGACCATGCTCATGCTGGAACCGGACAGCCGGTATTTGATGCTCGTCCACGGCGCCACCAGGATGTCATCCTGATCCATGCCGATCATGTTGGCGCCTTTGGAGCTCAGCACGCCGATCACCCGGAACGGCACGTTTTTCACCCGGATTTCCTTGCCCAGCGGCGATTCGCCCTGAAACAGCTCGCGGACAATGGTCTGCCCGAGGAGGCAGACGCGGTTGGCGGTGCGGACGTCGTGCTCCGTGAACGGTTCGCCCTCGGAGAGTTCGGTCCAGTCGCGCACATCCAGATAGGTTTCGGAAGCGCCATAAATGGAGGACGGCACCCAGTTGCGGCTGGCATAGACGAGCTGGGCGCGGGCCTGGATCAGCGGCGTGACGCAGCGGACGGCCGGGCACTCGCGCAGGATCGCCTCGCAGTCCGCGGGCACCAGGGTCTTGATGCTGCCGCTGCCAAAGGAGACGCCGCTGGCCGTCACCGTGCCGGGGCGAACCATGATGTTGTTGGCGCCCATGCTGGAGATGGAGGTGCGGATTGACTCGGACGAGCCGCGGCCAATCTCCATCATGGCGATGACCGCGGCCACGCCGATGACAATGCCCAGGGTGGTCAGCAACGCCCGCATCGGGTTGCGCCGCAGGGCGCGCAGGGCGGTGAACAGGGTGCGGAGAATCTTCATGCGGCAGGCCCCCCTTGGACCGGAGCGCCACCGGGTGTTTCCGGGGCGGCGATCATGCCGTCACGAATATGGATGATCCGCCCGCCGTGTTGCGCCACGGCGGCGTCATGGGTGACCAGGATAATAGTGATGCCTTCCTTGGTGTTGAGCTCCTGGAACAGGCGCAACACCTCCTCGCTGGTGCGGGAGTCCAGGTTGCCGGTCGGCTCGTCGGCAAACAGCACGGGCGGCTGGTTGATCAGCGCCCGGGCGATGGCCACCCGCTGCTGCTGGCCGCCGGACAACTGGGAGGGATGATGCTGGAACCGGTCGGCCAGGCCGAACCGCGTCAGCATCGCCCCGGCCCGCCGGCGCTCCTCCTGCTCCGACAGGGCCTCGTGGGCATAGGACAGCGGCATCATCACATTCTCGAGCGCGGTGGTGCGCGGCAGCAGATTGAAGCTCTGAAAGACAAAGCCCAGCCGGTGGTTCCGGGTCCAGGCCCGCTCGTCCGCGGACAGCCCGGTCATTTCCCGGCCGTCCAGCCAATACTCGCCCGCCGTCGGCCGGTCCAGGCAGCCCAGAATGTTCATCAGGGTGCTCTTGCCCGAGCCTGACGCCCCCATCAGCGAGACAAAATCGCCGCGCTCAATGGTCAGCGAAACCTCCTTGAGCACGGAGACGCTACCGTCGCCGATCGGATAGTCCTTGCAGATGTTTTTTAATTCAATGAGGGACATAATCTGGCGCCTTTTGCGCGGGGCCGGGAAAGAAACTCATACCATATTTTTACGTCAAAACCAGTCTCTCACAGAGGCACGGAAACACAGAGAAAGAAAATATCCATGTAGCAAAGCGATTGCATCGCGTTCTCTGCGTTCTTTCGCGGTTAATCGACTGATGGTGAATCACTCAGGTTAGTGGGGCGGCGGCGGCGGGGCGGCGCTGCGCCGCGACGGCATTTTCGGCGTGAATGGATTGACCGTGCCCGACGCCGGCGCTTCCGCCTTGCTGGCGCTCTTTTCGCCAATCACCACGGTCAGCCCTTCCGTGACGCCGGCGCCCGAAATTTCAGTGACAATGCCGTCCGTAATGCCGGTGCGAACGGCCACCGGCCGCACCTGCTCCCCGTCCAGCGCCCAGACGGTGCCGGTGCCGGCCGTGGCATCACTCTCCTTGCCTGCCCCCTGGCGCGCCTTTGCCGGTTTCGCGCCGGCCGCGGCCGCGACCATTTGTTCCGGCTTGGGCTGCCAGCGGAGCGCGCCATTGGGGACCAGCAGCACCTGGTCGCGCCGCGCCAGCTCAAACTGCGCGTTGGCGGTCAGATACGGCAGCAGCCGGCCGCCGGGGTTGTCGGTGCTGACCTCGACGGTGTAGGTGACCACGTTCTGCGACACGCTGGCGTTCAGCCGGACTTTCTTGACCGTGCCGCGGAACGTCTCGCCGGGAAAGGCGTCCACCGTGAAGCTCACCGGCTGCCCCGGATGCACGTTGCCGATGTCAGCCTCGTTGACCGCCACCCACACCTGCATCCGCTTCAAGTCCTTGGCGATCAGGAACAGGCTCGGGGCGTTGAGGCTGGACACCACGGTCTGGCCAATATTGACGCACCGGTCAATAACCACGCCCCGGACCGGCGAGACAATGGTGCAAAAGCCCAGGTTCCGCTGGGCGCGCTGGAGCACGGCCCGGTTTTGCGCGACGCTGGCCTTGGCCTGGGTGATGGCGGCTTCGCCCATCGCCAGGTTGGCCTTGGCAATCTCAAAACCCGCCTCGTAATTGTCATAGCTGCTTTCCGCCAGGGCATCCGAGGGGCCGAGCTTCTTCGCCCGTTCCCAGTCGCGTTCCGCCTGGTGCAGCTTGGCCTTCAACTGGTCGCGGCTGGCTTCGGCGTTGAGCTGGTTCGCACTGGCCTGGGCCAGTTGCGCGGTCGCCTCGGCCACCGCCGCCTGGTAAACAGCGTCGTCAATCACCGCCAAAACCATTCCCTCCGCCACCTCCGAACCGTAATCAATGGGGCGCCCCGCCTCGTCCTTGCCGAAACGGAGAATCTGGCCGGCAACCTGGGCCCCGACATCCACCAATTCCTCCGGCTCCACCGTGCCGGATGCCCCGATGGTGGACACCACGACGCCGCGGGTCACGGCGGCGGTGCGGTAAGTGGTGGCCGGCAATGCGGACTTCGCATGCCACCAAACCGCGCCCCCCGTCCCCGCCACCACCGCGAAACCAACCACAACCAGAATGCTTTTAGTAACGGTTTTCATAATTGAGCCTCGTGCAAAAAACACAAGAATTCAGAATATAGAAAATAGAAGCCAGAATTCAGCATAGAACGCGAACACACTTTTGTAGCAAAGGGCGTGCAGCCCGCCAGATCGAGACCGTGCCGCTCGAAGAGCGCGATGCAATCGCTTTGCTACACGTGAACATCGTTATCGGTTTTTGCGTCCCATGGTTTGTTTTTGAACCGGAGGCCACCGAGAAGTTTTTCTCCGTTCTCTCCGGATTTCTCCTGTCCAAATTCATGAATAGTTCAGGCTAATTCTACTTTGTTAAATTCCCGATTCGTGTGCTCGTTGTCGTAGTCGTTGTCGTCCATCGTACTCGATTCGATCACGACAACGATTTTCATTCTATCAAAGTAGAATTAGTTCCTAATTACCTTCAGCCTAACAGCCTTCAGTCTAACAGCCTAACAGCCTTCATCCTAAACAGCCTCCCCCTCCTCAAGGTGCCGGCGAATCTCCTGGATGCCGGCCAAACTAAAGCGGGTGATATGCTCGGCAATGATCGCAATATCGGTATCCAATGCCGGATCAATGGGGCCGGGCGGGCACGGGGGACCGGAACCGGCGGGTTGGTGCCGGCGGCGAATCCCTGGATGCATGCACTGGGACATGATGCTCATCTGGCACAACCCGGCGTCCCGCTCGGACGCCTTGGGCCCCAGCAATTCGCGGACAATCCTCAGCGTGCTTTGGCGCAACGGGTCGATGCATTCCCGCAATACCTCCGCCAACAAGCCGGTCGGATTGGCAAACTCCTGGTGGATGATGGCGAACTCGCGGTTCTCCGGATCGGTGATCCGGCTGAGCACGGAATGGATCTTGCCACGCAGCCGTTCCGCCGCCGGCGCCGTCGGCGGCACGCCGCCGTCGGGGGGATGCGCGTCCAACGAGCGCTGAAACGCCAGACGCCACGCCTCGACGTACAACGTCTCCTTGGTGCGGAAATGATAGTTCACCGCCGCGATATTGGCCCCGGCGCGCTCGCAGATATCCGCCACCGTGGCGTCCCGGAACCCCTTTTCCGCAAACACCCGGCAGGCCGCCTCCAGCAACTGCCGGCGCGTCTCCCCCGGTTCCCGCGAATTGGTTCGAACGTTGCTCATAGCTTTTAAACACTCAATTCAAACACTTGTTTAAAACACACCATAGCAAACTTTCCCGGAATGTCAAACCCGCCGCGCGTCAAGATGCATGACAGTGATGTTGGGAACCCCCTTTTGAGGAAAGGCGGTTCCCAAACCCTCCGTCAAACCTTTTTGCTGCCTTTTGCGGATTTCGCAGGCCGCTCTGTGCAACAAACCACGATTGGGGCAGCGGGGCGGCCTGCGGAATCCGCAAAAACGTACAAAAGTTTTAGGAAGGGGGATGCAGAGCGAACATGTGAGCGACCCGGCGGAGCCGGGGCTGCGGAGCGCGAAGCGCGGGGGGATCACCCTTTTTCAAAAGGGTGGCCCCAACATCATCCGGCATCCGGCTTGCTTTTTGCTTGCGGGGCGGTATGGTGTGGTTTGATGTTTGACAACGGGGGCGAAATTGGTTTCGACTGCCGGGGTGAAACGTCAGTTGCATGCGGAGGATGATCGTCGGCCTCCTAAAACATCGGTCAAAACAGTAACAGCGAACCAAGAACTCGCTCTCGCCGCTTAAATTGCGGTGACGTTTCCGCCCTGACGCCTGATAAGGGGTCGGAAGCGTAATTATCAGGCTGGCCAAGGCTCCGCGCACCCGGGGGCCGAAGCGAGAAAACAACAGGATGCTGGCTCTCCGGTTCGGCCGTCCGTCGCCAGACCGGAGAGTGAGATCTAAGCACGGACTAAGCATGTAGTGGCTGACGCGGCTCCACGACAGGACGGGGGTTCGACTCCCCCCGCCTCCACCATCTCATTCCATTACTATATGGAAAGCAACGGCTAACGGATCGCTAATGGCGTAACATTCCGGCTTTTCCGGCAAGTGTGCTACAAGATGTGTCACACTTGGACCGGAAAACGCCGTGAATACCGAGCCGTGCCACGCCTCCCGTCTCTACCGCCGAAAGCCAGACGGTCCCTTCTACTACCGTTGCCGGGTCCCAACGGACATGATCCAGGTCATGCGGCTCCGCCACCTCCGTTTTAGCCTGGAAACGAGGACTGTTGAAGAGGCGCAGCTTCGGGCACATATTCTCCACCAAGAGATATCAACGGTCTTTGCGGTGAGGCGTACCGGTATGCTGACCGACGAACAGGTCCGGAATTTGGTTGCGGCCTACGTCCAGCGTTCTCTGAAGCAGGACGAGGAGAAGCGGGCTACGGGCTGGGAAATGCGGGACACCGTTCCCAACCCAGACGAAGTCGCCGAGATATACCGGGAACGCATCGGAACCGTCCTTGATGCGCTTGTGTCCAAGAAGCACCAACGGGCGTTGGGTGGCCACTACGCCGACCGCATCCTCCGCAGCGGCGGCGTTACCGAGCCGAATGATACCCCCGGCTATCTTCTCCTGTGCCGGGCGGCGCTGAAGGCCCATCTCGAAATCCTCGAAACCCAGCTTGCCCGGTTTGAAGGCGACTACCAGAACCCCTACGATAGCCAGCAGTCCTACCTGGTCGCACCGTCAGTGACAACAGCGGCAGTCTCCCCTGCCCCGGCAACCGCCCCTCCCGTAGCAGGCCCCTGCTTGTCCATGGTCGTCACAGAGTACATCAACGAAGCCCTGTCCAAGAAGAAGTGGACGGTCAAGACCAAGGGGGAAAACCAAGCGATCTTCAAGATTTTCATGGAGTATTTCGGAGCGGATACCCCCATTACGGCGATTGACCGTCCAAAGATGGCCACATTCCTTGCCGACCTGCAACGTCTTCCGCCCAACATGCACAACGTTCCCAAGTACCGGGGCAAAAACATCCAGCAGGTCTTGGCCATGCCGGTGCAGAAAACGCTGTCCCACAAGACCGTCAATAAATACTTGCGCCGGATATGCTCAGTGTTCGTGTATGCCTTGGATGCTGGCTATATATCCCGGAACCCGGCGTCTAAAATGGAAATAGCGTCAGAAGAGAGGGAAGACGAGGAGCGTGACCCCTACTCGCAGAAAGATATCGAATGCATCTTCAGCCGTCTGTCAAAATGGATTCGGCAAGGCCAATCCAGCCAACACGAACGGTTCTGGATACCCCTGATCGCCCTGCATTCCGGCATGAGGCAAAACGAGATTTGCCAGCTCAGTATTGCAGACATCCGGCAGGAGAAGGGTGTCTGGTGTTTTGACGTAAACACCACTACTGATGAGAAGCGAGTCAAGACAAAGGCGGGCAGACGGCTGGTGCCGATTCACTCACTGTTGATCGACGTCGGTTTTTTGAATTATTGGCAGAACGCCAAGAAATCCAGCCAAAAACAGCTGTGGCCTGCACTAACGTACCGCAACGGTTCTTACGGCCACCAATTCTCCAAAGATTTCGGTACCTTTAATCGTCAACTTGTCACCAAGGAACGCAAGAAAGTCTTCCATTCGTTCCGACACACCTTCATCAATACCCTCAAGCAACTTGAGGTCGATGATCCCGTAATCTGCGGACTTGTGGGACACGGGATCAAAGGGGCGTCCGAGAGTATGGGCCGTTACGGGAAAGCCTACGATATCCCCCTCCGTGCCAGAGTTGTTGCGCAACTCGATTTCCACCTGGATGTCGAGGCGCTGAAGAAGATTGCCGCATCCCTGCACACCCGGCGGGACCACTCCGCTTTGCGCCGTAGTACCCCCCGGCAGGAACGATCCTCACCCAGCGAGATGATCCTGTAGGCTTCTTGCCGCTCACGGGAGTGAGCCCTGCCTACCCTCTCAACCGTTGCACGATTGCAGCCGAAGTCGAACTTGCGCCCCCCCCCTCCCCCCAGTACGGCAAGGTGGGGGGGCTGGCAGAGCTTACCGCAGGGTGCAACGGTGCTACATCTGCGGAAAGTTGGCCACTATGCCGGAGGGGATGCCTTACTCCCCGCCGACCGGGCAGAAATCCGGGTTCAGCGCCAGCCTAGTCACGTCCTTCACCCGTTCCCGCATCCACAGAGCCCTAGTTTCCCGTGATCCGGCAACGCTCAGGACAAGGCTCATTCCTTCTCCCAGACCTCGCAAAGCCGCTCCCGGAAGCGAACGTACCGCACGAGTTCCCGAAGGTCGAATACGACATGGGGATTGAGCTGGTAACTGTCCCCATTGGATGGGATACCCTTCACAATGACGTTCCCGTCCGGCGTGAAGTTGGTCAGGAAGTCGTCCTTGTCAATAACCTCGGACGGGTAGTACTGCACGCAGAACTGTCGAGCCATGTCATGGTAGAGCAAGGATGACTTAATCCTCCCGGCCATACCGCACTTCCGGCAGGTGAACCCGTTGATCTCCCCCTTGAAGAGTCTGTCACGAAGTCCAGGGTCAAGTGTGACATCCAGGGTTTTCCAGACTGTCACCTCCTGACGGTGCTGACAATCGGGGCATTGGTGGATCTCAATCTGAGAGTCAGCCATTTCCTGCTCCCTTTTCGTCTGGTTCACGCACCTCGATCTTCGGCATCCGGTGCAGCTCGTCTTTCTCGACGAACGCAATCCGCATGCCCCAGCCAGCACGAATCAGCATCAGCCTGCCGAACTCCTCCCATGTCAGCTCCTGATCGTCGATTACGATGGCGGGAAGGCGGCAATCCTCTTCCGTGTCCTCTTCGACAATGCACCGCAGTACGTCGCCACGAGGGACCCACTGGTCGGCATCCCGGTGGTACTCAACCTGGGAATTCCCCAGCGGGATCTCAACCAGGGGCTTGTTCCGGTACTCGGCTGCCGCTTCGCCCCGAACTCGGATCGATTGGTTGTGCAGGTCGAGGATGTCCTCATCAGACATGTCCCGGATCTTCGGGCCGATGGTGTGGTGCGTGCTGACGATGTTTTCCTCGACATACTCCACAATGGCGGTCTTCCCGTCACGGGTGATCCTGACCTCATCAAGCGAGGCCAGATAGGGCGATTTCGGATGGTCTGATTTCTTGGCCATAGGGTTGCTTCTCCGCTCAATCCCACGGGGACTTAACTGCCGCACGCAGGTATTTTCGTCGGTGTGAAATCCAGTCAAACAACGATAATGTAACCACCCTGCGTGGCAAACGGAGCGGTGAGACTGCTGTTGCGCTCCTCCAGGCAATCTCCCCGTTTGAGGTTGCAGGCGGCAAACGGCACCTTATCTTGGGACGGGATTACTGGGGTTGCGGAAGAGGCAGGCCCCGATCCTTGCTAAGCACGGGATTCCTTCTATATTCCCACACGTTTGACAGACGGGAGCAGGCATATAGTTTTTCCTTGGCGGGCTGATCCGTTGTTCGCCACCGTCTGCATTCATCGACCACAGACTGAATCCAGAAGGGGAGATTCATGGCTAGCGACCAGAGCACGGAAGCTGCCATTGTCGAAGATTCCCGGCCCGATGAAGCATTGATGCAAGGCGTGTCCCAAGGGGACGAGACCGCTTGGACCACGCTCGCCACCCGCTATCGCTTGCCCTTGGTCAGGTTTTGTGCCAGCTACCTGAAAGACTGGCACGAATCGGAAGACATCGCCCATGAGGTGCTGTTGCGGCTCTACCGCAAGGCCGACAGCTACGACACCGCCTGCCCTTTTCAGCCGTGGATCTTCCGTATCGCCCGCAATCTGTGCCTGGATCACCTTCGTCGCCGTGGCACAATCGAGGTCGAATGGACAGAGAACAGTTCCATCGGTATGATGATCGAACGCATTTGTGATACAACAACGTCCCCGGCAGGCAAAGCGGTGCGCAAGGACATCCGGAGCCATATCGCCGACGTGGTGCGGGCCATGCCGGAAGACGCCCGCACGGCGCTGACCTTGCGCTACGCTCACGGTCTTTCCACGGAAGAGGTGGCGAACGCCCTGGACATCACGCCGGTAAACGCCCGTGTCCGCCTATTTCGAGCCATTCAGAGCCTCAAGGAAGCGTTGCTGCCCCTGCTAGACGAGTACGGCAAAGATGCCATCACGAGCGTGTTCCAGCCGGACAAAGCGTAACAAAAAAGCCCTTGAGTTCGTAGCATGGTCAGGCAACAGCAGGCACGCAACCCTGGCTTCACTGATGGCATCAACTGGTTCCGCCGGGAGTCGATGGAGCGCCTTGTTGCAGACTCAGGTCCAAACCTATGGATTGCCCTTCAGAGGAAAAACTGTACGAGTGGGTGTTCGACCGTACCGGGGAAATCCCGTCCGACATGGCCGACCACATCCGCACCTGCCCGACCTGCACCAAGGCCGTTGGCACCTTTGCGCTGCTCGCCACCAGCCTGACCCATCTCAAGGTAACCCTCGACCATCTGCCAGCGGCAAGTCCTTCGCCCCAGCCCGAACCCGCTGTTGTCCCGACATCCCCCGCATCGGACATGCCGAAACAGATCAGCTGCTACCTGATCCTAGACAAACTGGGCGACGGCGGGATGGGGGTTGTCTACAAGGCCTACGACATCACTTCGGCCCGGATGGTAGCCGTGAAGGCCATCCGGCCTGAGTATAGTCGGAACTCTGACTACCAGAAGCGGTTCCATGCCGAGTGCCGGGTAGCCGCCCAGTTAGACCATCCGAATGTCGTTCGTATTCTTGGCCAGGGCGAGGACAATGGCCGCCTCTTCTACGCCATGGAATACATTCGAGGCACAAGCCTTGACCGGCTGCTCGCCAAAGAAGGGCTGATGACGGCGCAGACAGCGGCCAGCATCATTCGGCAGGTCGCCGCTGGTCTTGGAGAAGCCCACCGACGACAGATCGTCCATCGTGATGTGAAACCATCCAACATCCTGCTCGAAGATGGCCTGGAACGGGTGAAGCTGACCGACTTCGGCGTGGTCAAAGATCTTTCTCGTCAGACTGCCGTGACCCAGGCGGGGGAGTTGGTCGGGACGCTGAGCTTCATGGCCCCGGAACAGATCGAAGGGCAGCCGGTAACCCCGGCAACAGACATCTTCGCCGTGGGCGTGGTCTTCTACCAGTTGCTCACGGGTAAATTACCCTTCAACGCTAGTACGCCCACCGCCTTAATGCGGCAGATTGCAGAGGAGCCGCATCGCAGTCTTGGCGCTTTCGGCCCGCTGGTCCCGCCTACTTTGCAGCATATCATCGACCGATGCCTGGCCAAGGCCCCGCAGGAGCGTTTTCGTGATGGTGGCGAACTCGAACGGGCTCTGGCCGAATCCGAAAGCACGGTCATTGGTAGCGTTCCGGCCCGGCCATTCACACGTCGGCCACGACAAGCGAGGGCCTGGATGCGGCTGGCTGTCGTTGCCTGCTGTCTGGCGGCGATCCGGTTGGTGGGGCACTGGCAGCTTTTTTGCAGCCCAGCTCCCACTGCCACCAATCCGCCGAACGTGCGCCCTGCCGGGACGGCCTATGGCCAACCAGGCGCAACCGCCGCCGAGCCGTTTACTCCTGACAAGACCACGAGTTCTACACCATTGCTTAGTGAAGGGGCTGTGGATCTGCTCGAAGGCGTGGGCAACGGCCTCTGGAAGAACGTCGTTGCCAACGGCGGCTCATGGATGAAGGTACCCCAGGGATACCGATTGTTTCCGTCGCCCGGTAGCGGCCCGGACTTCGGTTGGGCCTACCCATTGCCGCCGGGCACAACCCGAGTTGAGCTGACAATCGTCTTCAAAATGTCGGCTGCCGGTGCGTTCCAGGTCGTGTTCAGGGACAAACCCGCCATTTTTGATGACATTGGGGTTGCCGTCAGCTACAAATGGTTTAAGGGGTTGTCTGCGGGAGACCTGCCGAGTCGGTCCTCGCCCTACGTGCGAACGATCCCGTTGGAGCCGCAGGATCTTCTGTCGGACTGGCACACGTTGCGGATAGTGGCGGATGCGAAGCACGTGTCCGGTCGCATTGACGACGGCGAGCGATGTCTGAAGGTGATCTTCCAAGACGACTTCAAGTTACAGCAGATCCTCCTGTCCGGCGATGAGTTCATCGACCTCTACATCCGGGAGTTCCGAGCCCGGTTCATCAAGTAATCGTCGCCGGGGAGTCCGCCTTATGGCGTTCTGGCGGGTCTTCCCGACCGGCACCATTCTCCCTCGTCGCTGATTGTCCCTCGTTCTACTTTGTCAACAGAGGTAGAACTCCCTCGGCTGAGCATCCAGGGTTCGTGGCCCCTTCTTCTGGGCGGAGCTTGGTATCCGTGGCGTTATGGCCTCTGAAGCACGGGGACCCCTGTAACAAACAGGAGGGGCTGTCCGTAGACTGCTCAACGGTGAACAACTGGCGTTGTTCAAATGACATCCCGCTGCTTCTCTATGGGGCGCTGGATTCTCAAGCCGAACATGGCACGTTCTTGTCAACAAACAACAGGGATAGGAGGGATCGATGATCGTGCTGAAACTGATTTGGTTCGTGGCCAAATGGTGGTTCCTCATAGGGGCCACATTGTCGGTCACCTATGTCTGCCTGATGTTCCTTCGCCAGAAGTTGAGGGAACACGAAACCTGGTTTTTTACCGTTATGCTGCTCTTTGTCTGGCCACCCATCATGTGGATGTGGACAACCAGTGCCTGGCAAAACAGGGGTGACATAAAGGGCCAAGTCTTCTCGGGTGACGCCACTCGGCAGTTGGGACAGAACAAGAAACTGGCCTGCATTGCTGGAGCCGCAATCCTTGCGGGACTCTGGATGCTCATCAATTTCGCCAGCGGTAACCGAGAACCCGACTATGCGGGGCGAGCGTTCTGTCCGTTTTGCAACAAAGACTTCGCCTACAGCCTGCTGGAATCTCAAAGCGCTGACCGCTCGTTGTGGAACTGCCCGAAATGCGGGAAGCCGTACCAGCGTATCAGCCAACAGGACAAGACTGGAGAAATGAAATGAAGACTAGCCATCAGCAAGGAAAATCAGCATTCACTCTCATAGAGCTTTTGGTAGTGATTGCCATCATAGCGATCCTGGCAGGCATGTTGTTGCCCACCTTGGCCAAAGCCAAAGAGAAGGCACTAGCCATCTCGTGTCTGAGCAACGAACGACAGTTATCGTTCGCTATGTCCATTTACGCACACGACAGCAACGATTGTCTGCCTGGTGCATATACCGTGAATGGCGGCAATGACAAACTAGGGGGCTGGATGTATTACACCAGCTTCGGGGCAGCCACACAATTCGATCCCAAACTGGGCGTGTTGTATTCTTATGCCCAGGCAGAAAAGGTATACGTTTGCCCGTCTGACCAAACCAAGCGAGGCAACAGCTACTGCGTCAACGGCGAGGTATACGGACGTCCAACTTTCTATACCGGCTTCGTCGCTTCACCGTCATTGAACCGTGTCCCAAGTCCCACCTGCACGTTCTTGATGTATGAAGAGGCCCCCCTCGGCTGCGATGGCAGCACGAACGATGGCTTCGGGTATGTCACAAACGATGGCACAACCGGGCCTGCCGATTCACCCAGCATCAGGCATTCGGGAGGATCGATATTCTCGTTCGTGGATGGACACGCCAAGCGTTACTTGCCCAATGAGGTTCCATTCCCCAACCCCACAGGAACAGCGAGGTTCGAGTTGGGAAACTGATGCGTGCTTCCCGGCCCAGCGCAGGCAGGGGTGAGCAAAAAAAGGATTATTTGCGCCCGTTCCCCTGTACGGAGGCGTATGCTTGCGGGCACCGTTAGGGACAGATATAGTCCACCACAGCGGCAAGCGATTCAGATCGGCAGGGGAATAGAGTGTGCCCGTTCTAAGTGCGGCTTGCTTGCGATGGGGGGAATTTCCATGACCGTTTCCACACGTACTGTCCATCGTGAATGGCGAAGCGTGCTTGTCTTGCTGTGTTGCCTGGCGACCGCAGTACTTTGTACCTCGTGCGGGAAGTCCGATGTCGCCAAGAAGACCGCCCCGCCGAACAACGTGGCTGTCACGCCTGCTCCGGCACCCGACGACCTCTTAGAGAAGGCGATGGTGCTTGAGAAAGCAGGTGACCCGGCGTCTCAGAAGCAAGCAGTCGAACTCTACACAAAGGCCGCTGATGCCGGGTATCCCCCGGCTCAATACCGATTGGGACTGTGCTACCTGAACGGAGTTGGTGTGGAAGCCAACCATGAACTTGCGGTCAAGCACTTGAGAACGGCTGCTGGCAACGGCAATGTCGGGGCCAAGAACACGCTTGACGGTATGCAGACGACGGCTGTAACAGCCGCCAAAGCTAAGAACCCAAAGGAACAAGTGGCAGCACTTCCGGGGGCTGAAAAGGCCGTTATCTCACGCACACTCACCCTTGCGGATGGATCGAAGTATGTCGGGGAATTAAAGGACGGCGTGCCCAATGGCCAAGGAACATTTACTTTTCCTGACGGGGAGACATACGTCGGGGAATGGATGGATGGCAAGCCGAATGGCCAAGGAACAAAAACTTTGCCGAACGGGGAGAAGTACGTCGGGGAATTCAAGGATGGCAAATACAATGGCCAAGGAACGTTAATTTTTCCGGACGGACAGAAGTACGTCGGGGAATTCAATGATGACAAATACAATGGCCAAGGAACATTAACTTTTCCGGACGGGCAGAAGTACGTTGGGGAATGGATGGATGGTAAGCGAAAAGGCCAAGGAACATGGACTTATGCGGATGGGGCAAAGTTCGTCGGCGAATGGAAGGATAGCAAGCCGAATGGACGAGGAACACTAACCGGCACGGACGGGAAGACGTATGCCGGGGAATTCCGAGATGGGAAACCTACTAGCCAGTGTGTAGTTACACTTCCAGGCGGTAACGTAGCCGATTCACAGCTTGGATCGCAGTCCGAGTCCGTTTCCTCGCAGCCAGCAGGCTCCTCGCCGAGTAGCGGGATCGTCAGTGCGTCTGTCTTGGGGACCACCTACGAACAGGTCATCCAGCGGTACGGTCAGGGGCAGTTGTTCAAAGGACCAGACGCCTTCGCTAGCGGGAAGGAATGTGCATATAAGTTCTTCAAGGATGGCGTGAAGATTACCATCACCTTCTACCAGAAAGGCGACACGATGATTGCTGGAGAAATTGAGTACAGCGACTTTGGCCGGAGCCTGAGCATTGATGAGGTAGGATTGTTGCTTGCCAAGAACAGCCAAGGTGCAACTTGGCGGGGGG